>NZ_CP108352.1:6611458-6911979 GCF_036237275.1 Streptomyces sp. NBC_01353 | reverse complement strand
AGCGGAGCGCGGCGATCGTGTGGGCCAGTTCGTGGACGAGGACCGAGGCGTAGAAGGCGATGGCGAAGAAGAGGGAGACGAGATAGCGGGCGGCGCCCAGCTCGGGCAGGACGCGTTCGATCTGGTCGCCGAATACCCAGGTGATGAGGGCGGCGACGAGGAACCAGCTGGGGGCGACGTACACGGGCACACCGAAGGGCCGGCCCATGAGGATCCCTCCGCCGGGTTCCTCGCTGCGCCGGGTCCGGGAGTCCCCGGTGGACGGCGGTTCCGCGTCGCCGGACCGCGGCCGCTCGTTCTCGCCGCGCTGGTCGTCCTGGTTCACGGGTTCCTCTCGTAGCCTTCCGCGCGACCCCCGTCGTGCGTCACTCTTCGATCATGCAGCGTGACGGGGTCTGTCGTCGATGGTATTCGGCTCGCTGTCAGTGGCGGGTCGTAGGGTCTGAGTCATGAGTACGAGCGAGCAGCCGCCCGTGGGGGCCAGGACACCCATGTCGTTGTCGCCCTCGCGGGCGAGCGACTTCATGCAGTGTCCCCTGCTGTACCGGTTCCGGGTGATCGACAGGCTGCCGGAGAAGCCGAGCGAGGCGGCGACGCGGGGCACGCTGGTGCACGCGGTGCTGGAGCGGCTCTTCGACGCTCCGGCGGTGGACCGGACGGCGCCGCGGGCGAAGGCGCTGATCCCGGGGCAGTGGGACCGGCTGCTGGAGTCGAAGCCGGAGCTGGGCGAGCTGTTCACGGAGGACGTGGAGGGCGAGCGTCTCGCGCGCTGGCTGGGCGAGGCGGAGCAGCTGGTGGAGCGGTGGTTCACGCTGGAGGATCCGACGCGGCTGGAGCCGGCGGAGCGTGAGCTGTTCGTGGAGACGGAGCTGGAGTCGGGGCTGCGGCTGCGCGGGGTGATCGACCGGATCGACGTGGCGCCGACGGGCGAGGTGCGGATCGTCGACTACAAGACGGGCAAGGCGCCGCGGCCGGAGTACAGCGAAGGCGCGCTGTTCCAGATGAAGTTCTACGCGCTGGTGATCTGGCGGCTGAAGCTGGTCGTCCCGCGCCGACTGCAGCTGGTGTACCTGGGCAGCGGTGACGTGCTGACGTACGACCCGGTCGAGGCGGATCTGCTGCGGGTGGAGCGGAAGCTGCTCGCCCTGTGGGAGGCGATCCGGCTGGCGACGGAGACGGGTGAGTGGCGCCCGCGTCCGACGAAGCTGTGCGGCTGGTGCGACCACCAGGCGGTGTGCCCCGAGTTCGGGGGCACTCCCCCGGTGTATCCGCTGGAGATCCGGCGGGAGATCGTTTCCGCGCGCCCGCCGGAGTCGGACGATTCGGGGCAGGGCAGAATGGGGCCGGTCCCACCCACGCCGTGAAGGAGTTCCCGTGGCTATCCGCGTCCTGTTGGTCGACGACCAGCCGCTGCTGCGTACCGGTTTCCGGATGATTCTGGAGGCGGAGCAGGACATCGCGGTCGTCGGCGAGGCCGGGGACGGTCTCCAGGCTCTGGACCAGGTGCGGGCGCTGCAGCCCGACGTGGTGCTGATGGACATCCGGATGCCGCGGATGGACGGGGTGGAGGCGACCCGTCAGATCACGGGTCCGGGCCGGGACGGACCGGCGAAGGTGCTGGTCCTGACGACCTTCGATCTGGACGAGTACGTCGTGGAGGCGCTGCGGGCGGGGGCCAGTGGCTTCCTGCTGAAGGACGCGCCGGCCAACGAGCTGGTGCAGGCGATCCGGGTGGTCGCGGCGGGTGAGGCGATGCTGGCCCCTTCGATCACGCGGCGTCTGCTCGACAAGTACTCCGCGCATCTGCCGTCGGGCGACGAGCAGGTGCCGGACACGCTCAACACGCTGACCGAGCGTGAGGTCGAGGTGCTGAAGCTGGTGGCGCGCGGCCTGTCGAACGCGGAGATCGCGGCGGATCTGTTCGTCAGCGAGACGACGGTGAAGACGCACGTGGGCCATGTGCTGACCAAGCTGGGGCTGCGTGACCGTGTGCAGGCGGCCGTGTATGCGTACGAGAGCGGTCTGGTGCGCCCGGGCGCGCAGTAGCCGGCGGAACGAGACCTACGGAGAGGGGCCCGGCACGCGAGACGCGTGCCGGGCCCCTTCGCGCGGCGCCACGGGACGGTGCACCGTGGCGCCGGGCTCCGCCGGGTGGCCGGTCAGCCCTTCTTGATCTCCCAGAAGCGGAAGACGGTCGAGGCGTCCAGGGTCCACTCGAGGCCGTTGATGCCGTCGCGGGCGACCGCGTACTGCTTGCCCTGCCAGAGCGGGAGCAGAGGCAGTTCTTCGGCGACCAGGTCCTGGAGCTTCCCGAAGTCGCCGGTCGTGCCGGCGCGGTCGGCGGCGGCGGAGGTCTTCGGGAGGAGGCTGCCGGTGATGGTGCCGTTGTCGTAGTTGTTGCCGAGGACGTTGCCCGGGCCGAAGAAGGGGGCGGTGAAGTTGTCGGCGTCGGGGTAGTCGGGGACCCAACCCTTGACGTACACGCCGTACTTGCCGTCGGCGATGCCCTTCTCGTACTGCTCGAACTCGACGGACTGCACGTCGGCGTCGAACAGGCCGCTGCTGTTGAGCTGTTCGGCTATCGCCTTGAGCTCCTGGTCGGTGGAGGGGCCGTAACGGCTCGGCGTGGACCAGAGGGTGAGCTTCACCTTGCCGGTGATGCCCGCCTTGCGCAGCGCCTTCTTGGCCTTGGCCGCGTCGGGGCTGCCGTAGGTGTCGAAGAAGGCCGTGTTGTGGCCCGCGATACCGGCCGGGACGATCGAGTACAGCGGCGTCGCGGTCGACTTGTAGACGTTCTGGACGAGCGCCTCGCGGTCGACGAGGTGGGCGATGGCCTGGCGGACGCCGAGCTTGCCGGCGACCGGGTCCTTGACGTTGAAGACCAGGTGCTGGACCTCGGCGCTAGAGCCCTGGATGACCTCGACGCCCTGGTCGGCCGTGGTGGCGGACGCTTCGAGGGCGGCGATGTCGTCGGCGGAGAGGCCACGGTAGGCGACGTCGATGTCGTTGTCCGTGAGGGCCTTGGAGAGGGCGGCGCGGTCGCCGCCGTAGAGCTTGAGGGTGACACCGCTGTTCTGCGGCTTGGCGCTGCCCCGGTACTCGCCGTTGACGGAGAAGACGGCCTCGGTGTCGCTGATCGAGTCCAGCTTGTACGGGCCTGAGCCGACCGCCTTCCCGTCGGTGCGCAGCGCGTCCTCGCTGTACTCCCGGTGGTCGACGATCGAGCCGGCGCCGGAGGCGATCTTGCTCGGGAAGGTGGCGTCGGGGGTCTTGAGCCGGAAGACGACGGTCAGGTCGTCCGGGGTCTCGATGGAGTCGATCGAGGACAGCAGCGGCGCCGGGCCGGCCGGGTCGTCGATCTTCAGCGCGCGATCGAAGGAGAACTTGACGTCCTTCGAGGTCAGCGGGTTGCCGTTGGAGAACTTCAGACCCTCGCGGAGGGTGCAGCGGTAGACCTTGCTACCCCCTTCGAAGTTGCACTTCTCGGCGGCTTCCGGCTCGGGCTCGGTGTTGCCCTTGGGGAAGCTGAGCAGGGACTGGAAGACGTTGTTGAACAGCAGCCAGGAGCCGGGGTCGTAGCCGGCGGCGGGGTCGGTGGCCAGGACCTCGTCGGACATGCCGACGCGGACGTTGTCACCGGAGCTCGCGGCGCCGTCGCCCTGCTCGGTGCCGCAGCCGCTGAGCAGGGCGGCGGACAGCCCCGCGGCGAGGGGGGCCGTCAGCCACTTGTTGTGCTTCACAGAACGTGCCTCTTGATCTCTTGCCAGACCGGCGCGCGCCCGTGCGCGGCCGGTGTTACCGAGCTGGTTGCGGGGTCAGGCGGTGCCGCGGCCGAGCTCCCAGAGGAGCAGGTCCGAGGAGGTGTTCAGCGCCCATTCGACGCCGGTCAGATCGTCGCGCGCGGCGACGTACTGCTTGCCCTGCCAGAGCGGCAGGACGGGAACGTCCTTGGCGACGATCTTCTGGATCTGACCGAAGACGGAGCTTGCGGCGTTGCGGTCGGCCGAGCGGCGCGACTGCGGGATCAACTGGTCGCGGACGGACTCGTTGACGTAGGGGGTGTTGAGGAAGTTGTCGGCGTCGAGGAAGGGGGCGACGTAGTTGTCCGGGTCGGGGAAGTCGGGGAACCAGCCGAGACCGTAGACGGCGTAGTCGCCGCGCTTCTGCGCGGGCCGGAAGGTCGACCACTCGGAGCCCTGGACTGTGGCGTCGAAGAGGCCGGTGGCGTTGAGCTGGTCGCGCAGCGCCTCGAACTCCTTCTGGGTGCCGGAGCCGTAGTGGTCGGTCGTGTAGTGGAGGGTGACCTTGACGGGCTTCTTGATGCCGGCCTTGCTCAGGATGCCCGCGGCCTTCTTGGTGCTGGGCTCCCCGTAGCTGTCGAAGAAGGCGGTGGAGTGGCCCGTGACGCTGGAGGGGATCAGCGAGTAGAGCGGCTGGGCGGTGGTGCCGTAGACCGTGTTGATGAGCGCGCCGCGGTCGACGACGGCGGCCATGGCCTGCCGGACGGCCTTGTCCTTGACGGAGGGGTCGGCGGTGTTGAAGGCGAGGTAGCGGATCTCCAGGCCGGGAACCTCTGTGAGGTCGATGCCCTCCTTGGGCTTCTCGGTGAGGTCCTTGACCTGGTCGAGCGACATGGAGCGGGTCATCATGTCGATGTCGCGGTTCTCGAGAGCCTTGCCCATGGCGTCCGCGTCGGCGAAGGAGCGCAGTTCGACCTTGTCGTTGCGCAGGGTGATGTCGCCCTTGTACTTCGGGTTCTTGGTGAAGACGGCCTTGACGATCTTCTCGCCCTGGAGTTCGGTCTTCATGGTGTACGGGCCGGAGCCGTCCACCTCGAAGCCCGCGCGGAGCTCCTTGGAGCCGTACTTGTCCTTGCTGAGGATGCCGGCGACCGGGGTGGAGAGCTTGTACGGGAAGGTGGCGTCGGGCGTCTTCAGGTGGAAGACGATCTCGCGCTCGCCGTTGGTCTCGACGGTGTCGATGTTGGCGAGGAGGGCGGCCGTACCGTTGTCGGACTTGATCGCCAGCACGCGTTCGACGGAGAACTTCACGTCCGCGGCGGTGACGGGGGTGCCGTCGGCGAAGGTCAGCCCCTCGCGCAGCTTGCACCGGTAGCTCTCGCTGAGGCGGTCGCTGAAGCGGCAGCTCTCGGCGGCCTCGGGGACGGGCTCGCCGCCTCCGCGGGGCACGTGCATCAGGGTCTGTACGGTCTGCCGCAGGATGTTCCAGGCGCCGGTGTCGTAGGCGAAGGCCGGATCGAGGGGCGCGGGGGCTTCTGCGGTGGCGAGGAACTGGTCCGTGGTGCCGACGACGATGGCTCCGGACTCGTCCGAACCGCCGCAGGCGACGAGCAGCGGGGCGAGCAGGCCGGCGATGGCCGGCAGTGCCAAGGTCTTGCGGTTCATCCTGGACGTTCTCCTCATCCGGCACTGGGATACAGCGGGTACGGACACTCCGCCGCTGCGCCCGGTCGGGGCGGGGATCGGGCCGGGATTGGTGTGCGATCGGTCCTGTGCTCGCGGCGACTTGGGTGGGTCGCCGACGCACGCGGAAGTGCGGCGAAGTACTCGCGAAAGATTAGTGGGCGAGGCCCTATTGCCAGGACCGCGGACGGTCTGCCACGGATGCGGATAGTGATCATGAATGCGGCGGGCTCGATAGTCATGCGGGGGCATGATTCGCCCGGCAGTGCGCGAATCGGTACACACGGGGACGGCGGAATCACCGTGTTCCGGACACCTGACGCAGTACGGCCACCCGTCGATCGGCACGCTGGGTGACCAAGGTCACGTGCGTTCCTTTTCGGCGGGTGGCCGATTCATTTCGAGAGCGCGGTCACGGAAAATGCACGACCGGACGCCCTCTGTTTCTGTGAAGGGCGTTCAAGGAGAAATGCCGGGGCAAGCTCAGGAAAAGCTCAAAGCCTTCACCGGCTCGCGATGAACGTGCGCAGGAAGGGCACGTTCACGTCCTCGAGAGACCGGACCACGACCCGGCCGGCGGAGGGCGCGATCGGGGCGACGGAGGGGACCGCGACCACCCGGCAGCCGGCAGCCTCGGCGGCCGCCACACCGGTCGCCGTGTCCTCGATGACGGCACAGAGCGCCGGTTCGGCGCCGACACCGCTCGCGGCGGTCAGATACGGCTCGGGGTGCGGCTTGGTGCGCATCACCTCGTCACCGGCGATGGTCAGGGTGAAGCGGTCACGGCCCAGGGAGGCGAGGATCCGGTCGATGATGCGCCGGTGCGAGGCGGAGACCAGGGCGGTCGGGATGTTGTGGTGGGCCAGCTCGGCCAGGAGCCGTTCGGCGCCCGGCATCATCGGTACGCCCCGGTCGATGCGCTGCTCGAACTTCTCGTTGAGCAGGACGGTGAGCTCGGCGATGGTGATGTCGGCGCCGGTGGCCTCGATCAGATAGCCCGCGCTGCGGGTCATGGGGCCGCCGACGACGATGTCGCGCCATGCCTCGTCCAGCCGGTGGCCGAGGTCGGCGAAGACCTCCACCTCCGCGTCCCACCAGAACCCCTCGGTGTCGACGAGGGTGCCGTCCATGTCGAGGAAGACCGCCTGCAGGGCGAAGCTTCCGTTGGTACGGGACAAGGACGCGGGGACCGTACTGGTCATCCGGCACACCTCCATGGAGGGACGAGAAGGCCGGCCTCCCTCCCCGGTACGGGGAGGGTGACCGGCCTGCACTGGACCGACCAGTGTACGTCTCGATCACCGAGAAAGCAGGGATATACGCCCTGACGTGCGCCGAGCGGTGTCAGCGCGCGTTGAAGTACTTCGCCTCGGGGTGGTGGATGACGATCGCGTCGGTGGACTGCTCGGGGTGGAGCTGGAACTCCTCCGAGAGCTGGACACCGATCCGCTCGGGCCGCAGCAGCTCAGCGATCTTCGCCCGGTCCTCCAGGTCGGGGCAGGCCCCGTAGCCGAGCGAGAACCGCGCGCCGCGGTACTTGAGCGCGAACATGTCCTCGACCTCGGCCGGGTCCTCGCCCGCGAAGCCGAGCTCGGCGCGGACCCGGGCGTGCCAGTACTCGGCGAGGGCCTCGGCCAGCTGGACGGAGAGGCCGTGCAGCTCCAGGTAGTCACGGTAGGAGTCGGACTCGAAGAGCTTGGCGGTGGCCTCGCCGATCCGGGAGCCGACGGTGACGACCTGGAGGCCGACGACATCGGTCTCGCCGGACTCCTCCGGGCGGAAGAAGTCCGCGAGGCACAGCCGGCGGCCGCGCCGCTGGCGCGGGAAGGTGAAGCGGGTCCGCTCGTTGCCCTGCTCGTCGAGGATGATCAGGTCGTCGCCCTTGGAGACGCACGGGAAGTAGCCGTGGACGACGGCCGCCTCCAGGAGGTTCTCCGTGTGGAGGCGCTCCAGCCAGCCGCGCAGCCGGGGCCGGCCCTCGGTCTCCACCAGCTCCTCGTACGACGGTCCGTCACCGGCCCGGTTCTGCTTCAGGCCCCACTGGCCCTTGAACAGGGCGCCTTCGTCGAGCCAGCTCGCGTACTCCTTGAGCTGGATGCCCTTGACGACTCGGGTGCCCCAGAACGGCGGCGTCGGCACCGGGTTGTCGACGGCGACGTCCGAACGGCCGCCTTCCTCGGGCTCGTTGACCTCGAGCGCCGTGGCGCGCTGGGCGACGCGGCGCTGCTTGAGCTCGGGCAGGGCCGCTCCGGGCACGCCCCGCTTGACGGCGATGAGGGCGTCCATGAGGCGCAGGCCCTCGAAGGCGTCACGGGCGTAACGGACTTCGCCCTGGTAGATCTCGTGGAGGTCCTGCTCGACGTACGCCCGGGTGAGGGCGGCGCCGCCCAGGATGACCGGGAAGTCGGCGGCCAGGCCGCGCTGGTTCAGCTCCTCCAGGTTCTCCTTCATGATGACCGTGGACTTGACCAGCAGGCCGGACATGCCGATGACGTCGGCGCGGTGCTCCTCGGCGGCGTCCAGGATCGCGGAGACCGGCTGCTTGATGCCGAGGTTGACGACGTTGTAGCCGTTGTTGGACAGGATGATGTCGACGAGGTTCTTGCCGATGTCGTGGACGTCACCGCGCACGGTGGCCAGCACGATCGTGCCCTTGCCCTCGGCGTCCGTCTTCTCCATGTGCGGTTCGAGATAGGCGACCGCCGTCTTCATGACCTCGGCGGACTGGAGCACGAACGGCAGCTGCATCTGGCCGGAGCCGAAGAGCTCGCCGACGACCTTCATGCCGTCGAGCAGCGTCTGGTTGACGATGTCGAGGGCGGGGCGCTCCTGCAGTGCCTCGGCGAGGTCGGCCTCCAGGCCGTTCTTCTCGCCGTCGATGATGCGGCGCTTGAGGCGCTCCTCCAGCGGCAGGGCGAGGAGTTCCTCGGTCTTGCCGGCCTTCATGGACTTGGTCGTGGCGCCCTCGAAGAGGGCCATCAGCTTCTGCAGCGGGTCGTAGGCCGGTTCGTCCCCCTGCTGGGGGCGTCGCCGGTCGTAGATCAGGTCGAGGGCGGTGGTGACCTGCTCGTCGTCGAAGCGGGCGATCGGAAGGATCTTGGACGCGTGCACGATGGCGGAGTCCAGGCCGGCCTTGACGCACTCGTCGAGGAAGACGGAGTTGAGCAGGATGCGGGCGGCCGGGTTGAGGCCGAAGGAGATGTTGGACAGGCCCAGCGTGGTCTGGACGTCCGGGCGGCGCCGCTTGAGCTCGCGGATGGCCTCGATCGTGGCGATGCCGTCCTTGCGGGACTCCTCCTGCCCGGTGCAGATGGTGAAGGTGAGGGTGTCGATGAGGATGTCCGACTCGTGGATGCCCCAGTTCCCGGTCAGGTCGTCGATGAGCCGCTCGGCGATGGCGACCTTGTTCTCGACGGTGCGGGCCTGGCCCTCCTCGTCGATGGTGAGCGCGATGAGCGCGGCGCCGTGCTCCTGGGCCAGACGGGTGACCTTGGCGAAGCGGGAGTCGGGTCCGTCGCCGTCCTCGTAGTTGACGGAGTTGATGACGGCGCGGCCGCCGAGCTTCTCCAGACCGGCCTGGACGACGTCGACCTCGGTGGAGTCGAGGACGATCGGCAGGGTGGAGGCGGTGGCGAAGCGGCCGGCCAGCTCCTCCATGTCGGCGACGCCGTCGCGGCCGACGTAGTCGACGCAGAGGTCGAGCATGTGCGCGCCCTCGCGGATCTGGTCGCGCGCCATCTCCACGCAGTCGTCCCAGCGGCCGTCCAGCATGGCCTCGCGGAACTTCTTCGAACCGTTGGCGTTGGTGCGCTCACCGATCGCCATGTACGAGGTGTCCTGGCGGAACGGGACCGTCTGGTAGAGCGAGGCGGCGCCGGGCTCGGGGCGCGGTTCGCGGACGGTGGGGGTGAGGTCGCGGACTCGCTCGACGACCCGGCGCAGGTGCTCCGGGGTCGTACCGCAGCAGCCGCCGATCAGGGAGAGGCCGTACTCGCGGACGAAGGTCTCCTGAGCGTCGGCGAGCTCGACCGGGGTCAGCGGGTAGTGCGCGCCGTTCTTGCCGAGGACGGGGAGTCCGGCGTTGGGCATGCAGGACAGCGGGATACGGGAGTGCCGGGCGAGGTAGCGCAGGTGCTCGCTCATCTCGGCGGGGCCGGTGGCGCAGTTCAGGCCGATCATGTCGATGCCGAGGGGCTCGAGCGCGGTCAGCGCGGCGCCGATCTCGGAGCCGAGCAGCATGGTGCCGGTGGTCTCGACGGTGACGGAGACGATCAGCGGCACGTCGATGCCTAGGGAGTCCAGGGCGCGGCGGGCGCCGATGACGGACGCCTTGGTCTGGAGCAGGTCCTGGGTGGTCTCCACGAGGAGCGCGTCGGCGCCGCCGGCGATCAGGCCCTCGGCGTTCTGCTGGTAGGCGTCGCGCAGGGCCGTGTACGGGGCGTGGCCGAGGGTCGGCAGCTTCGTGCCGGGGCCCATCGAGCCGAGGACCCAGCGCTGCTGTCCGGTGGAGACGGTGAACTCGTCGGCGACCTCGCGGGCGATCCGGGCGCCGGACTCGGAGAGCTCGTACACCCGCTCGGGGATGTCGTACTCGCCGAGCGCGGCGAGGTTCGCACCGAAGGTGTTGGTCTCGACGCAGTCGACGCCCGAGGAGAAGTACTCCTGGTGCACGGAGCGGACGATGTCCGGCCGGGTCACGTTCAGGATCTCGTTGCAGCCTTCGAGGTTCTCGAAGTCCTCGAGGGTGGGGTCCTGCGCCTGGAGCATGGTGCCCATGGCTCCGTCTGCCACCACCACTCGGGTCGCGAGTGCCTCGCGGAGGGTTGCGGCGCGGGTCCGGCTGTCGGCGGAAGGGGTTGGCGACGAGGCCATGGATGAGCTCCCTGGGATGCGACGGCTGTCGGCTTTGCACTCTCGGTGGAGGGTGCACGGGCCCAGACTAACCGTGCGCGCGCCGGGGTGGACATGGCGTCCCACGTGCCGGACGCCATCCTTATGTCCGGGGACTCCCGGTCACACCCGTTCGTGAACGACACTGTCCGGGTACCGACTGGTCGACATCGACCGATAGTGTTCAGCATTGCCGAACAGCATGATCCACGGGATCCTGTCCGTAAGATCCACGGGACCGCCGGGATCGCGGGACCGCCGGGATGTGGACAGGGAGAAGGGCCGGGGCGATGGCGAAGAACATCCAGTCGCTTGAACGAGCGGCGGCGATGCTGCGACTGCTCGCGGGCGGCGAGCGCCGGCTCGGGCTGTCCGACATCGCCTCGTCACTGGGTCTGGCCAAGGGCACGGCGCACGGCATTCTGCGCACGCTGCAGGCCGAGGGCTTCGTGGAACAGGACGCCCCCTCGGGCCGCTACCAGCTCGGCGCCGAGCTGCTGCGCCTGGGCAACAGCTATCTGGACGTGCACGAGCTGCGGGCGCGGGCGCTGGTCTGGACGGACGACCTGGCGCGCTCCAGCGGCGAGAGCGTCCATCTGGGCGTCCTGCATCAGAAGGGCGTGCTGATCGTGCACCACGTCTTCCGGCCGGACGACAGCCGCCAGGTCCTGGAGGTGGGGGCGATGCAGCCGCTGCACTCCACGGCCCTGGGCAAGGTGCTGTCGGCCTACGACCCGGTGGCGCACAGCGAGGTCCTGGAGGTGCCGCGCGAGGGCTTCACGCCCCGTACGGTCACGGACCTCAAGGAGTTCGAGTCCCTGCTCGACATGACCCGCGCGAAGGGCTGGGCCGCCGACGTGGAGGAGACCTGGGAGGGCGTGGCCTCGGTCGCCGCCCCGATCCACGACCGGCGCCGGATGCCGGTGGGCGCGGTGGCGATCACCGGCGCGGTGGAGCGGGTCTGCGACGACGGCGAGCTGCGCTCGGAGCTGATCGCGGCGGTGCGGGACTGCGCTCGCGCCGTCTCCCGCGACCTCGGCGCGGGGCGCTTCTAGCGCCTGGCGCGGCGCGCTTCCAGGGCCACACCCAGCCCACCCACGGGGCCCTGCCCCGCATACGACGACCGGCCCGGCGCCTGATGGCGGCCGGGCCGTCGCGTGTCCGCGTCCATTCCCCGGCAACCCGTCGGTAACGATCGGGTCATGCGGGAAGCATTCGACCACCGAACCCTTGACGGGCTGTTGACGAGAGGGCAAAACTTCCGTTCATCGGTCGGCATTGCCGAACACCTACCGGCAATACGCGCTAGAGTGTGGCAGTGCCAAGGGCCGGCAACGCCCTCATACGAGGGCGCGGACCACCGGAGGGACCCGGGGTTCGCCTTCCCCTGGACGAAGGACAAAGGAGTCGCGGGTGTCCAGCTCCGACATCTTCATCGGCGAGGTCATTGGTACCGCCGTACTCATTCTGCTCGGCGGCGGCGTCGTCGCCGCCGTGGTGCTCAAGCGATCGAAGGCTCAGAACGCCGGATGGCTCGCCATCACGTTCGGATGGGGCTTCGCGGTCATGACCGCCGTGTACATGACGGGTACCCTCTCGGGCGCCCACCTGAACCCGGCCGTCACGGTCGGCATCGCGATCAAGGACGGGGACTGGAACAACGTTCCGGTCTACTTCGCCGGCCAGATGGTCGGTGCCATGCTCGGCGCGTTCCTGGTGTGGGTCGCGTACTACGGACAGTTCCACGCCCACCTCACGGACCAGGAGATCATCTCCGCGCCGCCGCACGAGGAGGGCATGGTCGACCAGAAGACCGCGCCGAACGCCGGTCCGGTGCTCGGTGTCTTCTCCACCGGGCCCGAGGTCCGGGTCGTCTGGCAGAACCTGGCCACCGAGATCATCGGCACGGTCGTGCTGGTCCTCGCGGTGCTCACCCAGGGCCTCAACGACAGCGGCAAGGGCCTCGGCGTCCTCGGCGCCCTGATCACCGCGTTCGTCGTGGTCTCCATCGGGCTCTCGCTCGGCGGCCCGACGGGTTACGCCATCAACCCGGCACGTGACCTCGGCCCGCGCATCGTGCACGCCCTGCTCCCGCTGCCGAACAAGGGTGGCTCCGACTGGGGCTACGCATGGATCCCGGTCGTCGGCCCCCTGGTGGGTGGCGCCATCGCCGCGGGTATCTACAACATCGCGTTCGCCTGAGACGTCCTTCCACCCAGACCTCCTTGGAGCACACCGTGACCGACGCACACACCGCCGGCCCGTTCATCGCCGCCATCGACCAGGGCACCACCTCCTCCCGCTGCATCGTCTTCGACAAGGACGGCCGGATCGTCTCGGTCGACCAGAAGGAGCACGAGCAGATCTTCCCGAAGCCGGGCTGGGTCGAGCACGACGCCGCCGAGATCTGGACCAACGTCCAGGAGGTCGTGGCGGGCGCCATCGCCAAGGCCGGCATCACCTCCGCCGACGTCAAGGCCATCGGCATCACCAACCAGCGCGAGACCACGCTGCTCTGGGACAAGAACACCGGTGAGCCCGTCCACAACGCCCTCGTCTGGCAGGACACCCGCACCGACGCCCTCTGCAAGGAGCTCGGCCGCAACGTCGGTCAGGACCGCTTCCGCCGCGAGACCGGTCTGCCCCTGGCCTCGTACTTCTCCGGCCCGAAGGTCCGCTGGCTGCTCGACAACGTCGATGGCCTGCGTGAGCGCGCCGAGCGCGGCGACATCCTCTTCGGCACGATGGACTCCTGGGTCATCTGGAACCTCACCGGCGGTGTCGAGGGCGGTCACCACGTCACCGACGTCACCAACGCGTCGCGCACCATGCTGATGAACCTGCACACCATGGCCTGGGACGACAAGATCCTGCAGTCCATGGAGATCCCGGACGCCGTGCTTCCGGAGATCCGCTCCTCCGCCGAGGTGTACGGCACCGTCAAGGGCGGCGTCCTGGACGGCGTCCCTGTCGCCTCCGCGCTCGGCGACCAGCAGGCCGCCCTGTTCGGCCAGACGTGTTTCGCCGAGGGCGAGGCCAAGTCCACGTACGGCACCGGCACCTTCATGCTGATGAACACCAGCGACAAGATCATCAACTCCTACAGCGGCCTGCTGACCACCGTCGGCTACCAGATCGGCGACCAGAAGCCGGTCTACGCCCTGGAGGGCTCGATCGCCGTCACCGGTTCGCTGGTGCAGTGGATGCGCGACCAGATGGGTCTGATCAAGTCCGCCGCCGAGATCGAGACCCTCGCGTCCTCGGTCGAGGACAACGGCGGCGCCTACTTCGTGCCGGCCTTCTCCGGCCTGTTCGCCCCGTACTGGCGCTCCGACGCCCGCGGTGTGATCGCCGGCCTCACCCGGTACGTCACCAAGGCGCACATCGCCCGCGCCGTCCTGGAGGCCACCGCCTGGCAGACCCGCGAGATCACCGACGCCATGACGAAGGACTCCGGCGTCGAGCTGACCGCGCTCAAGGTCGACGGCGGCATGACCTCCAACAACCTGCTGATGCAGACCCTCTCGGACTTCCTCGACGCGCCGGTCGTGCGCCCGATGGTCGCCGAGACCACCTGCCTCGGTGCCGCCTACGCCGCCGGCCTGGCCGTCGGCTTCTGGCCGGACACCGACGCCCTGCGCGCCAACTGGCGCCGCGCGGCGGAATGGACCCCTCGCATGGACGCCGACAGGCGTGACAGCGAGTACAAGAGCTGGCTCAAGGCCGTCGAGCGGACCATGGGCTGGATCGAGGACGAGGAGTAGA
This sequence comes from Streptomyces sp. NBC_01353, assembly GCF_036237275.1. Taxonomy (GTDB): domain Bacteria; phylum Actinomycetota; class Actinomycetes; order Streptomycetales; family Streptomycetaceae; genus Streptomyces. Next base: position 6,897,901 of record NZ_CP108352.1, on the reverse strand, counting down.
TCGACATGACCACCCTGCAGAGCGTCCCTGCCCTTGGGACGCGACCGGCTGCCGGTTCCCTGCCGAGCCGCGCCGAGACCCGGGAGCAGCTTTCCAAGGCGACGTACGACCTCCTGGTCATCGGCGGCGGCATCCTGGGCATCTCCACCGCCTGGCACGCCGCGCAGTCGGGCCTGCGGGTGGCCCTGGTGGACGCCGGCGACTTCGCCGGCGCCACCTCCTCCGCCTCCTCCAAGCTTCTCCACGGCGGTCTGCGCTACCTGCAGACCGGCGCGGTGAAGCTGGTGGCGGAGAACCACTTCGAGCGGCGTGCGGTCTCGCGTCAGGTGGCACCGCACCTCGCCAACCCCCTCACCTTCTACCTGCCCGTCTACAAGGGCGGCCCGCACGGCGCGGCCAAGCTCGGCGCCGGTGTCTTCGCGTACTCCGCCCTGTCGGCGTTCGGTGACGGTGTCGGGCACCTGCTCAGCCCGGCGAAGGCTGCGCAGGACGTGCCGGAGCTGCGCACGGACAACCTGAAGGCCGTGGCCGTGTACGGCGACGACCAGATGAACGACGCCCGCATGGCGCTGATGACGGTCCGCGCGGCCGTCGACGCCGGTGCCACGGTGCTCAACCACGCCGAGGTCACCGGGCTGCGCTTCACCCGCGGCCGGGTCACGGGCGCGGAGCTGAAGGACCGCACCAGCGGCGACGAGTTCGGTGTCTCGGCCCGCCTGGTGCTGAACGCGACCGGCCCCTGGGTCGACCACCTGCGCAAGATGGAGGACCCGAACGCGGCCCCCTCCATCCGTCTCTCCAAGGGCGCGCACCTGGTCCTGAAGCGGACCTCGCCGTGGAAGGCCGCGCTGGCGACCCCGATAGACAAGTACCGCATCACCTTCGCCCTCCCCTGGGAGGACATGCTGCTGCTCGGTACGACCGACGAGGAGTACGAGGGCGACCCCGGCAAGGTCGAGGTCACCGAGAAGGACACCGCCCAGATCCTGGACGAGGCCGCCTTCTCCATCCGCGACCAGCAGCTGTCGCGCGATCTGATCACCTACGCCTTCGCGGGTCTGCGGGTGCTCCCGGGCGGCCCCGGCAACACCTCCAAGGCCAAGCGCGAGACGGTCGTCACCGAGGGCCGTGGCGGGATGCTGTCGGTGGCCGGCGGCAAGTGGACGACCTTCCGGCACATCGGCCGTACGGTGATGAAGAAGCTGGAGTCCCTGCCGGGCCACCCCCTGGGCGAGGACTACGAGTCGGTGTCGACGCTGCCGAAGCGGCTCCCGCTGCCCGGTATCGCCAACCCGAACGCGGTCGCGCACCGGCTGCTCGTCGACGGTCCGGCCCCCGGCCCGCGGATGGCCGCCGACACCGCCAAGCACCTGGCGACGCACTACGGTTCGCTCTCCTTCGACATCGCCCGGATGGCGAACGAGAACCCCGAGCTCGGCGAGCGCATCCACCCGGACGCGCCGGAGATCTGGGCGCAGGTCGCCTACGCCCGTGACCACGAGTGGGCCGAGACGGCGGACGACGTGCTGCGCCGCCGTACGACGCTGACGATCCGCGGTCTGGCGACGGACGAGATCCGCGGCAAGGTCGAGGACATGCTCGGCAAGTAGCGCCTTGTAAGGGGCGGCCTCCATGAGAGGCCGCCCCTTACGCGTGCCCGGAACCGTGCCACACGGCGGCCATACCGTCGCAACACCGGGCGGGAAGAGTTACCGGCATGAAGTTTCAGGTGCTCTCCATCATCGGCCACGCCCCGCACCCCCTCACCGGCGAACTCCTGTCCGCCGCCGACCGGCTGGAGGAGGTCCTCGCGGTCGGCGAGGCCGCCGAGCGGCTCGGCTTCGACGCCTACGCGCTGGGCGAACGGCACGCGGGGGCGTTCCTCTCCTCCGCCCCCACGGTGCTGCTCGGCGCGCTGGCCGCCCGTACCTCCCGTATCAGGCTGCTGACCGGCGTCACCGTCGTCGCGATCCTCGACCCGGTCAGGGTCGCCGAGGACTACGCCACGCTCGACCAGATCTCCCGGGGCCGGGTCGAGTTGGTCATCGGCAAGGGCGCGGAGGCCGGCCATTTCGACCTCTTCGGCCTGGACGAGGAGCGGCAATGGGATCTGCAGAGGGAGAAGTACGAGCTGCTGCGCCGGCTGTGGAGCGAGGAAGGCGTGGACTGGGAGGGCGAGTTCAGGTCTCCGCTGAAGGGCGTGACCACCGTCCCGCGGCCGTACGCCGGAGTCCCTCGCGTCTGGCACGGCTCGGCCACCAGTCTCAACTCCCCCGAACTCGCGGCCAGGCACGGCGATCCGCTGTTCACGGCCAACGCGATCCAGCCGCGTGAGGCGTACGCGAAGCTGATCGCCCACTACCGCGAGAAGTTCGAGGAGTACGGCCACGACCCGGCCCACGCGCGCGTGGCGGCGGGTTCGGGCGGCCTGCTGATCGCCGACACGGCAGAGCAGGCTGTTTCGCGGTACAAGGAGCTGTACGAGGCGCGGGTGCGGCAGAACTTCAAGCCACATCTCGAGGGGAAGGCCGGCTACAACACCCCGTTCCGGACGATCGAGGACGCGATCGCGGACGGCCCGCAGCTGATCGGATCGCCGCAGCAGATCATCGACAAGATCCTCGGCTGGCACCGGGTCTACGGCCACGACCTGCAGTCGGTCACGGTCGACGGCTTCGGCCTGTCGACCCCCGAGCAGATCGAGACGCTGCGTCGCTTCGCCGAGGAGATCGCGCCGGTCGTACGGCGGGAGGCGCCGAGCACCCTCTGGGAGGCCTGAGCCGGGCCGTGTGCCGGGCGGGGTTCCTGGGTAGTCGATCAAGGCCGCTTCGGCTCCCGGTGGTGCACGAGGGCTGCGGACGGGCCGTGGGAAAGCCGTAAGGTTGGTCCGTACGACAGGAACTTCGAAAAGGAGGCACTGGGTGATCGAGCTCGAGGGGGTTCCCGAGCTGATCGACCCGGTCATGGTGGCCGCGTTCGAGGGCTGGAACGACGCCGGCGACGCCGCCTCCACCGCGGTCGCCCATCTGGACCGGGAATGGAAGGGCGAGGTGTTCGCGGCGCTCGACGCCGAGGACTACTACGACTTCCAGGTCAACCGGCCCACGGTGTGGCTGGACGGCGGCGTCCGGAAGATCACCTGGCCGACGACGCGGCTCTCCGTGGTCCGGGTCGGCGGCGACAAGCCGCGCGACCTGGTCCTGGTGCGCGGGATCGAGCCGTCGATGCGCTGGCGCTCGTTCTGCAACGAGATCCTGGGCTTCGCCCATGAGCTGGGCGTGGAGATGGTGGTGATCCTGGGCGCGCTGCTCGGCGACACCCCGCACACGCGGCCCGTGCCGGTCAGCGGGGTCACCTCCGACCCGGATCTGGCGCGCACGATGGATCTGGAGGAGACCCGCTACGAAGGCCCCACGGGCATCGTCGGCATCCTCCAGGAGGCGTGCACGCACGCGGGCGTGCCCGCGGTGAGCCTGTGGGCCGCGGTGCCGCACTATGTGTCGCAGCCGCCCAACCCGAAGGCGACGCTGGCGCTCCTGAACCGTCTCGAGGATCTGATCGGCCTGCGGATCCCGCTGGGCGAGCTGGCCGAGGACGCGCGGGCCTGGCAGTTGGGCGTGGACCAACTGGCCTCCGAGGACAGCGAAGTGGCGGAGTACGTCCAGACGCTGGAGGAGGCGCGGGACACCGCGGAGCTGCCGGAGGCGTCGGGCGAGGCGATCGCCCGGGAGTTCGAGCGGTATCTGCGACGGCGGGACGGCGGTCCCGGACCGGGCCCGGGACTCGCGACGGACGGCGGCGACACCTCGTATCTGAGGGACCCCGGCAGCGGCCGGACACGGCCACCGAAGCCGGAGCGTCCCGGTCCGGAAGCGGCGCCGGAATCGGCTCCGGAGAGCTCCGAGCCGGAGACGCCCTCCGAGGGCGCCGAAGGATCCGGGGACGAGAGCTCCGAGGGCGACGCCGGGGAGTGAGCTGTACGAGGGGGCCGCGCCGATTCCGGCGCGGCCCCCTCCCTCACTCAGGCACAGGCGAAGCGCGCGGCCGCCCAGTCCCCGTGGTCACCGCTCTTGGAGCCGTTGGTGTCGGTGATCCGGAGACGGACATGACGGGCGCCGGTGACATCGACGTCGACCGGCACGGTCGCCGAGGCGCCGGTCAGCTTCGGTGAGGTCCACAGCACCTTGCCGTCGGCCTCGACCGAGAACGCGACCTCCCCGTAGCCGTTGATCTCGTCGTCGATGCCGACCTCGGCGGTGAAGGCGGTGCACCGGCCGCCGAGGTAGACCTCGATGTCGGAGTCGGCGTGGGCGCCGATGCCCTTCTCGTAGGTCTTGCCGGCCAGTGTGAGGGGCCGGCCGTCGCTCGCGCCCGACTCGCCGTTGGAGCGGTCGCGTTCGGGCGGGCCCCAGCCGTTGGTGGCCTTCAGCCAGACCAGATCGCTCGCCCAGGCGCCGGCGGACGGCGGCTCGGGCATCACTCCGACGGCGAAGCGCTGGACCGCGGTGCGGTCCTCGCCGGCGGAGCGATGGCGGGCGGTCGCGGTGAGCGTGGCCTCTCCCGGCTTGGCGTCCTTGGCCGGGGTCACGGAGAGCTCGACCCGCTTCGTGGTGCCCGCAGGGACGCGCGTGATCGGCGCGGCCGGGGTGACCTGCCAGCCCGCGGGGGCCGTCAGAGAGACCTCGACCCCGGTGGCGTCCTTCGTACCCGCCGTGACGTCGACGGCCACGGTGCCGGGGGCGCCGGCGCCCAGCTCCTGCCCGGCCGGAACGGCGACGGTGGCGGCGGCGCCCGGTACGGCTCCGCCGACCGCGCTGCTGTCCTCCAGTTCGAGGGTGAAGGCCCGGTCGGTGCGCTGGGCCGCCGTCTTGACCTTCACCACTCCCCCGCGGTCGTCGCGGTCGTACCACCAGCCCTGCCCGGCTGCCTCGTAGGCGGCCTTGGAGGTGAGGCGGGGCAGCTCACGTCCATCGAGCGTGACCTCGCTCGGCGCGTCGCCGGTGTGGACGGTGAACTGGTACGGCCGGGAAGCCGACTTGCCGGCGAAGGAGCCCTTGCTCGCTCCGATTCGTACGGTCACGTCACCCGCGCCGCGCTGCGGCGCGCGGACCTCGGCGGTCTGGGTGGCGTACTTGCCCGTGCGGTGGGCGCGGGTGACGCCGTCGTCCTCGTACAGCTCGAAGGAGGAGCTGCCCTGCGGGTAGATGTCCCAGGCGAGCGGGGAGCCGGCGGTGCGGTCGGCGTACGAGCGGATGCCGCCGGGCCACATCGGGACGGTGGCCCCGGCCCGTACGAACAGGGGCAGGGTGTCGAGCGGGGCGCTGTAGTCGTCGACGGTGACGGGGCCCTCGTAGGTGCGCCCGCTCCAGTAGTCGATCCAGGTGCCCTTGGGGAGGTAGATGCCGTCGCGCTCGACGGCGTCCTGGTAGACGGGGGCGACGAGGAAGTCCTCGCCGCTCAGGAACTCGTACTTCGCCGTCTCGCTCGCGGCCTTCGGGTCGTCGGGGTACTCGAGGACGAGGGGCCGGGCCAGGCCGACACCGGTCGTGGTGGCCCGGTGGGCGTGCGAGTAGATGTACGGCAGCAGCGACTCGTGGAGCTTGAGGTAGTCGCGGTTGATCGAGGTGTACGGCTCCCCGTAGCGGAAGGGCTGCTTGTCGTTGGCGGCCCAGCCGTCCATGGTCATGGTGACCGGAAGGAACATCTTCCACTGGAGGTCGCGGGTGTACGTCTTGGCGCTGCCGCCGAAGATGCCGTCGACGTCGCCGGTGGTGTAGGCCAGGCCGGACATGGAGGCGCCGGCGTAGGTGGGGATCTGCCAGCGGATGTACTCCCAGGTGCCGGACTGGTCGCCGGACCACTGGACGCCGCAGCGCTGGGCGCCGGACCAGCTCTCGGGGGCCCAGGTGAAGCCGCGGGCGTCGCTGTGGGCCTCGATGCCGGCGTAGGCGTCCTTGCAGCCGTCGAGGGCGAACTTGTAGCCCTCGCCGACCCAGGCGACGTCGAGCTTGGCGACCCGCTGGCCTGCCTTCACCTGCTCGCCGAGCTTGTCGATGCCGTCCTCGGTCCACAGGCCGAGCTGCATCTTGCGCTGCTGGAGGCCGGTCGCGGTCTCGGCGAGGTTCTCGTAGCCGCAGCCGTAGCCGTCGTTGACGAGCATCCAGCCGTTGGGCATGTCGTTGGCGACGTAGCCGTCGGCGACCTTCAGCGCGTCGAGGGTGTGGCGCTCGCCGCGGTTGGCGTTGTGGAGGTAGCAGTCGGCGTCGCCGATCTCCAGGCCGTAGACGGGCGGCAGGAAGGGCTTGCCGGTGAGGTTCGTGTACTGGCCGATGACGTCCTTGAGGGCGTCGGAGCCGGAGCCGGCGAAGTAGTAGGCGTCGAAGCGCTGTTCGCGGGCGGTGGTGGTGACGGGCTCACCGAACACGTACGTGTTGGGGGCGTAGGTGTTGCGGTAGACGCCGTAGCCGGCCGACGAGAGGTAGAACGGGACGGAGTTGGGGTGTCCGCCGTCGTTCCAGTTGTAGTCGACGCCGACTTCGACGGTCTTGCCGCGGTGCGAGGTGTTGCCGCGGCCGTTCTGCATCCCGGCGCCGTAGAACTGCTCGTCGGCGCCCCGGGTCAGGGACTGGGTGGTGCGGTCCTGGCTCCAGGTCAGGCCCGTGGTCTCGGACCACAGGGGTGTGCCGTCGGCGCGGAAGGCGGCGAAGCGGAGCGGTGCCTTGTAGGCGCGCAGGGTCACCTTCGCGGAGGTGAGTTCGTAGCGGTCGCCCCGGTCGTACCAGCGGGTGGTCGGCGGCGGGCCCTGGGGCAGGACGATGTCCTGTCCGGTGGGGTCGGCGAACCGTCCGTCGGGGGCCAGTTCGATGCGGAAGGTCTCGGCGGTGACGAAGCTGACGCGGGCCTGTGCCTGACCGGCGGTCAGTCGGTAGACGGCTCCGTCGGCGGCGAAGCCGGTGACGTCGCCGACGGTGGTGGGCGACGGTTCGGCGGACTGGGCGCTGCCCGGGCCGGCGAGCACGGCGAGGAGCCCGAGCACGGCACCGGAGAGTGCAGCTTTCATGCGCAATATTGATTGCATGGAGCGTATTTAGCGCAGAAACGAGCACGGAGCCAGGACAAAACGGAACCGCCCTTGGACTTCACCGAGAAGTCCAAGGGCGGTTGCCTGGAAGAGAGTTGCGCGGGAGCGCTTTCTACAGGGCCACGCCGAGCAGAGCGTCGACGGCGCGGGAGACGAGGCCGGGCGCGGACTCGTCCGTGCCGCCCTCGGCGCTCTGGCGCTCCGCCCAGCGGTCGACGGCCGCGAGCGCGGTGGGCGCGTCGAGGTCGTCGGCGAGGGCCTCCCGGATCTCCTCCACGAGCGCGTCGGCGGACGGGCCGTCGGGGCGGGAGACGGCGGCGCGCCAGCGGTCGAGCCGGTTCACCGCGTCCTGGAGGACCTGGTCGGTCCACTCCCAGTCTGCGCGGTAGTGGTGCGAGAGCAGCGCGAGGCGGATGGCGGCCGGGTCGACGCCCTCACGGCGGAGCGCGGAGACGAAGACGAGGTTGCCCTTGGACTTGGACATCTTCTCGCCGTGCAGGGCGACCATGCCGGCGTGGACGTACGCCTTGGCCATGGGGAACTCGCCGGTCAGCGACTGCGCGTGGGAGGCGCCCATCTCGTGGTGCGGGAAGATCAGGTCCGATCCGCCGCCCTGTACGTCGAAGCCCATGCCCAGGTGGTCGAGGGCGATGGCGACGCACTCGATGTGCCAGCCGGGGCGGCCGGAGCCGAGGCTGCCGCCGTCCCAGCTCGGCTCGCCCTCGCGGGCGGCCATCCACAGCATCGGGTCGAGCGGGTTCTTCTTGCCCGGGCGGTCCGGGTCGCCGCCGCGCTCGGCGGAGAGGTGGCGCATCAGCTCCGTGTCGTAGTTCGACACCTGGCCGAAGTGCGGGTCGGCCTCCACGGAGAAGTAGATGTCGCCCTCGAGCTCGTACGCGGCGCCGGAGTCCCGCAGCCGCTCGACGAGCGGCACGATGCCCGGTATGGCCTCGACGGCGCCGATGTAGTGCTGCGGCGGCAGCATCCGCAGGGCGGTCATGTCCTCGCGGAACAGGGCGGTCTCGCGCTCGGCCAGGCCGACCCAGTCGATGCCGTCGCGCAGGGCCCGCTCCAGGAGCGGATCGTCCACGTCGGTGACGTTCTGGACGTAGTGGACCTGCCGCTTGGTGTCGAGCCACACGCGCTGAACGAGGTCGAACGCGTTGTAGGTCGCCGCGTGACCCATGTGGGTCGCGTCGTACGGCGTGATGCCGCAGACGTAGATACGGGCGACGGGGCCGGGGGCGAGGGTCACTCGCCCGCCGGTCGCGGTGTCGTGGATCCGGAGGTCGCGGCCCTTGCCGGGCAGGGCGGGGACCTCAGAAGCGGGCCAGGCATGCATGACCTGAGCGTAACCGGACACCTGTTCCGGATACGAACCGGATCCGGGATCTTGGCCGACAAGGCGCTCTTGCAGCTCGCGGCCGATCGTGCATACCCCCTGGGGGTGCGAGCCACGAGTCGGGGTTGGCCGGATCCGATCGGTCAGACCGGTGGCCAGGGGATCGCCGGCCACTGCCCGGACGGCTCGGGGTGCCGGCCGGTGGCGCGCAGGGCGCTCACCCGGCCGCGCAGGGCGTCCACCTCGGCCGCGGTGAGCAGCTCCGCCAGCCGGGTGGTGAGCGGCGTGCCGGGGGCCAGGGAGTCGCCCAGTCGCTCCAGCACCTCGGTGGCCTCGGCGGGCAGCTCCTCGCCCGCCCAGCCCCACAGCAGGGTGCGCAGCTTGTCGTCCACGTTGAAGGTCACACCGTGGTCGATGGCGTACAGACGTCCGTCCGGGGCGGGCAGCAGATGCCCGCCCTTGCGGTCCCCGTTGTTGATGACCGCGTCCAGGACGGCGAGTCGGCGCAGTTCGGGGCTGTCGGCGTGGACGAGGAGCGCGGTGCGGTCCTCGCCGACCTGGGCGGGGCCGACGGCCTTCCAGCCCTCCCCCGCCTGCTCGTCCTCGGTGAGCGCCAGCAGGCTCGCGGCGGGGTCGGCCTCGATCCACAGCTGGACCATGCCCTCGCCGTACGGGCCGTCGCGCAGCACGGTGGGCGGTACGAGTCCCCAGCCGGTGGCCTCGGAGAGCTCGTAGGCGGCGACCTCGCGCTGAGCGAGGGTGCCGTCGGGGAAGTCCCAGAGCGGTCGCTCGCCCGCCACGGGCTTGTAGACGCAGGAGGCCTCTTCCCCGGCGTGGGCGACGGAGCAGAGGAGCACCGCGTTGGAGGCCTCGCGGACCTGGCCGCGGACGGTCAGCTCCCCTTTGATGAGCAGGTCGATGACCGCCCGGTTGTCGGGACCGCTCATGCGCCGCGTCGGTATCCGTTCTGGCGCGGGCACACATGACCCTCGGGGTCGAGCGGGAGGCTGCACAGGGGGCACGGCGGCCGGCCGGCGTTGACCACGTCGAGGGCGCGCTTGGCGAAGGCCCTTGCCTGGGCGCCGGTGAGGCGGACGCGCAGCATCGGCGGACCGTTCTCCTCGTCCTGGAGCATCCGCTCCTCGGCCTCGGCGAGGTCCTCGTCGGTCTCTGCGTCGAGTTCGACCAGCGCCTGGGCCTCGACGATCATGCGCTGTTCCTCGCCGTCCCAGGCGAGCGCCATCGTGCCGACCCGGAACTCCTCCTCGACGGGGATGTCGAGGGGAGCGGTGTCCGCGATGTCGGCGGGGGCGACGGCCGGGACCGGGGCGTTACCGCCGGTGCGGCGCACGACCTCGTCGAGGAGCTCGTCGATGCGTTCGGCGAGCGCGGCGACCTGGGTTTTCTCCAGGGCCACGCTGGTGACCCGGCCCGCCGCGGACGCCTGCAGGAAGAACGTACGGCGGCCAGGCAGCCCGACCGTGCCGGCCACGAAACGCTCCGGTGGGTCGTAGAGGAACACCTGACGGGACACGTCCCTGACTCCCTTGAGTCTCGACAGTGGTGGAGGCCCGCGCTACAGCGGCCCGTCCACCCTACTGCGCGGATGGATCACGGTGCGCCCGCACCGCCCCCGACCTCCGCGGCCCCGCCCGTGTCGCCGCTCTCGCGTGGGGCGAGCGCGGTGAAGTCGCCGGTGTCGCCGAGGCGTACGAGGAACGGGCGCAGCCGCGTGTAGCGGATGGCGGTGACGGAGCAGGGGTCGACATGGATGCGCTGGAAGAGGTCGAGGTGTATCCCGAGGGCGTCGGCGACGATCGACTTGATGACGTCTCCGTGCGAGCACATCGCGTAGACGGCGTCCTCGCCGTGCTCGGCCTCGATCCGGGCGTTCCAGTCCCGTACGGCGTCGACGGCGCGCGCCTGCATGGCGCGCATCGACTCGCCGCCGGGGAAGGTCGCGGCGGAGGCGTGGGCCTGGACGACCCCCATCAGCGGTTCGTCGCCCAGTTCGGCGAGCTTGCGACCGGACCAGTCGCCGTAATCGCACTCGTTGATGCGCTCGTCGGTGTGGAACGGCAGCTCCGGGCGTGCGTCGAGGAGCGGTCGCACTGTCTCGCGGCAGCGCTGCAGCGGGCTGGAGACGACGGCGGCGAGCGGCACCCCGGCCAGTCGCCCGGGCAGCGCGGCGGCCTGCGCGGCCCCCCGCTCGTCGAGGGCGACCCCGGGCAGCCGTCCGGCGAGGACCCCTGAGGTGTTGGCGGTGGAGCGTCCGTGGCGGACGAGGATCAGCGTGGCCATGGCGGCAAGGGTAGGTGGCCGCACGCGCGCGTGGGCGGGCCTGTGGACGATTCGGGTGCACGCACGTGTGCGGGACGGGGGCGGGCGGGGAAGAATACGCCGCGTGATCGTGGATTCCGCCATCTATCGCGACGGGCGCCGCAAGGACGGCCCCGCCGACCTGTCCGACGCCCTGGAGGAGGCGAGGGCGACCGGCGACGCGTTCCTGTGGGTGGGGCTGTACGAGCCGACGGAGGCCGAGTTCGATCACGTCTCGGCCGAGTTCGCGCTGCATCCGCTGGCCGTCGAGGACGCCTTGAAGGCCCATCAGCGGCCCAAGCTGGAGGTCTACGACGACTCGCTCTTCATGGTCCTCAAGCCGGTGGTGTACGAGCCGAAGAGCGACCGGGTCTCCACGGGCGAACTGATGGTCTTCGTCGGCGACTCGTTCGTGGTGACGGTCCGGCACGGCGAGGGCGCGCCCCTGGCCGCCGTACGCCGCCGGCTGGAGGCCGATCCGGACGTGCTTCGGCACGGCCCGACGGCCGTCCTGTACGCGATCAGTGACGCGGTGGTCGACCACTACATCGAGGTGGTCGGCGAGCTCCAGGTGGACCTGGAGGAGTTGGAGGCGGATGTGTTCGAGCCGACCGGCGGGAACCCGGGGAGCACGGCGGAGCGGATCTACACCGCCAAGCGCCAGGTGCTCGAGTTCCGCCGGGCCGCGGGCCCGCTGGCGGCGCCGGTGGAGAGGCTCGCGACCGGGGCCGTGCCGTTCGTGAACCAGCACGCGCAGCCCTTCTTCCGGGATGTCAGCGACCATCTTCTCCGCGTCAACGAGCAGGTGGAGGGCCTGAACCAGCTGCTCTCGGACGTGTTGGCGGCGCATCTGGCGCAGATGGGCGTAAGGCAGAACGACGACGTGCGGAAGATCTCGGCGTGGGCGGCCATGGCCGCGGTCCCCACGATGGTCGCGGGGATCTACGGCATGAACTTCGAGCACATGCCGGAACTCACATGGGCCTGGGCGTATCCGGCCGTGATCCTGGTGATGGTCTGTATCGAGGTCGGTCTCTACCGGCTGTTCAAGCGCCGCGGCTGGATGTAGCCACGGCGCCACGGGCCCGGTGGTTCAGAACGCGGGAGCGGGCGTCATGGGGCCTCCCAGCGCGTTGCGCCGTTCGGGCATTTCGAGGCCGACCATCTTGTGCCAGCCGACGGCCCGTTCCCACGCGTACATGCCGTGGATCCCGGCGGCGAGGGCGGCCGACTTGGCCTTGGGCCAGGCCAGGATGCGGCCCATGTGGCTCATCACGGCGAGGCTCACGTCACGGTAGACCTTGATCTCGGCGAGCGCGGACTCCCGCAGGGTGCGCTGGATGAGCCGGCCGTGTCCGGCGTGGGCGAGGCGCAGCAGCTCCTCGTGGCAGTAGGCGAGGTGGTTCGCCTCGTCGTTGTCGATCATGTGGATGGCCTTGCCGAGCTCGGGGTGGTCCCCGAAGTACTTGACCAGCATGTCCATCTGGTCCGCGGCCCGTTGCTCGGTGACCCGGCTGTGCGCGAGGTAGACGACGATGTCCTGCTCGGTCAGCGGCTCGTCGCGGCGGAGCTTGTCGTGGGCGAGGCCGATGCCGCGCTGTTCGAGGAGCATCGTGTAGTCGGTCTCCGGCGGAACCGGCACGGGCTCGAGGCCGCGCTTCTTCAGCAGGGCGTTGAAGATCCGGCCGTGCTTGTCCTCGTCGGCCCCGTGCCGGGTGATCTTGGGGGCGAGATCCCGCATCCCCGGCGCGACCAGGGCCGCGATCCGTGCGTTCTCCCAGCCGCCCTGGGACTCGCCGCTGGCGGCGATGGAGCAGAAGAGCCGGAAGGACTCGTCGTTGTCGATGATTTCTTGGAACAGGCCCTTGGCCGTGAGCATTGCTGCCACCTCCCATGCGGGCGGCCGCACGCCGCACGTCCGCAGAGAACGAGTCAAATGCGGTACCGGCGAGTGGGCAACACGAGCGGCGAGGGACTCGGCCGAAAGAAGGAACGCCGCGCTCGTAACCAGGAGCTCCGTGGCGCGTTGTGCTGCATGACGGCCGTGGCGGGGAAGACCCCCCGAGCCCCCACCACGGCCGCAGACTTTCCCGCCGGACTCCCCCTAGGCGAGGCCCGCCCGCTCCAGGGCCTCGGTGCCCGCCCGCAGCGCCGCGAGCCGCTCGTCGAGGGTGAAGCCGGCCGGGGCGAGGGTGAGGGTGGTGACACCGGCCTCCGCGTACGCCTTCATCCGGTCGGCGATCCGCTCGACGGAACCGAGCAGGGTGGTCTGGTCGATCAGCTGCCGCGGTACGGCGGCGGCCGCGCCGGTCTTGTCGCCCGCCAGGTACTTGTCCTGGATCTCGGCGGCCTGCTTCTCGTAGCCCATGCGCTGCGCGAGCTGGTTGTAGAAGTTCTGCTTGCGGCTGCCCATGCCGCCCACGTACAGGGCGGTGTACGGACGGAAGATGTCGGCGAGGGCGTCGATGTCGTCGCCGAGGGCGAGAGGCAGCGTGGGGTGGACGTCGAAGCCGTCCATGGTCAGCCCGGCCTTCTCGCGGCCCGCGCGGAGGTGACGCAGCGCGGTCTCCTCCAGGTGCTCGGCGGAGGGGAAGATCAGCAGCGCGCCGTCGGCGATCTCGCCGGTCTGCTCCAGGTTCTTCGGGCCGATCGCGGCGATGTAGAGCGGGATGTGCTCGCGCTGCGGGTGGACCGTGAGCTTGATGGGCTTGCCCGGGCCGTCCGGCAGCGGGAGCGTCCAGTGCTCGCCCTCATACGTGAGCCGCTCGCGCGACATGGCCTTGCGGACGATCTCGACGTACTCGCGCGTGCGGGCCAGCGGCTTGTCGAACTTGACGCCGTACCAGCCCTCGGAGACCTGCGGTCCCGAGACGCCGAGGCCGAGACGGAACCGGCCCCCGGAGAGCGAGTCGAGGGTGGCGGCGGTCATCGCCGTCATAGCGGGCTGGCGCGCCGGGATCTGCATGATCGCGGAGCCGACGTCGATCCGCTCGGTCTTGGCGGCCACCCAGGAGAGCACGGTCGGCGCGTCGGAGCCGTACGCCTCGGCGGCCCAGCACACGTCGTAGCCGAGGCGGTCCGCCTCCTGCGCGACGGCGAGATTGTCGCCGTCCATACCGGCGCCCCAGTAGCCGAGGTTGATGCCGAGCCTCATGACCACACCCTCTTTACTGATCAGTAACGTCCCTTGGCCCGGACTCTAGCGCGCGGGTACGCGATCCGTCAGGGGGAGGTTGTCCACAGCCTCTCTCCGCGTGGGGTCTTGGCCAGTAATCTCGCGCCCATGGAGCAGAGGCATCTCGGACGTACCGGCCTGCGCGTATCCCGGATCGGACTCGGCACCCTCACGTGGGGCCGGGACACCGACGAGCACGACGCCGCCGACCAGTTGAAGGCGTTCTGGGACGCGGGCGGCACGCTGGTCGACACCGCGGACGTGTACGGCGGCGGCGAGGCGGAGTACGTGCTCGGGCAGCTCATGGAGCGGCTGGTGCCCCGGCGCGATCTCGTCATCTCCACGAAGGCGGGCAGCGTGCCGGATCCCGACCGCCGGATGGACGGTTCGCGCGGGCATCTCCTGGCCGCGCTCGACGCCTCCCTGGCCCGCCTCGGCACCGACCACGTGGATCTGTGGCAGCTCCACGCCTTCGATCCGCACACCCCGCTCGAGGAGTCCCTCCAGGCGCTGGACATCGCGGTGAGCAGTGGACGGGCGCGGTATGTGGGGGTGTCCAACTTCTGCGGGTGGCAGCTGGCGAAGGCGGGGACCTGGCAGCTCGGCGCCACGGGCGCGGCGCGGACGCGGCTGGCGGCGACGCAGATGGAGTACTCACTGCTGCAGCGGGGCGTGGAGCGGGAGGTGCTGCCGGCCGCCCTCGACCTGGGGATAGGCCTGCTGCCGTCCTCGCCGCTGGGCCGTGGGGTGCTGACGGGCAAGTACCGGCAGGGCACCCCGACGGACTCCCGGGGCGGCTCGGAGACCATGGCTCCGTTCGTGGAGCCGTACCTGGACGAGGCGGCGAGCCGGATCGTGGACGCCGTCGCGACGGCGGCGGACGGCCTGGCGACGACGCCGCTCCAGGTGGCGCTCGCCTGGGTGCGCGACCGCCCCGGGGTGACCGCCCCGATCGTCGGCGCGCGCAACGCGCGGCAGCTCACGGCCGCGTTGTCAGTGGAGAGCCTTAGTCTTCCTGACGAGATCTGCCGGGCGCTCGACGACGTGTCTGCGCCCGTGCACCGCTATCCGGACCAGGACTGGAGCACCCTGTGACCGAGCCTTCCCGGGAGACCCCTCCCGAGGCAGCCGAGCCCGCGCCGGGCGAGGACGAGGCCACGACCGAGCGCCCCGTGGAGGGTGCTGACGGCGGCGAGGCCCGTGCGGGTGCCGCCGACGCGCCGACGGAGGCCGACGCCGACGACGCCGCGTCGGCCATGGGCGCGGCGTCGACGCAGGACGAGCCGGCCGATGCCGATGCCGATACCGAGGCCGATGGTGAGGCCGCCGCCGAGGGCGGGGAGGCGAAGGCCGCCGCCGAGCTTTCGGAGGCTCAGGCCGAGCTCGCCGCGCAGCGGGAGTTGCGGGCCCGGATCGAGCGGCGCAAGGCGGAGAAGGAAGGACCCGTGGCCGCGGGCACCAAGCTCAGCGGCAAGGCGGCCGATCTGCTCGCCGCGGTACGGGCCGTGGAGAGCGGCACGAAGTCGGTCGGCGCGCTCCTGGACGCGCCCGAGCCCGAATCCCGGCGCCCGGCCCCCGCGGCGGCACCGGTCACGACGGTGCGCCCGGCCCCGGTCGAGAGGGCGGCGGCCTCCGCCGAGACACTGGCGGCCGTGCGGGACGTCCTGGCGCGCGGTGGGGCGCCGGAGTCGCTGACCGGCCAGGTCGCCACGGTGTTCGGCGAGGGAGCCGCCGAGGCGCTGCGCGAGGACCCCTGGCAGCTGCTCTCGGTGCCAGGGGTCCAGCCCGAGCACGCGGACGGCTTCGCGCGGGCCCTGCTCGGTGCGGAGTGCGGTCCCGGCGACCCCCGCCGCGCCGTCGCCCTGGTGGCCTGGCTGCTCGAACGGGCCGCGCTGAAGGGGCATACGGCCCTGGAGGACACGGACGTGCGGGCCGGTCTTGCCAAGCTGTCGGTGCCGGACCCGGAGGAGGCCGTCCAGCAGGCGATCTCCGAGGGCGCGGTGCTGGTGTTCCAGGAGGAGGAAGGCCAGGTCGCCGAGGAGCACTCCGAGGACGACGAGGAAGCCGCGCCGGAGGAAGCGGACATCCCCGTCCTGCTCGGGCTCGACCGGTACGCCCTTGCCGAGGAGAGCCTCGCCGACGGTCTCGCCCGGCTGGCCAAGACCGTCACCGCGGACGACTGGGAGGGGCCGGAGCTGGTCCGCGCCGCCGGGGCGCACGGACTCGTGGCGCACACCGGCGGCGAGGCGGCCCGCAGCGAGCCGGTCGCGCTCGCCGAGGCCGCCCGGGCACGCGGTCTGCGCGTCGCGGTGGCGGCACACAGCGAGAACGGGGTCCGCCGCCTGAGGTCTCTCGCTCCGGCCGACCCGGGGGCGGCGCCGGCGGCCGCCGTGGATCGGGCGGAGGCGTCGGAGGCTGCGGCTTCGACGGGATCGGCCGGGGGGCACCCCGGCGCGGACGTGGTGATGACCGTCGCCGCCCTGTTGTCCGGCGCGGCCGGACCCGGCAGGGACCAGGAGGGCGCCCTCGCCCTGGACCTGCTGATCGTGCTCGACGCGCCGCAGATGGACGTCGAGACGGCGGCGATGCTCGTGGAGTCGCTGCCGGACGGCTGCCGTCTGGTGTTGAGCGGTGACCCCGGTGTCCTCGGTTCGGCGGGTGCCGGCCGGGTGTTCGGCGATGTGCTGGCGGCCCGGGTCTGCCCGCAGGTCGCGTCCCGTGTCCCGGATCCCGGCCCGATCGGCGAGCTCGTCTCGGGCATCGGCATCGGCGAGCTGAACCAGGTGGAGGCTCCGGGCAAGGAGGTCGTGATCGTCCCGGTCCGGGACGCGGGCGAGGCCGTCCACCGGACGGTGCAGCTGGTCGCCGACTCCGTTCCGCGGGCGATCGGTGTGCCGGCCGAGCAGACGCAGGTGATCACGGTCGGCCACGGCGGCTCGGCCGGCACCCGCGCGCTGAACGCCGCGTTGAAGCAGCGGCTCAACCCCGGCCCGGGGCGCTTCGGCGGCTTCGACCCGGGCGACCGGGTGGCGTACGTCACGGCCCCGGGGCGCACGGTGACCGGGACGGTCGTCTCGGCCGACGCCGGGGGCCTGCGGCTGGAGTGCGAGGGCGAGAAGCTCGTCGTACCGAAGGAGCGGGTGGATTCGGCGCTGCGGCACGGTTGGGCGCTCACCGCGCACCAGGCTGCCGGGATGCGCTGGCCGGCCGCCGTCGTGGTGCTGCCTGGCGACGCCGCCCACAGCCTGAACCGGCCCTGGGTCTACACGGCCTTCGGCCGCGGCGAGCGCCACCTGTCGGTCGTCCACGGCGTGGACCAGGCGCTGCCCCGCGCCGTGGCCGAGGGGGTGGCCCAGGACCGTACGACCCGGCTGCGGCCGCTCCTGGAGGCTCTTCTGGCCGTCAGGGAGGAATGACCCGGCTTCAGGACGGAGTACGGCGGAGGGCGGGACACCCTGTGGGTGTCCCGCCCTCCGCCGTACTCATGCGCACGGGTGTACGCCTCAGGCGTCCTGCTGCTCCATGCCGTCGTCCAGTTCGTCGTCGAAGACCGCGCTGACGTCGAAGCGGCAGACGATCTGCTCGGGATCGGCGTGCTCGAAGGGAGCGTTCAGCCACTCCCCCGGATCCGGCAGCTCCTCCGCGGCCGAGACCCAGAGGGTGGAGTCGCCCTCCTCCAGGCCGAACTCCTTGTGCCGTGAGGCGATTTCGTCCGGTTCGTACTCACCGAAGAGCACGCCGAGGGCAGCGTGCGTGCTGGCGCCGACGACGGGGGCGGCGTCCGCGCCCTCCTCGTCGCTCTCCAGATCGGCGATGCGCTGGGCCTGGGCGAGCAGTCGCTTCGGCTCCACCACCGCGTAGTCGCGACGGATCAGCACGCTGAGGGCGTGCGGCTCCTCGGGACCCGCGTACGGCGGCAGCGAATCGTCGGCGCCCGGGATCTCGAAGGGGGTGACCTCGTCGTACCGGTCGTAGAGCCGCTCGTCGTACGCCTCGGCCGCCGCGGCGAGGGCGTTGAAGGCTTCGTAGACGGCCGGGTCGTCGTCTCCCGAGCGGCGCTCGACCGTCTCGAGGTGACGGTCCAGTGCGGCTTTGACCGCCTCGGCGGCGGCACGTACCTCGGCAGCGGTGGGCTGCGCAGCATCAGACATGAGACGCACGCTATCCGTACCGGGCCCGTGCCCGCACAATAGATGCGATGCCGGAATACGAATTTGTCGACGTGTACGTGCCGCGCGGCGTCTCCCGCAAGGAGGCGACGCGGCTTCTGACCGACCATGCCGAGTACGGGCACTGGGAGTTGGACCGACTGAGCCTGCACCGGGACGGCAGCCGTCGGGTGCGGCTGCGCCGGCGCATCATCCGTCAGGTCCGCGCCACCTGGTGACATGAGAAGGGGCCCCGCCGTGCGGGGCCCCTGTTGCGTCGCGCGGCCGTCCTAGGCGGAGCGGCGGGCGCGGCGGTAGAGCAGCGAGCCGGCGAGCAGCAGACCGGCACCGGCCGGGACGATCATCCCGAGCGGACCCGAACCGGTCTCTGCCAGCTCCTCGGAGGCCTGAGGCTGCGTGATGGTGCGCGTACCGGGCGTGTTCGGCCCGTTCGGCGTACCGGGGCCGCCGGGCTCGCCCGAGTCACCGGGGTTGCCAGGAGTCCCGGGGTTGCCGGGCGTACCCGGGTTACCGGGGTTGCCCGGATTCCCAGGGTTTCCAGGGTTCCCGGGGTTGCCGGGATTCCCAGGGTTCCCCGGGTGCGTGGGCTCGACGCCGTTGCCGCACCCGTTGCCGAACGTCGGGTTGAGGCCGCCGATGACCGTGACGCTGTTGCCGCACGCATTGACCGGGACGTCGACCGGCACCTGCACGGTGTTGCCGGAACCGACACCCGGCGAGTTGCTGGTGCCACCCTCGGCCGAGGAGTCGCCACGGCCCGGCTTCGAGACGTTGGCGCACGTGTTGCCAAACGCCGGGTTGATCAACCCGATGACACTGATGGTGTTTCCGCAGGCGTTCACCGGAACGTGAACCGGCACCTGGACGGTGTTTCCGGACGCGACGCCCGGGGAATTCGAGGCCTTGCCGTTCGCACCCGAATCAGCATTCGCATAACCACCGCCGAGGGCGATGACGCCGCCCGCAGCCACAATGGTGATCAGGCCTTTGCGCGTGACCTGTCGCATAGTTGTTCCCTGCCTTCTCGGCTTCTGCCTTCCGAGCTTCGGAGCCGCCGAGCTGTGGAAGAAGAGGGCCACCGGGCACGACGCCCGGGGCGGAAATGCCCACCGGCCCCGGAGTGCATGGCACGCACTCCGGGGCCGGACTGGCTCAGACCCTCACGGGTCGAGGCACAACGTCAGGCGTTGATGCAGGTGTTGCCGAAGGTGGGGTTCAGCAGCCCGATCACGGAGACCGTGTTGCCGCACACGTTCACGGGGACGTGAACCGGCACCTGGACGACGTTGCCCGAGAGCACGCCAGGGGAACCGATGGCGGCACCCTGGGCACCCGAGTCGGCAACGGCCATGCCCGCACCCGCGAGAACGAGACCGCCGGTGGCAGCCGCAGCAGCGACGACCTTCTTGATCATTATTCCTCCTTGTTGGCAATGCGATCCCAGCCGCGGACCGCACCACCTGTAACGAGGAGGAGGTATTGGGGCTACGAGCCTATGAGCGCATTCACTCTTTCCGGTCACATGCGTACGCGCGGCCGAATATCGGAAGGCACCGCGGAAAGCGTGACGGGAGGGCGGCTCAGGAGGCGTCGATGAACCGGTCGAGGACACGGACACCGAACTTCAGTCCGTCGACCGGAACGCGCTCGTCCACGCCGTGGAACATCCCGGCGAAGTCCAGCTCCGGCGGCAGCTTGAGCGGCGCGAAGCCGAAGCAGCGGATCCCGAGGTCGTCGAAGGACTTGGCGTCGGTGCCGCCGGAGAGCATGTACGGCACGGCACGGGCGATCGGGTCCTCCGCCTTGAGGGCCAGCTGCATCGCGTCGACGAGGTCGCCGTCGAAGCTGGTCTCCAGGGCCTTGTCCCCGTGCACGTCCTCGCGCTTGACCCGTGGCCCGAGGATCCGGTCGAGATCGGCCAGGAACTCCTCCTCGTGACCCGGCAGGAACCGTCCGTCGACGTGCGCCGTGGCCTGGCCCGGGATGACGTTGACCTTGTACCCGGCGCCGAGCATGGTCGGGGCGGCGGAGTTGCGCAGCGTCGCGCCGACCATCTTGGCGATGCCGCCGAGCTTGGCGAGCGTGGCCTCCATGTCCTCGGGGTCGAGCGGGGTGCCCAGGGCGTCCGAGAGCTCGTCGAGGAAGGACCGTACGGTCTTGGTCACCCTGACCGGCCACTGGTGGCGCCCGAGCCGGCCGACGGCCTCGCAGAGCTCGGTGATCGCGTTGTCGTTGTTGGTCATCGAGCCGTGGCCGGCGGTGCCCTCGACGGTCAGCCGCATCCAGTGCATGCCCTTCTGGGCCGTCTCGACCAGGTAGAGCCGCAGGTTCTCGTTGACGGTGAAGGAGAAGCCACCGACCTCGCCGATCGCCTCCGTCACCCCGTCGAAGAGGTCCCGGTGGTGGTCGACCAGGTGCCGGGCGCCGTAGGTGCCGCCCGCCTCCTCGTCGGCGAGGAAGGCGAGGACGATGTCGCGCGGAGGCTTGCGGCCGCTGCGCATCCGGTCCCGGACGACCGCGAGGGTCATCGCGTCCATGTCCTTCATGTCGACCGCGCCCCGGCCCCAGACGCAGCCGTCGGCGACCTCGCCGGAGAAGGGGTGGTGGGTCCAGTCCTCGGCGTTGGCCGGTACGACGTCGGTGTGGCCGTGGATGAGCAGGGCCGGCCGGGAGGGGTCCTCGCCCTCGATGCGGGCGACGGTGGAGGCCCGCCCCTTGTGCGACTCGATGATCTTCGGCTCGAGCCCGACCTCCGCGAGCTTCTCTGCGACGTACTCCGCCGCCGCCCGCTCGCCGGGGCCGGAGTGGTCGCCGTAGTTGCTGGTGTCGATGCGGATGAGGTCGCGACAGAGGTCGACGACCTCGTCTTCACCGGTGACGCTCCGGGCCGTGTTCGACTCACTCACGCTGCTTCCTCCCACTACGTGCCCCACGTGCTTGCTGGTGGTCGCCCCCATCCTCCCGCGCGGGGGCCCGGGACCCAAGGGCGGCCCTCGGCCGACATGCGGCTGTCACATGGTTCCGGCCGGAACGGGGTGGTGATCGGCCACTCCGAATGTTTGCTATGGTTTTCCACGTCGGAACGGCCGAGCGGCCGGAAAGACAGACACCTTGTCCGGGTGGCGGAATGGCAGACGCGCTAGCTTGAGGTGCTAGTGCCCTTTATCGGGCGTGGGGGTTCAAGTCCCCCCTCGGACACCACACGAAGTCCCCGTCGAGATCTTCTCGACGGGGACTTCGGCGTTCCCCGCGTACTCCCGGAGGTCGGCGGCCGTGACGCCGGCGCCCGGACCCCCACATCGGTCAGCCGTTCTCGACGGAGGGTCGGGCCGCCGGGATGTGCGGTCCGTCGACCTTCACGTCCCGGCCCGCCGCGATGGAGCCGCCGCGGATCTCGACGACGGAGCCGTCCAGGGTGACGGCGCCCGCGTCGTCGATCCGCACGGTGCCGGAGTCGCCGTCCGCGTCGGCCGCCTCGCGCAGGAGTGCGGCGAGGGAGCGGGCGAACTCTGGGTCGTTCTCGGCCAGTTCCTGGAGGTGGTCCTCCACCGCGCCGCGCCGGTTGGCGTTGTCGGGCTGGCCCTGGAGGCGGCGCAGGGCGCCTTCGGCGACCGGGTCGCCGCTGAAGCGGGCGGTCACGCTGTCCCAGAGGCGGCGCAGCCGGTCGGCGACGGCGGAGTCGACCACGGCGCCGGCGAGGTGTTCGGCGTAGCGGGCGATCAGTGTGACGACTGCGCCCACGGCGAGCGGTTCCATGCGGCCCCCTAGGTGTCAGCGGCAGTGTGCTCCTTCCCTCGCGCGGAGGTCGCTACGCGGAGTGAAGGCGGGCTCGCTCTACGCAGTTGGGCCGAGGTGGGTGCGCGGCTGTGGGCGTAGGGAGGCGTAGAGGGGTGGTTACCGTGGTGCGGTGAGACGCAGAACGAAGGCTCCGGTGGCGCCGCTCCCCCAGCGCGACGGCATCGATCCGGCACGTGTACGGCTGCCGGAGGATCCCGATGGCGCCTGGACGACCGTCGGGGATCATCTGCGGGACCGCTTCGGGGGTGCCGTCGGGATCGCGCGGGTCGAGGAGATGCTCGCGGGCGGGCGGTTCGTGGGCACGGACGGGCCCTTGGACGGGGAGGAGCCGTACACCGCCGGGCTGTATCTCTGGTTCCACCGGGACTTTCCGGCGGAGGAGCGGGTGCCCTTCGAGATCGGGGTCGTGCATCGGGACGAGCGGATCCTGGTCGTCGACAAGCCGCACTTCCTGGCGACGATGCCCCGCGGGCGGCATGTGACCGAGACGGCGCTCGCTCGGCTGCGGCGGGAGCTGGGGCTGCCCACGTTGCAGCCCGCGCACCGGCTCGACCGGCTGACGGCCGGCCTAGTGCTGTTCGTCGTGCGGCCCGGGGACCGGGGGGCGTACCAGACGCTGTTCCGGGACCGGTCGGTCGGCAAGGAGTACGAGGCGGTGGCGCCGTACGACCCGGCGGTCGTGCTGCCCGTGACGGTGCGGAGCCGGATCGTGAAGGAGCGCGGGGTGATGGCCGCCCGGGAGGAGCCGGGCGAGCCGAACGCCGAGAGCCGGATAGAGCTGGTCGAGCACCGGGAGGGGCTCGGGCGCTACCGGCTGCTGCCGGCGACCGGGCGCACCCATCAGCTGCGGGTGCACATGAACGCGCTGGGACTGCCGATCCTGCACGATCCGGTCTATCCAGTGGTGCGCGAGGACGGGCCGGAGGACTTCGGGCGTCCGCTGCAACTGCTCGCGCGGACGCTGGAGTTCACCGACCCGTTCTCGGGCACGCCGTTGAGGTTCGAGAGCCGGCTGCGGCTCAGTGGCCTCGGCTGATCCACTCCTCCAGGTGCGGGGCCTCGGCGCCGATCGTGGTGGTGTCGCCGTGGCCGGTGCGGACGACCGTCTCCGGTGGGAGGGTCAGCAGCCGGTCGCGGATCGAGTCGACGATCGTGGGGAAGTGGGAGAAGGACCGGCCCGTCGCACCGGGGCCGCCCTGGAACAGAGTGTCGCCGGTGAAGACGGTGCCCAGGTCGGGGGCGTGGAGGCAGACTGCTCCGGGCGCGTGACCGGGCGTGTGCAGGACCTTGAGGTCCGTACCGGCGATGGTGAGGATCTGACCGTCGGCGAGTTCGCCGTCGGGGGTGTGGTCGGGGTGGGTCTGCTTCCAGAGCGGCTGGTCGTCGGGGTGGAGCAGGATCCGGGCGCCGGTGGCGGCGGCCAGGGCCGGGGCCGCGTCGATGTGGTCGTTGTGGGCGTGGGTGCAGATGATCGCGCGCAGGGTGCGGCCGTCGAGCGCGGCGAGGATGGCGGCGGCGTCGTGGGCGGCGTCGATGACGATCGCCTCCGTGTCGTCACCCACGATCCAGACGTTGTTGTCGACGTCCCAGGTGCCGCCGTCGAGGCTGAAGGTGCCGGAGGTGACCAGGTGGTCGATACGTGCCGCCATCAGAGGACCACCACCGAACGCAGGACGTCGCCCTCGTGCATCCGGGCGAAGGCCTTCTCGATGTCGCCGAGGCCGATGGTCTCGGTGACGAAGGCGGCGAGGTCGATGCGGCCCTGCTGGTGCAGGTCGATGAGCATCGGGAAGTCGCGGGAGGGCAGACAGTCGCCGTACCAGGAGGACTTGAGCGCGCCGCCACGGCCGAAGACGTCCAGGAGCGGGAGTTCGAGCCGCATCTCGGGGGTGGGGACGCCGACGAGGACGACGGTTCCGGCGAGGTCGCGGGCGTAGAACGCCTGCTTGTACGTCTCCGGGCGGCCGACGGCCTCGATGACCACGTCGGCGCCGAAACCTCCGGTGAGCTCGCGGACGGCCTCGACCGGGTCGGTGGAGCGGGAGTTGACGGTGTGGGTGGCGCCCATCGCCCGCGCGGTCTCCAGCTTGCGGTCGTCGATGTCGACGGCGATGATCCTCGCCGCGCCGGCGAGGCGGGAGCCGACGACGGCCGCGTCGCCGACGCCGCCGCAGCCGATGACGGCGACGGTGTCGCCTCGGCCGACGTTGCCGGTGTTGATGGCAGCGCCGATGCCGGCCATGACGCCGCAGCCGAGGAGTCCGGCGACTTCGGGGGCGACGGACGGGTCGACCTTGGTGCACTGGCCGGCGGCGACCAGGGTCTTCTCGGCGAACGCGCCGATCCCCAGGGCCGGGGAGAGTTCCTGGCCGGTGGAGGCCAGCGTCATCTTCTGCCGGGCGTTGTGGGTGTCGAAGCAGTACTGGGGGCGGCCGCGCAGACAGGCCCGGCAGGCGCCGCACACGGCACGCCAGTTGAGGATGACGAAGTCCCCGGGGGCCACGTCGGTGACGCCCGCGCCGACCGACTCGACGATGCCCGCCGCCTCGTGGCCGAGGAGGAAGGGGAACTCGTCGTTGATGGCACCCTGTTTGTAGTGGAGGTCGGTATGGCAGACCCCGCACGCCTGGATCTTCACCACGGCCTCGCCGGGGCCGGGGTCGGGAATCACGATCGTCTCCACCCGCACGGGTTCGTTCCTGCCGGGGGCGACGACCCCCTGGACCTGCTGCGCCATCGGGTACTTCCCTTCCTCGGTAAGGCTCTTGGGTACCACTATCTCCTGACAAAGGGCGAGACCCCCGCAGGTTCTGCCTGCGGGGGTCTCTTCACCCGTGGGGGGTGTAGGTGGGGGCGTACGCGGTGGGAGCCGTCAGTCCTTGAACGTGGCGGCGGTCGCGCGGACCCGCTTGCGCACCAGGAACCAGCCGCCGACGAGCAGGAGCCCGATCAGCGGGAGGCAGTTCACGGTGGTGCGGCTGATGCCACCGTCCATCCACATCAGGACGAGGACCGAGCCGAGGAAGACCAGCGTGACGATCTGGGTGTACGGGGCCCAGGGCAGCTGGTAGCCGGGACGGGTGACCCGGCCTTCCTTGGAGCGGTTCACGAAGAGCAGCGAGCAGACCATGATCATGGCCCAGGTGCCGATGATGCCGATGGAGGCGAAGTTCAGGACGAGCTCGAAGGCCTCGCCGGGCATGAGGTAGTTCAGGCCGACACCGAGGACACCGAAGGCGGCGGTCAGCAGGATGCCGCCGTAGGGCACGCCGCCCTTGTTCATGACGCCGGTGAACTTGGGAGCGGAGCCCGCCAGCGACATGGAGCGCAGGATCCGGCCGGTGGAGTAGAGACCCGAGTTCAGGCTGGAGAGCGCGGCGGTGAGGACGACCAGGTTCATCACGCCGGCGGCGCCGGGGATGCCCAGCTTGTCGAAGACCGTGACGAAGGGGCTCTGGTCGCCGGAGTACGCGGTGTACGGCAGGAGCAGCGCGAGGAGGACGACGGAGCCGACGTAGAAGAGGCCCACGCGCCACATGATCGAGTTGATCGCCTTCGGCATGATCTTCTCGGGGTTCTCGGTCTCACCGGCGGCGACGCCGCACAGCTCGACGGAGGCGTACGCGAAGACGACACCCTGGATCAGCAGCAACATCGGCATGACACCGCTGGGGAAGATGCCGCCGTTGTCCGTGATGGTGGACAGGCCCGGGGTGTGGCCGCCGACCTCGTGCGAGGTCACGATCAGGAAGATGCCGATCAGCATGAAGGCGACGAGGGCGCCGACCTTGATGATCGCGAACCAGAACTCCATCTCGCCGAAGTACTTCACCGAGATGAGGTTGGCGGCGAGGACGACCGCGAGGGCGATCAGGGCGAGGATCCACTGCGGGACGTCGCTGAACATGGCCCAGAAGTGGGCGTAGGTCGCGGCCGCGGTGATGTCCGCGATGGCGGTGGTCGACCAGTTGAGGAAGTAGAGCCAGCCGGCCGTGTAGGCGCCCTTCTCGCCCATGAACTCACGGGCGTAGGAGACGAAGGCTCCGGAGGAGGGGCGGTAGAGGACCAGCTCGCCGAGGGCCCGCACCACGAAGAAGGCGAAGACGCCGCAGACCGCGTACGCGATGAAGAGAGAGGGTCCGGCGTTGGCCATGCGGCCACCGGCGCCGAGGAAGAGGCCGGTGCCGATCGCGCCGCCGACGGCGATCATGTTGATGTGCCGGGACTTGAGGTCCTTGCGGTACCCGGCGTCGCCGGCGTCTACGTGGGGGGACGCCCCGGATGCCGTCGCCGGTGGCGTGGCGGACAGCGTGTCGGCCGCAGGGAGGGTGCGGTCACTCATGGAGTTGTTCGCCTTCGTGAGGGGAGGGTCTGTGCGGTACCCGGCCGCGCGCGTGGAGGTCGTCCACGGCTCTCACGGCCAGCGCACATCGTCACGGCAAGGCGGGATTTCAGCAGTGGCCAATGTCACTGAACGCCCTTATTTGAGCTACTTCTGAGGTTCCTACAGGCCGAATGCCTGGGATCGGCAGGGTTTACGGCGCGAGAACGTCCAGTTCCTTAAGTGCGCCGACCGCGATCTGGCGGGTGAGTTCCTCGGCTCGGGCCGCGTCCCTCTCCCGCACCGCCTCGGCGACCTGGACGTGGAGGGTGACGGCGGCCGGGTCGGGGTCCTCGAACATCACCTGGTGGTGCGTACGGCCGGTGAGCACCTCGGCGACCACGTCGCCGAGGCGGGCGAACATCTCGTTGCCGGAGGCGTTGAGGACGACCCGATGGAAGGCGATGTCGTGGACGAGGTACGCCTCCAGCTGCCGGCCGCGCGAGGTGGCGACCATGCCGAGCGCCTGCTCGGTCAGCTCGCGGCACTGCTCGGGGGTGGCGTGGACGGCGGCGAGCCCGGCGGCGACCGGTTCGACGGCGGAGCGCAGCACGGTGAGCGAGCGCAGCTGGCGGGGCCGGTCGGCGCCGGCCAGGCGCCAGCGGATGACCTGGGGGTCGTACACGTTCCACTGCGCCGTCGGCAGGACGATCACGCCGACGCGGCGGCGGGACTCGACCAGGTGCATGGATTCCAGGACGCGGACGACCTCGCGCACGACCGTGCGGGAGACGTCGAAGCGCTGGGCGAGCTCGTCGGTGCGCAGCACGCTGCCGGGCGGGTACTCCCCCGCGGTGATCGCCAGGCCCAGGGTGGCGAGGACGTGTGGATGGAGCCCCTGGGCCGGTGTCGTCATGGGGGTCAGCCTACGCGGGCACCAAGATCGAGAACTAAAAGTATGACTTTAATGTCACAGGCTCTTGAATACGTCGTACCCAATGGGTTTCATGAGCGCGACGGAATCGATGTCGCAGAAGACAGCGAGGCACCACCCCATGAGCACCACCTCCCCGACGGTCCCCCAGGTCGTCGTCGTGATGGGCGTCGCCGGCACCGGCAAGACGACCATCGGTCCGCTGGTCGCGGACGCCCTTGGAGTCCCCTACGCCGAGGGCGACGACTTCCACCCGGCGGCGAACGTCGCCAAGATGTCGGCCGGCATCCCGCTGGACGACGCGGACCGCGGCCCTTGGCTCGACGCGATCGGCGAGTGGGCGCACGGCCGTGAAGGGAACGGCGGGGTGGTGAGCAGCTCCGCCCTGAAGCGGATCTACCGGGACCGGCTGCGGGCGGCCGCCCCGGGCGTGGTCTTCCTCCATCTGACCGGCGACCGCGAGCTGATCGAGAGGCGGATGAACGAGCGCAAGGGGCACTTCATGCCGACCGCGCTGCTCGATTCCCAGTTCGCCGCCCTGCAGCCGCTGCAGGGCGACGAGGCGGGTGTCGCCGTCGACGTCTCCGGCTCCCCCGGGGAGATCGCCGCCCGCGCGGTCGCCGCGCTGCGCCGGCTCGCCCGCTGATCTCCGTACGCCGGCCGCACCCCGGTTGTACGACCGCCGCCGTACCCCCGTCCCCCTCCTGCCCCCACCCGTCCTCTAAGGAATCACCGTGACCAGTCTCAGCGTCGAGATGCTGGCAGCGGACGCCGTCGAGCCCATCACCTCGGCCGGCAACGCCCAGCTCGGCATCGCCGTGCTCGCCGGCATAGCCGTCATCGTCCTGCTCATCACCAAGTTCAAGCTGCACGCCTTCCTGGCGCTGACCATCGGGTCGCTGGCCCTCGGCGCGTTCGCCGGAGCCCCGCTCGCGGCGACCATCGACTCCTTCACCGTCGGCCTCGGCAAGACCGTCGCCGGCGTGGGTGTGCTGATCGCCCTCGGCGCGATCCTGGGCAAGCTGCTCGCCGACTCCGGCGGTGCGGACCAGATCGTCGACACGATCCTCGCCAAGGCGAGCGGCCGATCCATGCCCTGGGCGATGGTGCTCATCGCCTCCGTCATCGGTCTGCCGCTCTTCTTCGAGGTCGGCATCGTGCTGCTGATCCCGGTGGTCCTGCTCGTCGCCAAGCGCGGCAACTACTCGCTGATGCGGATCGGCATCCCGGCCCTGGCCGGTCTGTCGGTCATGCACGGACTGATCCCGCCGCACCCCGGCCCGCTGGTCGCCATCGACGCGCTGGGCGCCAACCTCGGTGTCACGCTCGCCCTGGGTGTCCTGGTCGCCATCCCGACCGTGATCATCGCCGGTCCGCTGTTCTCCAGGTACGCCGCCCGCTGGGTGGACATCCCGGCCCCCGAGAACATGATTCCGGCGCGCCCTTCGGAGGACCTGGAGAAGCGCCCCGGCTTCGGCGCCACCGTCGCGACCGTTCTGCTGCCCGTCGTCCTGATGCTGGTCAAGGCGCTGGTCGACATCGTCGTGGACAACCCCGACAACGCGCTGCAGAAGGTCACCGATGTCATCGGCTCGCCGCTGATCGCCCTGCTCGCGGCCGTCATCGTCGGCATGTTCACGCTGGGCCGCGCGGCCGGCTTCACCAAGCAGCGGCTCTCCTCGACCGTCGAGAAGTCTCTCGCCCCGATCGCGGGCGTGCTGCTGATCGTCGGCGCGGGCGGCGGCTTCAAGCAGACGCTGATCGACGTCGGCGTGGGGCAGATGATCCTGGACTTCTCCAAGAACTGGTCGATTCCGGCGCTGCTCCTCGCCTGGCTGATCGCCGTGGCGATCCGCCTCGCGACCGGCTCGGCGACGGTGGCGACGATCTCGGCGGCCGGGCTCGTGGCCCCGCTCGCGGAGGGCATGGGCACCAGTGAGACGGCGCTGCTGGTCCTCGCGATCGGTGCCGGTTCGCTCTTCTTCAGCCATGTGAACGACGCCGGGTTCTGGCTGGTCAAGGAGTACTTCGGGATGACCGTCGGCCAGACGATCAAGACCTGGTCGGTGATGGAGACGATCATCTCGGTCGTCGGCATCGTCTTCGTCCTGCTGCTGTCGCTGGTGTTGTAGCCGCGGCCCCCGACTCCCCCGCACACGGACCGGGTCCGGACGCCGTCCAGGCGTCCGGGCCCGGTCTCGTGCCTACCGCCGCGTGCCACACTTCGGGACATGGAGCAGACCGAGAGCGCCGAACAGGTGGAGAACCCCGAGCCGGTGGAGAATCCCGACTCCCTCAAGCCCTTCGCGCTGGCCTTCCCCGGGCCGCTGCGCGACCAGTTGGTGGCCGCGGTCCTGTCGGGTGAGAAGACCTCGACGACGGGTCTCATGGTGGAGTTCGAGGCGGAGGGCGAGGAGCTGCCGCGCGTGGGCGAGCGCTGGGCCCTGCTCGACTCGGAGGAGCGGCCGGTGGCCGTGGTGGAGACCACGGAGGTACGGGTGCTGCCTGTCGGGGAGATCGACCTCCGGTTCGCGATCGACGAGGGCGAGGGGTACACGACGGTCGCCGAATGGCGGGCCTCCCATGACAGGTTCTGGCACGGCGCCGAGATGCGGGAGTTCC
Organism: Streptomyces sp. NBC_01353; assembly: GCF_036237275.1. Taxonomy (GTDB): domain Bacteria; phylum Actinomycetota; class Actinomycetes; order Streptomycetales; family Streptomycetaceae; genus Streptomyces. The sequence goes on along the minus strand of NZ_CP108352.1, from coordinate 6,868,140 downwards.
TCGGTGACCCGGAGTTCACGGTGACCGACGCGACGATGGCGGTCGCGGAGCGGTTCAAGGTCGTACGGCGGCTGGGCTGAAGCACGGGGTCGTCCCGTGAGGGCGAGGTTCTGAAGTCGAACGACCCGGTGGGCCACGCGCGGGGACGATGCCTACGGCGGGCCGGGAAGCCTGACCGTGACGAGGAGACCGCCGGCGGGGCGGGGGACAAGGTCGAGGGTCCCGTCGTGGGCGCGGACGATGCTGTGCACGATGGCCAGGCCGAGGCCGACACCGGCGTGCTCGTCGGTGCGTACGCGTTCCGTTCCGCGCTGAAAGGGTTCGGTGAGGGTCGGTACCAGTTCCGGTGGGAGCGGATGGCCCGTGTTCTCGACCCGCAGCACGCTCGTGTCGTGCTGCGCTTCGGTGTGGACCGTCACGGTGCCGCCGGCGGGGAGGTTGTGGACGACGGCGTTCTGGACGAGGTTCGTCACCATCCGCAGCAGAAGTTCCGCGGAGCCGCTGGTCCCGGCCGCCCCGCCGGTGACGTCGAGCGTGATCCGGCGCTGTTCGGCGAGGGGAAGCAGCGTTTCGGCGGTTTCTTCGGCGAGGAGGGAGAGGTCGACGCTGTCGCGGGCGAAGTTTCCGCGGTCGCCGCGGCTGAGCACCAGGAGGGCCTCGGTGAGGTCGATCGCCCGCGTGTTGACCGCGTGCAGGCGCTCGATGAGTTCGCCCCTGTCCCGCGTGGGGTCCTTGCGGGCCACGTCGAGGAGCGTCCGCGAGATGGCCAGCGGGGTGCGCAGTTCGTGGGAGGCGTTCGCGGCGAACCTCTGCTGCTCGGCGACGTGGGACTCGAGCTGTCGGAGCATCGAGTCGAACGCGTCGGAGAGTTCACGGAATTCGTCCTGGCGGCCCTTCATGCGGATCCGGTGGGACAGCGACCCGTTCCCGGCCATCCGTGCCGCATCCGTGATCTGTGTGAGCGGTGCGAGCATCCGGCCGGCGAGGATCCATCCCCCGACGAGGCCGAACACGAGCAGGAAGACCATCGCCACGGCTGCGGCGGGGGCGAAGGTGCGCACAAGGAGGTAGCGGTTGGGCGAGATCCCGAGAAGGCCCTGGGGGTTGTCAGGTACGTAGCGCAGCAGGAACACCCACACCACGGCCAGCAGGAGAGCGCCGGCGACGGCGAGGAACCCGGCGTAGCTGAGGGTGAGTTTCAGTCGGGCGCTGAGCCCTGGGCGTCTATGCATGCGTACCGCCGGGGCGGGTGGTGTCGGAGCCGGTCCCGATGCGGTAGCCGACGCCGGGCACCGTGGCGATGATCCATGGTTCGCCGAGCCGTTTGCGCAGTGCGGAGACGGTGATGCGCACGGCGTTGGTGAGGGGGTCGGCGTTCTCGTCCCATGCCCGTTCCAGCAGCTCTTCGGCGCTGACGACACCCCCCTCGGCGGCGACGAGGACTTCGAGGACGGCGAACTGCTTGCGGGTGAGCGCGACGTAGCGTCCGTCGCGGAAGACCTCCCGGCGGAAGGGGTCGAGCCGCAGGCCCGCGATCTCGCGGACCGGGGGCCGGGCGTGGGCACGTCTGCGGTCGAGCGCCCTCAGCCGCAGGACGAGCTCCCGCAGGTCGAACGGTTTGGTGAGGTAGTCGTCTGCGCCGAGCCCGAACCCGGAAGCCTTGTCGTCGATCCGGTCGGCAGCGGTGAGCATGAGGATCGGGATGCCGCTGCCGGAGGCGACGATGCGCCGGGCGACCTCGTCGCCGGAGGGGCCGGGGATGTCGCGGTCGAGGACCGCGAGGTCGTAGGAGTTGACGCCGAGCAGTTCCAGGGCGGAGTCGCCGTCGCCGGCGATGTCGGCGGCGATCGCCTCCAGCCGGAGACCGTCACGGACGGCTTCCGCCAGGTAGGGCTCGTCCTCCACGATCAGTACGCGCATGTCCGAAGCCTAAGCAGCACGACATATCGCCGACGTATGCGGAGACCTGCACGCACCGGACACGCGGCTCACCCTGCCGGTGCCATCGCGGGCCGAGCCCGGTCCGACGGGGCTTCAGCCGTCGTGCGCCACCAGCGGCGCGACGCCAGCGCGGCCAGCACGGCGCCGGTGGCGTTGACCAGTACGTCGTCCACGGAGGACACCCGGTCGAGGCTGAGGACGTACTGTGCGGTTTCGACCAGGACCGAGCAGCCCGCCCCGAGCGCCAGGAGCCGCGGCACGGATGCCGCCGCGGCGAACCGCATCGGGGCGAAGAACCCCAGAGCCGCGAAGATCAGCAGGTTGCCGACGATCCCGAGCGGCCCCATCGTGACCAGGTCCCGCAGCGGTACCAGGCTCACCCGGGCCGGGACGATGCCGGCCCCGCCGCCCGGCATCATGGTCATCCACAGGAACGGCACCGTCCCGTGGACCATGCCCACCTCGGCCAGCGACATCCGCCACGCCGATGGGGCGCCGGCGGCACGCCGGCGGCGCGCCAGAGCCCAGACCACCAGTGCGGCCAAGGGCAGCGCGACCAACGTCATGAGCACCACACCGTTGAACGTGTCGAAGCAGCCGTGCCACCGCCCGGCCATGCACCTCGGAGCGGCCATCATGAGCGGCCCCCGCACGACGAACAGGGCGCTCGCGGTGCCGAGGACCGTCAGGCCGAGGAGCACGATCCTGCGCGTGCGGCGGGGTGGTGCCGACAGGGATGCGTTGTGGTTCACGCACCCATTGGAGACGGGGGGCCGTTGCGGTGGCGTATGCGATTTTCGATACGCCCGCGATACACGGCCTTCCCCGGCTCCAAGGAACTGGCGCAAGCCGGCAGGGAGATGCACGAGTTGCGGGACAGCCCTTGGCAGGCCGCCCTAACCGACCGCCTTCGCCGCCGCCCTGCCCGCCGCGCGGCCCGAGAAGATGCAGCCGCCGAGGAAGGTGCCCTCCAGGGAGCGGTAGCCGTGGACGCCTCCGCCGCCGAACCCGGCCGCTTCGCCCGCCGCGTACACCCCTTCCAGTACCTCTCCGTCCTCCTTGAGCACCCGCGACGACAGATCCGTCTCCAGACCGCCGAGCGACTTCCGGGTGAGGATGTTCAGGCGTACGGCGATCAGCGGGCCGGCCTTGGGGTCCAGGATGCGGTGCGGGGACGCCGTACGGATCAGCTTGTCGCCCAGGTACTTGCGGGCACCCCGGATCGCCGTGACCTGAAGGTCCTTGGTGAAGGGGTTGGCGATCTCCCGGTCCCGGGCGGTGATCTCGCGGCGCAGCTCCGCCTCGTCGATCAGCGGCTCGTCGGTCAGGGCGTTCATGCCCCGGACCAGGGCGGACAGGTCCTTCTCCACGATGAAGTCGACACCGTGCTCCATGAACGCCTTCACCGGTCCCGGCACGTCCGCGCGGGCCCGGCCGATGACGTCCCGGATCGACTTGCCGGTGAGGTCGGGGTTCTGCTCGGAGCCCGAGAGGGCGAACTCCTTGCCGATGATGCGCTGGTCGAGCACGAACCAGGTGTGGTCGTACCCGGTCTTCATGATGTGCTCGAGCGTGCCGAGGGTGTCGAAGCCGGGGAAGAGGGGGACGGGCAGCCGGCGGCCGCGGGCGTCCAGCCAGAGCGAGGACGGTCCCGGCAGGATGCGGATGCCGTGCTTGGCCCAGATCGGGTTCCAGTTCTCGATGCCCTCGGTGTAGTGCCACATCCGGTCGCGGTTGATGTGGTGGGCACCGGCCGCCTCGGTGATGCCGAGCATCAGCCCGTCCACATGGGCGGGGACGCCGGACAGCAGCTTCGCGGGCGGGGTGCCGAGCCGGTCCGGCCACTGCGCGCGGACGAGATCGTGGTTGCCACCGATGCCGCCCGAGGTGACGATCACCGCTTGGGCGCGGAGTTCGAAGGTGCCGGTGGCCTCCCGGCTGCTCGCGGTGCCGCGCTCGGCGGTCGAGGGAGCCAGGATCTCACCGCTGACGGTGTCCACGGCGCCCGCCGTGCGGCCGAGGCCGGTGACCCGGTGGCGGAAGCGGAAGGTGACGAGACCCCGGGCGACGCCCTCGCGGACCCGCTGCTCGAAGGGGGCGACGAGGCCGGGGCCGGTGCCCCAGGTGATGTGGAAGCGGGGCACCGAGTTGCCGTGCCCGTTCGCGTCGTACCCGCCGCGCTCGGCCCAGCCGACGACCGGGAAGAACCGCACTCCGCGGGAGTGCAGCCAGCTGCGCTTCTCGCCCGCGGCGAAGTCGACGTACGCCTCCGCCCAGCGCAGCGGCCAGTGGTCCTCCTTGCGGTCGAACCCGGCGGTGCCGAGCCAGTCCTGGAGTGCGAGCTCGTGGCTGTCCTTGATCCGCATCCGGCGCTGCTCGGGCGAGTCCACGAGGAAGAGACCGCCGAAGGACCAGTGGGCCTGCCCGCCGAGGGACTGCTCCGGCTCCTGGTCGAGCAGGATCACGCTCCGGCCCGCCTCCACGAGTTCGGCGGTGGCGACGAGCCCGGCGAGGCCGGCTCCGATCACGATCACATCAGCGTCGTACGACATGGACCGAATCTTGGATACACCGATGTATCGAGTCAACAGTTCGGACCGTGCGCACCCCTCCCGTTTTCTAATGTCGAGCATTAATATGGACGCATGGCGAGGACATCCGGGCCCGAGACCAGGGACAAGCTGATCCGCGCGGCGGAGGAGATCTTCGCCGCCCAGGGCGTCGACGGCGCCCAGCTCCGCGACATCGTCGCCCTGGCGGGACAGAGCAACCCCTCGGCCGTGCAGTACCACTTCGGCTCGCGCGGCGGCCTCCTCGACGCGGTGATGGCCGCCCGCCAGCGCCGTACGGAGAAGGTCCTCGATCCGCTTCTCGCCGCGGCCCCCGACGAACCGCGCGCGCTGATCCGCGCCCTCGTCACCGCCGAGGCCAGCGAGCTGCGCACCGAACGCGGACTGCGCTGTCTGCGGATCTCCGCCCAGCTCAGCGATGAGAGCGGCGTCCGCACCCGCACGCCCCATCCCACACTCGACGGCACCGTCTACTGGCGGCTGATCGAGCGGGTCGAGGCCTGCCTGACCGCACTCCCCGAGCCGCTGCGCCTGGAGCGCCTCGATCTGGCGCTCACCGTCGTCGGCGCGGCCATGGCCGACCGGGCCCGGCAGTACCTCGACGGCACCCGACCGCTCACCGGTGAGGCGCTCTTCTGCGCCGATCTCGTCGAGACCACCACCGCCCTGCTCCGGGCCCCGCTGCCCGCGATCCGAGAGGACCTCCCATGAACGAGCCCACCGTCGGCCCCGAGCCCACCCGCCTCCACGACCTGAGCAGCCGGACCGTCCTGATCACCGGGGGCGCCCGCGGCCTGGGCGCCGAGGCCGCGCGGCAGGCCGTCGCCGCGGGGGCGAACGTCGTGATCACCGATGTGCTGGACGACGAGGGCAAGGCGACCGCGGCCGAGCTGGGCGAGCGGGCGCGCTTCCTCCACCACGACGTCACGTCGGAGGAGGAGTGGGCCGCGGCGGTGGCGTACGCGGTCGCCGAGTTCGGCGGTCTGCACGGTCTGGTCAACAACGCCGGGATAGCCGGCGGCGCGTTCCTGGAGACCGAGTCCGTCGAGAACTTCCGCAAGGTGCTCGACATCAATCTGACCGGCGTCTTCATCGGCATGAAGGCCGCGATTCCGGCGATGAAGGAGGCCGGTGGCGGCTCGATCGTCAACATCTCCTCGGCGGCCGGGCTGATGGGTCTCGCGCTGACCGCGGGCTACGGCGCCTCCAAGTGGGGCGTGCGCGGACTGACGAAGATCGGAGCGGTGGAGCTGGGTACGGCGCGGATCCGCGTCAACTCGGTCCACCCGGGCATGACGTACACCCCGATGACCGCCGTCGTCGGCATCGAGCGCGGCGAGGGCAAGTACCCGAACACCCCCATGGGGCGGGTCGGTGAGGCTCCCGAGATCGCGGGCGCCGTCGTCTTCCTGCTGTCGGACGCGGCGTCGTACGTGACGGGCGCGGAGCTGGCCGTGGACGGCGGCTGGACGACCGGTCCGACCGTGAAGTACGTCATGGGCCACTGAGGACGGGTGTCGCCGGCCGGTGATTTCATGGCGGGATGACGAACCCCGCCGAAGAGATCCTGGACGTCGTCGACGAGAACGACGAGGTGGTCGGCCAGGCCCCGCGCGCCGAGGTGTACGCGCGGGGCCTGATCCATCGCTGCGCCTTCATCCACGTCCGGGACGCCGAGGACCGGATCTTCGTGCACCGCCGCACGGCGTCGAAGCTCGTCTATCCGTCGCTGTACGACATGTTCGTCGGCGGGGTCGTCGGCGCGGGCGAGTCGTACGACGAGGCCGCGCTGCGCGAGGCCGAGGAGGAGCTGGGCGTGACCGGCCTGCCCCGGCCGGAACCGCTGTTCCGCTTCCTGTACGACTCCGGGGGCGTCGCCGGGAAGTGGTGGTCGGCCGTCTACGAGGTGCGCTGCACGCTGCCGGTGCACCCCCAGGTGGAAGAGGTCGCCTGGCACGCCTTCCTGCCCGAGGAGGAAGTGACCTCCCGGCTCGGTACGTGGGAGTGGGTCCCGGACGGCCGGGCGGCCTATGAACGGCTGCGCGCGCACCGCGGTTAAGGTTCCCGGGTGAGTGACTTCGTGCAGAGTCTGCGGCTGTGGTTCGCGCCGCAGCGGATCCGGGACGAGGGCGAGACTCCGGACTACCGGTTCTCGCTCGCCAACGAGCGCACCTTCCTCGCCTGGATCCGGACCGCGCTGGCGCTCGTCGGCGGCGGTTTCGCCGTCGATCAGTTCCTGCCGGATCTGCGCTGGGGGGTGCGGGTCGGGCTCTCGCTGGCGCTGATCGGCGCGGGCGTGCTGTGCGCGCTGCGGGCGGTGAACCACTGGGTCCGGTGCGAGCGGGCGATGCGGCGCGGTGAGGACCTGCCGGTGTCGCGGTTCCCGACGGTGCTGAGTCTCGCGGTGGCCGTGGTGGCGCTGGCGATGGTGGTGGTCATCGTCTTCGGCTGGGCCGGACGGTGACGGAGCCGGCGACGCCGGCCCGGGACCCGGGGCTGCAGCCGGAGCGGACGCGGCTCGCGTGGCGGCGTACGACGCTGACGTACACGATCGCGGCCGTGCTCGCCGCGAAGTCGGTGATCCGTGACGAGATCACGGCGGCGGGAGTTGCCGGCGCGGCGCTGGCGGTGCTGGCCTGGTTGGGCTTCCTGGCCGTCGCCCACCGCCGGATCCAGGCTCTTGACGCGGCGCGGCCGGGTCCGCTCTCGCACCGGGGCGCGCTGCTGGCGACGGTCTGCACGGTCGCGCTGGCGGCGTTCGCGGTCGCGGTGGTGCTCTGACGGCGCTGGGGACTCTGACGCGCGTTGGGGGCGCGACCCGGGGGGCCGATCCGGGAGGGGCGACCCGGGGGCCTGACCGGGGCCTTGCTCGTGGGACCTGCTTTTGGGACGTGCTCCTGGGTTCCTGTCAGTCGGGCCACTCCACCGTGACCACGACCTTGCCGTTCAGGCCGCCCTCCGCGTTCGCGCGCTGGGCATCGGCCGCCTGTTCCAGCGGGAAGCTCCGGGCTACCCGTACGGACAGCACCCCCTCGTCGACCAGCTCCGCCAGTGCGGCGAGGTCCCGGGGGTCGGGGCGCACCCAGAAGTAGCGGCCTCCGAGGCCGATGACCTCGCCGTCGGCGATCGAGGCGAGGCGCCCTTCGGGGGCCAGCACCCGGGGGGTGAGCTTGAGGAACGGGCCGCCGATGGTGTCGAAGACCGCGTCCACGCCGTCCGGCGCCAGCTCGCGGACCTGCGCGACGAAGGTGCCCTCGTCGTACAGGACCGGCTCGGCGCCCAGCTCCCTGATCCGCTCCTGGCCCTCCTCGCGCGCCGCACCGATCACCCGGCAGCCGAGGTGACGGGCGATCTGGACGGCCATGGAGCCGACGCCGCCGGCCGCCGCGTGCACCAGGACGGTCTCGCCGGAGCGGACGGCGAGGGCCTGATGGAGCACCTGGTAGGCGGTCAGTCCGACCAGCGGAAGGGCGGCGGACTCCTCGAAGCTCATGGTGCGCGGCTTGCGGGCGAGGGTACGGACAGGGGCGGCTACGTACTCGGCGAAGGTGCCGCGGGCGAGGAAGTCCTCCCGGACATAGCCCATCACCTCGTCGCCGACGGTGAACTCGGTGACCGAGACGCCGGGCTGGACGACGACACCGGAGACGTCCCAGCCGGGGATGACGGGGAAGACCGCGTCGATCATCCCGTCGAGGTAGCCGGCCTGGGCCTTCCAGTCGACGGGGTTCACAGCGGCCGCCCGCACCTTGACGAGGACGTCGTCGGGCCCGACCTTCGGGTCGGGCCGCTCGCCGTACTCGAGCACCTCGGGTCCGCCGTACCGGCTGTAGCTGATCGCCTTCATACCCCGAACGATCACGTCGCCCCTCTCGCCTCGCAAGCCGGGTTGGCCCGGCGGAGTGCGGCGACGCGCTCGCCGAAGCGCAGGACCGACACAGGACGAAGGGGATATTTCGGACTAGCCTGAGGTCATGACCCTACTGCACCACGAACACCCCACCCACGCGCACACCCACGGCCCGTCGTGCGGGCACACCGCCGTCACGCACCGGGACCATGTCGACTACGCCCATGACGGGCATCTGCACCGCGAACACGCCGGGCACTGGGACGAGTGCGAGCCCACGTCGCACGTCGCGCACACCCACCCGGACCACACGCACGGGCCGGAGTGCGGACACACCGCCGTCGCGCACGGGGACCATGTCGACTACGTCCACGACGGACATCGGCACGCGGAGCACGGCAACCACTGGGACGACCACTGAACTTTCGCGGAACCGGCCCAACTGGCAGGCACACTTGTCTTGCCCTTGCCAGTCGGGCCCGTGCTTCATGTTCCGGGGGGATTCCTTGTACGTCACCGATCCGTATGTCGTCCGCCTCGCGCCGCACGTGCACGCCTTCGTCCAGCCGGACGGCGGCTGGTGTCTGAACAACGCCGGATTCGTGGGCGACGCCCACGAGACGCTGCTCGTGGACACGGCCGCGACCGAGCGGCGGGCGCGGCTGCTGCGCGAGGCGGTCCTCGCCGAGGGTCTGCCGCTCCCCCGCACGATCGTCTCCACGCACCACCACGGCGACCACACCTACGGCAACGGGGTGTTCCTGCCGCAGGCGCGGATCGTCGGGCACGACAACTGCCGGGTGGAGCAGCTCGCGGCCGGGCGTCAGCTCCATCTGCTGTGGCCGGAGACCGACTTCGGCGCGATCGAGGTGACGCCGCCCTCGCTCACGTACAGCGAGCGGCTGACGCTGTACGTGGGTGAGCTGGAGGTGCGCGTGCTGCACCCGGGGACGGCTCATACGACCGGCGACTCGATCGTCCATCTCCCGGAGCAGGGCGTCGTCTTCACCGGGGACCTGGTCTTCCATGGCGGCACGCCGTTCCTGCCGATGGGTTCGCTGTCCGGTTCGCTGCGGGCACTGGACGTGCTGCGCGCGCTGGACGCGCCGACGGTGGTGCCCGGGCACGGCCGGGTCACCGACCCGTCGGCGTACGACGCGACGGAGCGCTATCTGCGCTGGGTCGCCGAGCTGGCGCGCGAGGGCCACGGCAAGGGGGCGACGCCCTTGGAGACGGCCCGCCGGGCCGACCTCGGGGAGTTCGCGGCCTGGCGGGAGAGCGAGCGACTGGTGGCGAACCTGCATCGGGCGTACGCGGAGCTGGACGGGCTCCCGGAGGGCTCTCCGCTGGACGCGGCGGTGGTCTTCGGCGACATGGCGGCGATGAACGGGGGTGTGCCGGTGGCGTGCCACGCGTAGCGCGGGGCGCGGGCGGGCGGGGCGCGGGCGGGCGGGGTGCTAGGAGCGGAGCCGCCGCATCGCCGCCGCGTCGTCCCGGTTGCGCATGGTGCCGTCGTCCTCGCGCCAGCGATGGTGGAGGGCGGCGAGGGCATCGCGGTCCAGTTCCACGCCGAGGCCCGGGGCGTCGGAGACCGTCAGGCGGCCGTCGTGGAAGGTGGCGCGGGTGGTGACGACGTCCTCGGTCTGCCAGGGGTAGTGGGTGTCGCAGGCGTGGTCCAGGTGGGGCAGGGTCGCGGCGACCTGGGTCATCGCGGCGAGGCTGATGCCGAGGTGGGTGTTGGAGTGCATGGAGAGCCCGACGCCGTACGTGCGGCAGAGCGCGGCCAGTTCGCGGGTGCGGTGCAGGCCGCCCCAGTAGTGGTGGTCGCAGAGCACGATCCGTACCGCGTCCCGGGCGAAGGCCTCCGGGACCTCCTCGAAAGTCGTGACGCACATGTTCGTGGCCAGCGGCACGTCCGTGCGGGCGGCGACCTCGGCCATGGCGTCCGTGCCGGTCGCCGGGTCCTCCAGATACTCCAGGACGTCCTTCAGCTCCCGCGCCACCTCCAGCGCGGTCTCCACCGACCAGGCGCCGTTCGGGTCGAGGCGGAGCGGCCGGCCGGGGAACTCCTCGGCCAGGGCGCGGATCGCGGCGATCTCCTGTTCGGGCGGGAAGACGCCGCCCTTGAGCTTGAAGGAGCGGAAGCCATACGTCCGGTCGAAGCGGCGGGCCTGTTCGACGATCCCCGCCGGGTCGAGGGCCGCTCCCCAGTCGTCCGTTCCTTCGAACTTGTAGAAGAGGTACGCGCTGTACTCGACGGAGTCACGGACCTTGCCGCCGAGCAGGGCGTGGACGGGCAGGCCGAGGCTCTTGCCGAGGGCGTCCAGACAGGCGACCTCGAAGGCCGAGACGACGGAGAGCCGGAGCTTGTCGGCGGTCTGCACTCCGCGCAGCCCGCCCGCGTCGACCCGCTCGTCGACGGCCCGTGAGTCGCCGCACACCTGCGCGGCGAGCGAGAACAAGCCGTTCACGTCCGTGACCGAGCGGCCGGGCAGCGCCTCGGCCAGCGGTCGGGCGAGGTCCAGGTACTTCGTATCGCCGTAGGTCTCGCCGAGGCCGACGACACCGCCGCGCGTGACGACCTCGACCACGAGCCGGGGCGTGTAGGGCTGATGCACGCCCTGGGTGTTGAGCAGAGGTGGGTCGGAGATCAGGATCGGGGTCAGCCGGACTTCCTCGACGAACAGCTCTGGATTCATATGTGAACTCTATTCATGGGTTCGATCGATGACCAGACCGTCCACACCGCTTTCCCGCCTGAACCCTGGACGACATACCGACTGGTCGGTCATCATGAACGCCGACCCGCCCCGCGTCCCCGGAGGTACACACGATGAGCGCAGTCCAGCCGCCAGGTCTCGATCCCGAGCAGTTGCGCGGATTCCTCGACCGCGAGCGGCCCGGACTCGTCGGCGGCCCGCTGACCGCCCGGCTGATCGAGGGCGGCCGGTCCAACCTCACCTACGTCGTCACCGACGGCACCGGCCAGTGGGTCGTCCGCAGGCCCCCGCTCGGCCACGTCCTGGCCACCGCGCACGACATGAAGCGCGAGCACCGCGTGATCAGCGCCCTGCACGGCACGGCAGTGCCTGTCCCCGAGCCCGTGCTGCTCTGCGAGGACGACAGCGTGCTCGGGGCGCCGTTCTACGTCATGGAGTTCGTCGCGGGCACCCCGTACCGCTCGGCCGAACAGCTCGCCCCGCTCGGCCCCGAGCGCACCCGCGAGGCCGTCCTCGGCCTGGTCGACACCCTCGTCGACCTGCACGCCGTCGACCCGGCGGAGGTGGGCCTGGGCGACTTCGGGCGGCCCGACGGCTTCCTCGACCGGCAGCTGCGCCGCTGGGGCAAGCAGCTCGACGCCTCGCGCAACCGCGAGCTGGCGGGCATCGACGAGCTGCACGCCGCCCTCGGCCGCGCGCTCCCGGCCTCCCCCGCCCCGACCGTCGTCCACGGCGACTACCGCCTGGACAACGTCCTGATCGGCGAGGACGACCGCATCAAGGCGGTCCTCGACTGGGAGATGTCCACGCTCGGCGACCCGCTGACCGACCTCGGCCTGCTCGCGATGTACAGCGCGCCGCTCGACGTCCCGCACTCCCCCGTCAGCACGACCGCCACGGCCGCCGGCCACCCCACGCCCGCCGAGCTGATCGAGCGCTACGCCGCCCGCTCGGGCCGCGACACCTCGGCCATCTCCTGGTACACGGCCTTCGCCTGGTTCAAGCTCGCCGTGATCCTGGAGGGCATCCACTACCGGTACACCCTCGGCCAGACCGTCGGCGCCGGCTTCGACCGCATCGGCGAACTCGTCCCCGTCTTCATCGAGCACGGCCTCACCACCCTTCAGGAAGGCTGATCCGCCATGGACTTCGCATTCGACGCACGGACCGAGGAGCTGCGGGCGAAGCTGCTCGCCTTCATGGACGAGCACGTCTACCCCGCCGAGCAGACCGCCCACGAGCAGCGGGCGCTGCTCGCCTCGCCGTGGGACACCCCGCAGATCGTCGAGGAGCTGAAGGCCGAGGCCCGCCGCCAGGGTCTGTGGAACCTCTTCCTGCCCGACGCCGAGCACGGGGCGGGACTGACCAACCTCCAGTACGCGCCGCTGGCGGAGATCACCGGCCGCAGCCCCGAGCTGGCCCCCACGGCCCTCAACTGCGCGGCCCCCGACACCGGGAACATGGAGGTGCTCGCCCAGTTCGGCGACGAGGCGCAGAAGAAGCAGTGGCTGGAGCCGCTGCTGGCCGGCGAGATCCGCTCGGCGTTCGCGATGACCGAGCCCGAGGTCGCCTCCTCCGACGCGACGAACATCGAGACCCGGATCACGCGGGAGGGCGACCAATACGTCCTCAACGGCCGCAAGTGGTACATCTCCGGGGCGATGAACCCCGACTGCAAGATCTTCATCGTGATGGGCAAGACCGACCCGGAGGGCGCCGATGTGCGCCGCCAGCAGTCGATGATCCTCGTCCCGCGCGACACCCCCGGTGTCGAGGTGCGGCGGGCGATGCAGGTGTACGGCTACGAGGACCACTCCCACGGCGGCCACGCCGAGGTGCTGTTCCACGACGCCCGCGTCCCGGTCTCGAACCTGATCGGCGAGGAGGGCGGCGGCTTCGCCATCGCCCAGGCCCGGCTCGGCCCCGGCCGGATCCACCACTGCATGCGACTGATCGGCATGGCAGAGCGGGCGATCGAGCTGATGTGCCGGCGGGCGGTGTCCCGTACCGCCTTCGGCAAGGCGATCGCGCAGCAGGGCGTCGTGCAGAACTGGATCGCCGACGCCCGGGTGACGGTCGAGCAGCTGCGCCTGCTCGTCCTCAAGACCGCCTGGCTGATGGACACCGTCGGCAACCGCGGTGCGCACGCCGAGATCCAGGCCATCAAGATCGCGACCCCGCGCGCGGTCGTCGACATCATCGACAAGGCCGTGCAGGTGCACGGTGCGGGCGGGGTGTCGCAGGACTTCCCGCTGGCCCAACTCTGGGCCGCGGCGCGGACGCTGAAGCTGGCGGACGGCCCGGACGAGGTGCACCAGCGGTCGCTGGCCCGGCGGGAGCTGAAGAAGTACCTGTGAGCCGAAGAGGGCGCCCGGGGCGGAATCGCCCCGGGCGCCCTCGCCGTGCCGGAGCGCTACGGTCGCAGCGCCCGCAGCAGCAGGTCGGCGAGCTGGTCGGCGACCTGCTGCGGGGTGAGCGGGCCGTCCGGGCGGTACCAGGTGGACAGGTGGTGGACCGAACCGAAGTGGTAGTCCACGACCAGGTCGGCGGGGGTCGCCACGGAGAACACCCCGGCCTGCTGGCCCTCCTCGATCAGGGCCCGGAACCGCTCGTGGTAATGCCGCCGCTCGGCGCGCACCTGCTTGTTCTTCTCCGGGCTGAGGTGGTGCATCGAACGGAAGAAGATCGAGGCGTCGTCGAGGTTCTCGATCGTGGTCACCACGACGTCGGCGGCGGCGTCCCGCAGCCGCTGCTCGACCGGGGCGTCCGCGTTCGCGAAGGCGTCGAGCCGCTCCTGCTGGAGCCGCAACACCCGGGAGTAGACCTCCTGGAGGAGGTCCTCCTTGGAGCCGAAGTAGTGGTAGAGCGCGCCCTTGGTGACGCCCGCCGCCTCCACGATCTCCTGGACGGAGGTGCGGTCGTAACCACGCTCCGCGAAGAGCCGGGTGGCGGCGGCCAGCAGCCTCTGGGGGACGGGGGTACCGCTCCCGTCCGTCGTCCTGGCCATGCGCCGCCGCCTTTCCCTTGTGATCGTCATGTAGTGGGGGAACGGAGTTCCCGCCTCAGGATCTTCCCACTTGTCGTTTTCGGCAGCTCCGCCAGGATCTCGACCTCGCGCGGATACTTGTACGCGGCCAGCCGCTGCTCGCAGTACGCGGAGAGCTCGGCGGGCTCGGCGGCGGCGCCCGGGCGCAGGCTCACGTACGCCTTCACCGTCTCGCCCCGGTAGGCGTCGGGGACGCCGACGACGGCGGCCTCACGGACGGCCGGGTGGGTGTGGAGGACGTCCTCGACCTCCCTCGGCCAGACCTTGAAGCCCGAGGCGTTGATCATGTCCTTCTTGCGGTCGACGACGTAGAGCCAGCCGTCCGCGTCCATGAAGCCGATGTCGCCGGTGCGCAGCTCCCCGTCGGGAAAGGTCTGCTCGGTGGCTTCCGGGAGCCGCCAGTAGCCCGGTACGACCTGCGGGCCGCGTACCGCTATCTCGCCCGGTTCGCCGAAGGGCACCTCGGCGCCGGTCTCGTCGAGGATGCGGACGACCGTGTCGGGTCCGGGGACGCCGACCGAGAGCGTGCCGGAGGCCGGGTCCACCGGGGCCTCCAGCTCGGGCGGTACGGCGGCGCAGGGGGCGGTGCATTCGGTGAGGCCGTAGCCGTTGCGGATGTACGGCCCGAAGCCGGCGCGGAACTTCTCCACCAGCGCGGGCGGCACCGGGGCGCCGCCCGAGGAGATGATCAGGAACGAGGAGAAGTGGTCGCGGGTCGCCCCCGGGTGGGCGCCGAGTGCCATGAAGGCCGTGGAGGGGCCGACCGTGTACGCGGGGCGGTGCTCCAGGAAGGCGTCGAGGACGACTCCGGCGTCGAAGCGGTAGGCGAGGAGGAGGGTGCCGGCGTTGCCGAAACAGGCGGCGAGCTCGCAGACCAGGCCGGTGATGTGGAAGAGCGGGGCGAGCGCGAAGTAGCCGGCTCCCTCCGGGATCGGGTGCCCGGTGCGCTGGCGCTCGGCGTTGTAGCTGATGCCCCGGTGGAGGTTGAGCGCGCCCTTGGGGGTGCCGCTGGTGCCGGAGGTGTAGCTGATCAGGGCCACGTCGTCAGCGGCGAGCTCGCGGTCGGCGGGGGCGGGGTGGCCGGCGCGGGCGACGGTCAGCAGGTCGTCGACCTCGGTGGGCACGGGCTCGAAGGCGAGCACACGGGGGTCGTCGCGGGTCTGCAACTCGCGCTCGCAGGCGGTGAGCGCGATCCGTACGGAAGAGTCGGCTGCGGTGTCCCGCAGATACGCCTCCCAGGCCCGGTCGGAGCAGATCAGGGCGGTGGCGCCGGAGTCCCGCAGGGCGTGCCCGACCTCGGCCGACTTGTACATCGGGTTGAGCGGGACGACGGTCGCGCCCGCCTTCCAGGCGCCGAGCAGGGCGAGGACGAAGTGCGGGCTGTTCTGGAGCATGATCGCGACCCGGTCGCCGCGCTCCAGGCCGTGTGCGGCGAGGTGTCCGGCGACCGAGTCGGAGAGCGTGTCGGTCTCGCGGTAGGTCAGGCGGCCGTCGAAGTAGGCGAGGGCCGGGCTCTCGGGTGCCCGGGCGGCGGAGGCCCGGAAGGCGTGGAGCACGGTGGGCGGCGGGGTGATGGGCGCCCGCTGGGCCTCGGTGAGCAGATCGAGCCAGGGCTTGGCCGCGTAGAGCGACTCGGTCGAGGTCATGCGCCGGCTCCTTCCCACTTCCGCTGGATGTGGTTCATGTTGCCGAGCCATCGCTCGGGGTCGGTCGCCCTGGCCTGGTAGAACTCGGCGACCTCGGGGTGCGGGAGGACCAGGAAGCGGTCTGTCTCGATGGCGTCGAAGAGGGAGTCGGCGACGTCCTCGGGCTCGATGGCGGTGGGGGCGAGGACCAGCTCGCCGGCCGATCCGGCGGCGGTGAGCATGTCCGTACGCACACCCTGCGGGCAGATCGCGTGGACCCTGACCCCGCGGTGACGGTACGTGAGGGAGAGCCATTCGGCGAAGGCGTACGCGCCGTGCTTGGAGACGCTGTACGGGGCGGCGCCGACCATGGTGAGCAGGCCGGCGGCGGAGACCGTGGAGACGAAGCGGCCGCTGCCGCGCTCCAGCCAGTCGGGCAGCAGCGCACGGGCGGCGCGGACATGAGCCATGACGTTGACGTCCCAGGCGGCGGCCCAGACGGCCTCGTCGGCGAAGGCGTCACCGGGCGAGGCGAGTCCGGCGTTGGCGCACCACACGTCGACGGTGCCGCCGAGGGCCTCGCGGGCCTCCTCGACGATCGCCGAGGCGTCGCCCGGGACGGCGGTGGCGCCGATCTCCTCGGCGACGGCCTTGGTGCGGTCGGGGTCGAGGTCGTTGACGACGACCCGAGCCCCCTCGGCGGCGAACCGGCGGGCCAGTGCGGCTCCGATCCCGCCGCCCGCGCCCGTGACGACCACTCCAGCGCCCTGCACCGTACTCATCGAGACCCGCCTCTCCGTTGTGACAGTGACGGCAGACTAACCAGTCGGTATGTAGCAGGGGAAGACCTCTGGCGCACGCCTCGTTCCCTGGGGCCGTCAGGAGCGCTAGCGTGCGGGCCCATGTCAGGGAAGGCGATCAAGGAGGTTTCCGTATGAGCCTGTCGAGCCCGTCGAACCCGTCGAGCCGGTCGAACCCGTCGGGCCTGTCGAGACGCGGCCTGCTCGCCGTCGGCGGCGCGGTCGGGCTGGGGGCCGCGACCGCCCCCGTGGCCGTCGCTCACGGCGGCGGCCACCGGGTCCGCACCGGTTTCGACCGGCTGGTCGCCGACGGATACGCCCCGCTGGCCGGGCAGAAGGTCGGTGTCGTCACCAACCCGACCGGGATCACCGCGGACGTGCGCCACATCGTCGACGTCATGCACGCGGACGACCGGGTCGACCTGGTGGCCGTCTTCGGCCCCGAGCACGGCTTCCGGGGCACGGCACAGGCGGGCGGCTCGGAGGGCCGCTACGACGACCCCGCGACCGGGCTTCCCGTCTACGACACGTACCTCAAGAGCGGGCAGCCGCTGGCGGACGTCTTCACCGCATCGGGCGTGGACACCGTCGTCTTCGACATCCAGGACGCGGGTGCGCGCTTCTACACGTACATCTGGACGCTCTACGACTGCATGGTGGCGGCCGCGCTGGCGGGGAAACGGTTCGTCGTCCTGGACCGGCCGAATCCGGTCACCGGGCGGGCGGCCCTCGGCCCCGTCCTCGACCGCGCCTTCGCCACCTTCGTGGGGCGCGAACCGATCGCGCAGGCGCACGGGATGACGGTGTCGGAGCTGGCCCGGCTGTTCAACGGGGAGTTCCTGGCGAAGCCGGTGGAGCTGGAGACCGTACAGATGTCGGGCTGGAAGCGGCGCGACTTCTTCGACACCACCGGGCTGCCGTGGGTGCCGCCGAGCCCCAACATGCCCACGCCCGACACCGCGCTCGTCTACTCCGGCACCTGTCTCTTCGAGGGCACCAACCTCTCCGAGGGGCGCGGCACCACCCGCCCCTTCGAGCTGCTCGGCGCGGAGGGCGTCGACCGGCGGTGGGCGGAGGCGGCGAATGCCCTGGGACTGCCCGGAGTGCGCTTCCGCGAGGCGTACTTCGCCCCTACCTTCTCCAAGTTCCAGGGGAAGACGGTCGGTGGGGTCCAGGTGCAGGTGCACGACCGGGAGGCCTTCGACCCCGTACGGACCGGGATCGGGCTGCTGATCAGCGCGAAGCGTTCCTGGAGCGGCTTCGCCTGGCGGCCGGACAACTGGATCGACAAGCTGACGGGCTCGACACGCGTCCGGACCCTGATCGACGAGGGGGCGGACACGGACGAGGTGGTGGGCGCGTGGGCCACGGACCTGGCCGCGTTCCGCGCCGTGCGGAAGGAGTATCTGCTCTACCGATGACGGGTGTCGGTGGCTGGTGACCGGTGGCGGGTGACCGACGGCTGGTGGGGCAAACCCCCGGATGATCAGGGGTGCGGGCAGGTTGGCCACCGGGCATCGGCCGTCGACAAGCTTGATCCATGAACACGCTGACACGACATCGGTTACCGCTGGTGGGGGCGGTCGTGGCGCTCTGCCTCGCCGCCCTCGCCCCCGCAGCCAGCGCGGACGCCACGGCCACACCGGACCCCGCCCGTGAACTCGCCCGTACCGCAATCCCCTTGGACGACCTGCGGCCGCTGGACCGGATGATCGGCTCGGCCAAGGTTCTCGGGATCGGGGAGGCGACCCACAGCTCGTCCGAGTTCTTCGAGACCAAGCACCGGATCTTCGAGCACCTGGTGGAGAGGAAGGGCTTCACGACCTTCGCCCTGGAGGCCAACTGGTCGACGGGGCTGCTGATCGACGACTACGTACGCTTCGGCAAGGGCGACCCGCGGCAGATCCTGGACGACGAGTTCCAGAACGCCTACCGGTTCTGGAACACCGAGGAGTACCTCGACCTGATCACCTGGATGCGGCAGCACAATCTGCGCCATCCCGGCCACCAGGTGCGGTTCATGGGCAACGACCTGGGCTACGCGGGACCGAAGCTCTTCGACAAGGTCACGGACTACGTGGCCCGCACCCACCCGCGGCTCCTGCCGCGCTTCCAGGAGCTGTACCGGGCCTCACGGCCCACGGGTGACGTGGACACCTGGATGAACGCCTATCTCGCCAGGCCGATCGAGGAACGCCGGCGGATGGCCGCGGACGTGAACCGGGCCCTCGCGCTCCTGGAGCGCCAGAAGCCCGGCCGGGACCGCGAGGAGTACCTCTGGACGGTCCAGCACGCGCGGGCGATCGCGCAGGTCGGCACGGAGATGGCGCACGACGTGACGGATCCCGCGGGCGTCGCCGACGCGATGCTCTACCGCGATCGGATCATGGCGGAGAACACCGTGTGGTGGCAGCGGGCGACCGGCGACCGGATCGTGCTGTCCGCGCACAACGGCCACGTCGGCTACGAGACGACCAAGCCGGACCAGTACCCGCGTCTCCAGGGGGCTTTCCTGCGGGACGCGCTCGGCCGGGACTACGTGAGCATGGGCGCCTCCTTCGGGCGGGGCTCGTTCAACGCCCATGACACCGAGGCGCCGGGCGAGCCGATCCGTAGTTTCACGGTCGGCCGGCCGGCCCCGGACAGCAGTGCCGAGACCCTGGACCGGGTGTCGCCGCGCCCCTTCTACCTGGACCTGCGCGCCGCGACGCCCGCCGCCCGCGACTGGCTGGGCGTGCACCGCCCGGCGTGGCTGATCGGCACGGCGTACCCGTGGGAGGGCAACCACGCACCGGTCCGGCTGGCCACGGCGTACGACCTGCTCGTCCACTTCCCCGAGGTCTCCGCGGCGCGTCTGCGCTGAAAACCTGGCCGTCCCTCCGTGCGCGCAGGATGCTGTCGCGGGAAGAACATCCTCAGCAGTTTCCTCAGGAACTTCCTCAGCACTTCCTCGACGCGGAGGGACGGGCAGAGCATGGCCGGAATGAGTGTGGAGCCGTACCGGGAGATCACCTTCGACAAGGACGGCGACGGGGCGGCCCGACAGCACGAGGCGCTCGCGGCGCTGGCCGCCCAAGGGGTCAAGGATCTGGTGATGTTCGCCCACGGGTGGAACAACACCCGCTCCGTGGCCACCCGGTTGTACTCGGCGTTCTTCGCCCCGTTTCCGGAGACCCTGAGGCCGGATGTGCGGGCCGGGTACGTGGGGGTGGTGTGGCCGTCGATGATGTTCTCGGACGAGCCGATCCCCGACTTCGAGTCCGTGGCGGCGGTGCACCCGGGCAAGGAGTCGGTCGTGGAACGGCTGGCCACGCTGCTGCGGGAGCAACCGGACGACGAGGCCGCGCTGACCGAATTCGGTGAGCTGCTCCGGCAGTTGACCGACACGAACGGCTCGCAGGGCTTCACGAGGGACGACCCGGAGGTGCCGGACTTCCTGCTCGCGGACCCGGTGGTCGTCTGCGCGATGTTCGCCGACGCGCTGGAGGAGGCGGCAGGGCCGGGGAGCCTGCCGACCCCGCGCGAGGCGTTCGGGGGCAGGCTGACGCGGTACTGGAAGGGTGCGCGGGAGGCCCTGCGGCAGGCCACGTACTACACGATGAAGCGCCGCTCCGGCACGGTGGGCGAGCGGGGACTCGGTCCCCTGCTGGGCGAACTCGCCCGCTCCTCACCCGGACTGCGGATCCATCTCGTCGGCCACAGCATGGGCGCCCGCCTCGTCTCGTTCGCCCTGCGCGGCCTGCCCGCCGATGTCCGTAACGTGGCTTCGGTGACGCTCCTCCAAGGGGCCTTCTCCCACTACGCGTTCGCGGCCCGCCTCCCGCACGAACCGGGCCGGGGCGGTGCGCTGCGCGATCTCCAGCGCCGCGTCGACGGCCCCGTGGTCGCCTGCTACTCCCGCCACGACACCGCGCTGCGCGTGATCTACCCCCTGGCCTCCCGTCTGGCCCGCGACGCCGACTCGCTGCTCGGCAGCGACAAGCGCTGGTGGGCGATCGGCCACGACGGCGTCCAGGCGGTCCCGGGCACGCCCTCGCTGCCCCTGGCGAAGGCCCTGCGTGACGGAATCCCGGCGACAGGCTGCGTGAGCGTCGACGCGGCGGACGTGGTCGGCGAACACAGCGACATCTGCCACGCGGAGCTCGCCCGGCTGGTGGCGTCGGCGGGCCGGATCGGGGGGCGGTAGTCAGGTCCGCGGACGTCCCTCAGCGGCCTGCTCGACGAGCCGTTCCATCGTCTCCACCGGAAGTGAGGGGTGGGCGGCGGCCGCGTGGGCGACCCTCGGGTCCGGATCCGCGAGCAGGCCCTCGACGACGTCCGGCGGCGTGGCGGGGTGCGCGGCGATCGTGCGCAGGGCCTTGCGGACGGATTCCGCGTCCCGCGCCATCCGGCGGAGCAGCGCCGGAGGGCAGCCCGGGTTCCGGGCGGCGGCGCCGTACACCGGTGGCCCGTGACGCTCAACCAGGTCGGCGAGCCGGTGCTCGCCGAGCGCCGGGTGGGGCGCGATCCGCCGGGCCACCCCGATGTCGGGGTCGGCGACGAGCAGGTTCAGCAGGCCTGCGGGGAGGTCGGGCCGGGCGGCGACGAGGGCGCGTACCTGGGCCACACGACTCCCGGCCAGCTCGTGCAGCTCCGCGTCGGTGGCGGCGAGGATCCGGGGCAGCGGCTCGCGCGGGAGCCTCGCGCGGCCCGCGAGCGCGGCGAGTCGGGCGAGAGGTACGGCCGGGTTCTCGGCGACGGCGAGGCTCACGTCGGGATCCGGGTCGTCGGCGAGCTGCAGGAGCAGGGATTCGCCGATGGTGGCATTGCGCGCGACCGTCGCCCGTAGAGAGGCGACGGGATGGGCGGCCAGGCGCGGGTGGACGTGGGGCGGCAGATCGGTCCGTTCCGCGAACGCGTCCACGACCCAGGCTTCGTCGGCGTCCAGGAACTCCTCGAGGCCGGCCGGCGGCACGGCGGGGTTGGTCGCGGCGGCCAGGCGTATCCGGCGCACGCCGGGCCAGTGGTCGGCGCAGCGCTCGTCGCGGCTGTGGCAGGCGGCGCAGCGCGTGGGTGCCGGGTGGCCGCCGTCGGCGAGGAGGGAGGCGAGCAGGGCGGGCGGCGCGTGCTCGTTCCTCGCGAACTCCGCCCGTACGACCACGTGGGGATGGCGGGCGAGTTCCTCGGCGAGGCCGGAGGACAGCTCCGGGGACTGTGCGGCGGACGCGGCCACGTGCGGGTCCGCGTCGCGCGCGAGCGCGGCGAGGAGGTCGGGCGGCAGGCCCGTGACGTAGAAGGCCAGTCCGGCACGGACCTCCCGGTCGGGGTGTGCGGCGAGCTCTCGTACCGCCGCCTCCGGTGCGATCCCGGCCTGGGCCGCGGCCACCAGGAGGTGAGGATCGTCACGGGGCACCTCGGCCCAGGTGATCTTGCGATGGGCGACGAGGGTCCAGACGTCCACGTCGTCGTGGGCGCGGAGGGTGCGTGCCTGCGTCTCGGTGAGGTCGTCGCGACGCGCCAGGAGAAGGCGGACGTCCTCTTCGCCGGCCTCCACCAGCCGTTCGAACAGCCGCTCCGGCAGCGCCGGATTCTCCGCGAGCCCGCCTAGTACGTCCTGCAACAGATCTCCCCCGCGCGCCTGTGATGGAGCCCATCGAATTTTCGATGGAACACGAACGGGCGGTCGTTCGTCCATTCCATAACGTCCTTGACGCCGAAGTACCACCGACGGAGGTGCGAAGCGATGGCGGGTTTCCGGAGTCTTGCGAGACAGGTGCGCGATCCCGGGAGTGACACGGCGCTGCGGAGGTACTCGCTGCGCAAGTGCCTGGAGCGGTTCGCCCCGTACGGGCACCGCGCGACCTGGGACCATCTGTGTCGGAGGCACAGGTTCGGGCCCGAGGATCGGGAGCTCGATCCTGGGCGGCTGGTGGCCGCTCTGGAGGAGCTGGAGGAGGCACGGGCGGTGTGGCTCGCGTACGAGGAGGAGTTCGCGGCGCGGCGGCGGCGCGAGAAGCATGGCGGGCTGCGGCGGCCCGGCGCGCTGGACGACTGGCACCGGCGGACCTGGGGCGGCAACGGGGTGGCGCGGTGCGACGATCCGGCGGTGCATCCGTCGGAGCCGCTGGCCGAGGTGCTGCGGCGGCTGATCACCGCGCTGCAGTCCGCTCCAGGGGAGTTCTGCCCGGTGTGCGCGGGGCCCCGGATCGAGTGGCGGCCGGACCTGGACGACGAGCCGTGGTTCGGTCCGGTGTGCGGTGACTGCGGGGTCGTGGTGCCGCGGGCCGTGCTGACGGCGGGGGCGCTGGCACGGGCGCGGGAGACGGTTCCACGGCTGGCGTCCGTGGCGTGATGCAGGTCTGTCTGAACGGGGGCCGCGGTCCGGGGGATTCGGCGGCCGTGCCGATGTCGCCGGCCGCGATGGCGGAGGCGGCGGCGCGGGCGGTCGCGGCCGGGGCGACGGACATTCATGTGCACCCCAGGACTCCGTGCGGCGGGGAGACGCTCTCGCCCCGGGTGCTGGCGGAGACCCTGACGGCGATCCGCGCGGCCGTGGACGCGCCGGTGGGGGTGACGACCGGCGTGGCGGAGGAGCCCGATCCGGTACGGCGAGTGGAGCGCGTCCGCGCCTGGACGGTCCTCCCCGACCATGCCTCGGTGCACTGGCACGAGCCGGGCGCGGAGGAGTTGGCGGTCGCGCTGATGGAGCGGGGCGTCGGCGTGGAAGCCGGACTGCGGTCGGGTACGCAGGGTCCTGCGCGCTTTCTCGGCTCACCCCTGGCTCCCCGAGTGCTGCGCATCCTGGCGGAGGTCACCGACCCCGACCCGATCACGACCGCCCGTACCCTGCTCGCCGAGGTGGGTGAGAGCCGCGGCCGGCCGATCCTCCTCCACGGCACCGACGCCGGCGCGTGGCCGGTCCTGCGCCTGGCCCGTCGTCTCGGTCTGGCGGCGCGTATCGGTCTGGAGGACACGCTGTTCCTGCCGGACGGAAGCCCGGCGCGGGACAACGCTCGGCTGGTCTCGGCCGCGCTCGCGGAGGAGTAGCGCCTTCTGCGGGAGCGCGAGGCTACCAGCGCAAAAACCGCTGGCCCAGGGGGTTTTCGCACGGGCAGAGTGTCCGGCGATGAGAACGCCACGTGACTATCCCTGAGCCGCCGGAGAACCGACATGTCGACACTGCGCGTCACCGCCGAAACCCTGACCGTCCATGACCATCCCAACGCCGACGCGCTGGAGTTGGCCCAGGTCGGCCTCTACCGAGCCGTCGTCGCCAAGGGCGCGTACCGCACGGGCGAGGTCGCCGTCTACATCCCGGAACAGGCCGTACTGCCGATCGCGCTCGTCGACGAGCTGGGGCTGACCGGGCGACTGGCCGGAAAGGCGTCGGACCGGGTCAAGGCGGTGCGGCTGCGGGGCGAGTTGTCGCAGGGGATCGTGTGCCGGCCCAAGGCGCTGGCGGATGTCGACCTGGCCTCGGCGGCCGTCGAGGGAACCGACTTCGCCGAGCTCCTCGGGATCACCAAGTGGGTGCCGCCGATCCCGCCGACGATGAGCGGGGACGTGGAGGCCGCGCCGGATCTGCTGCCGTGGGTCGACATCGAGAACCTGCAGCGGTATCCGGACATCTTCGAAACCGGCGAGCCGGTGGTCCTGACGGAGAAGCTGCACGGTACGGCCTGCCTGGCGACGTACGTCGTCGAGGACGACCGGCTGCGGGTCTCCTCGAAGGGCTTCGGCGCCAAGGGCCTGGCACTCCAGGAGGACCCGCGCAATCTGTACTGGCGCGCGGTCCACGGCCATGGCGTGCAGGCGGTCGCGGCACGGCTCGCCGCACGCCTCGGCGCGAGCCGGGTCGGGCTGTTCGGTGAGGTGTACGGGGCCGGGGTGCAGGACCTCGGCTACGGCGCGAACGCCCGCAGCGAGGGCGTCGGTTACGCGGTCTTCGACGTGTCGGCCGAGATCGACGGCCACGTTCGCTGGCTGGACCCGTCCGAGGTCCTGGAGCCCGGCGAACTGCCGCTCGTACCACGGCTGTACACCGGGCCGTACGACCTGGATCGGGTGCTGGAGGTGGCGAGCGGCCGGGAGACCGTCTCCGGGCGGGAGCTGCATCTGCGGGAGGGCGTCGTGATCCGCCCGCTGACGGAGCGGTACAGCCCGGTGGTCGGTGGCCGCGCCATCGCCAAGGCGGTCAGCCCGGCCTATCTGACCCGTAGGGGCGGCACCGAGTACGAGTGATCCGCCCGCCGGAACCGAGGGGCCCGTCCACGGGGGTGGCGGGCCCCTCTCCGTTTCGCGCGGACGGCCGACCGACCCGTGGGACCGAGGTGGCCTTCGAGAACGACCCGACGCCGTTCCGGGCGGACCCCTAACCCTCCCGGCGCTCCGGCAGCAGCCGCGAGCCGGTCATCCGTTCGCCGACGACGTCGTCGGGGTTGGACAGCACGCAGTTCTGCAGCGACAGGCATCCACACCCGATGCAGTCCGTCAGGTGGTCGCGCAGCCGTCCGAGCTGCTTGATCCGCTCGTCCAGTTCCGTGCGCCACGCCGCCGAGAGCCGCGCCCAGTCCTCGTTGGTGGGGGTGCGCTCCTCGGGGAGTTCGGCGAGCGCGTCACGGATGGTCGCGAGCGGGATGCCGACGCGCTGCGCGGCCCGGATGAAGGCGACCCGGCGCAGGATGTCGCGGCCGTAGCGCCGCTGGTTGCCGCTGGTGCGGCGGCTGCTGATCAGGCCCTTGGACTCGTAGAAGTGCAGGGCGGACACGGCGGCGCCGCTGCGCGCGGACAGCTGGCCGACGGTGAGTTCGTGGATCTTCTCTGGAATCTGCGGCACTCCCCGAACCCTACTGCTCGACCCTTCCGACCCGTTGACAGAGCCCTCCACCCCCAGCCAGACTAAGCAGTCGCTTAGATGAGCATCGAGCGACAAGCGTCAAGCCGGGTGAGAGACAGGGAGCAGGGACATGGCCGAGCCGAGGATCTTCACCTCCGCCGAGGAGCTGCGCGCCGGAGTCGGCGAGCAGCTGGGGTACAGCGACTGGCTGGAGATCGAGCAGAAGCGGATCGACCTGTTCGCCGACGCGACCGGTGACCACCAGTGGATCCACGTGGACGCGGAGCGTGCGGCCGCCGGGCCGTTCGGGAAGACGATCGCGCACGGCTATCTGACGCTGTCGCTGCTGCCGACCCTGGTCCCGCAGATCATGCGCGTCGAGGGCATGAAGATGGGCATCAACTACGGCACGGAGAAGGTGCGCTTCCCCTCCCCCGTACCCGTCGGCTCGCGGCTGCGCGCGACCGCCGCGCTGACGAGCGTCGTCGAGGCGGGCGGCGGTGTGCAGGTCACCGCGACCGTGACCGTGGAGCGCGAGGGCGGCGACAAGCCGGTCTGCGTCGCCGAGTCGGTCTCGCGCTACTACTTCTGAGCGCCGACCATCCGTAGGACGAGGTCGGCATAGAGCGCGCCGACCTCGTCCGGAGTCCGGCGGCCCCGGACGTTGAACCAGCGCGACACGTCGATGCAGAGCGAGAGCACCGCGACGGTGGTGCCGGACACGTCCGGCACGTCGAACTCCCCGGCCGTCACGCCCTCGTTGATGATCCGGCGCACGGCCGCGTCGGACTCGCGGCGCAGCTCGACGATCTCGGCGCGGTGCTCGGGGCCGAGCGCGTCGAGCTCGTACTGCACGACCCGCGCGGTGGTGTGCCGCTCGGCGTGCCAGCGCACGAAGGACCGTACGGCGTCGGCGAGCCGCTCCCCCGCCGTACCCTCACCGTCGGCGGCGTCCCGGAGGATCTCCAGGGCCTTGTCGTGACCGATGCGGCTGATCCGGTGGAGCAGCTCTTCCTTGGTCTTGTAGTGGATGTAGAGCGCGGCCGGGCTCATGCCGGCCCGGCCCGCGATGTCCCGGGTCGTCGTGGCGTGGTAACCGCGCTCGGCGAACGCCTCGACGGCCGCGACGAGCAGCCGCCTGGCCGCCTCTGGCGTGACCTCGCCCCACGGCATGTCCTCGCCGCCGGGCGTCTCCTCAGCCACGCTCATCGCTCGCCCCTCACTCCAGCTGTCAGGACGAACACCATACAACGAAGCTGAGCAAGCGCTTAGAGCTTCTGGAAGGGGTCGTGCTCGGCGAGGAGCTTCTCGAGGCGGGCCTGGTCGACCCGGCTGACGATCTGGCCCGCCTCCTGGCGGTCGCGGACGACCTTGGCGAGAGTGAAGGCCGAGGTGGTGAGGTAGAGGACGGCGATGGCGAGGAAGGCGCGCACCCAGGCGTCGGCGTCCAGCTGGTAGATGCCGATCACCACGGCGGCGAGTGCGAGTCCGAAGGAGAGGACGGCCTGCAGGTGGTAGGCGGCGGTGTTCTGCTGCTTGACGGGTGTGTCACTCATGGAGGAAGCATCGGGCGGATGTGGCGCCCGCCACATCCGCCCTGGTACTCAGCGGCGTACCGCGAGGTACTCAGAACGCCGAGACGCCCGTGAGCGCCCGCCCGATGATCAGCTTCTGGATCTGGCTGGTGCCCTCGTACAGCGTCATCACCCGGGCGTCCCGCAGCAGCTTGCCGACCGGGTACTCGTCGATGTAGCCGTAGCCGCCGAAGACCTGGAGGGCGTTGTTCGCGGCGCGGACGGCGGCCTCCGAGGCGTACAGCTTGGCCTTCGACGCGGCGGTGGCGAACTCCTGGCCGCGGTCGATCAGATCGGCGACGCGCCAGGTCAGCAGCCGGGACGCGTCCACGTCGACGGCGATGTCGCTGATCAGCTCCTGCACCAGCTGGTACGAGGCGATGGGCTTGCCGAACTGCTCGCGCTCGCCCGCGTAGCGGACGGCCGCGTCGAGCGCCGCCTGCGCGATGCCGACGCATCCGGCGGCGACCGACATCCGCCCCTTGGCCAGGGCGGACATGGCGATGGAGAAGCCCTTGCCCTCGGGACCCAGCATCGCGGAGGCGGGAACGCGGACGTCCTCCAGGACCAGTTCGGCGGTCGCCTGGCCGCGCAGGCCGAGCTTGCCGTGGATGGTGCGACGGGAGAGGCCCGGGGTGTCCGTGGGCACGAGGAAGGCGGAGACTCCCTTGTGGCCCGGCGTGTCGTTGGTACGGGCGAAGAGCAGGACGACGTCGGCCCAGGTTCCGTTGGTGATGAACATCTTCGAGCCGTTGACGACATACGTGTCCCCGTCGCGGACGGCCTTGGTGGCGAGGCTGCCGGCGTCCGAACCGGTGCCGGGCTCGGTAAGACCGAAGCAGCCGAGGGCCTCGCCCGCGCTGAGCCTCGGCAGCCAGGCCCGCTTCTGCTCCTCATCGCCCCACACCGCGATGGTCTTGGCGACGAGACCGAGCGAGACGGAGACGATGCCGCGCACGGAGGAGTCTCCGCGCCCGAGCTCCTCGGTGACGAGGCAGTAGGCGAGGTGGTCGCCGCCCGAGCCGCCGTACTCCTCCGGGATCGTGAGGCCGAGGAAGCCGACGGCGCCGAGCTTCTTGACGATCGACCGGTCGACGCTCTCGGCGCGGTCCCACTCGACGACGTGCGGGGCGACCTCGCGGCCGACGAAGTCGTGGGCCAGCTGCCGTACGGCTTCCTGTTCCTCGCTGAGCTCCAGGTTCACTGCGCCACCGACCTTCATGAAGACTTTAATTAGCACTGCTAGTTTCCTTCGGGCAGGCCTACTATGTGCGCCATGGCCCGACCGCGCAAGCCCCTCCTCAGCCGAGACCGGATCGTCGAGACGGCGAGCGCGCTCGTGGACGCGGAGGGCCTCGCCGCCGTCTCCACCCGGCGGCTCGCCGCCGAGCTGGGGGTCAGCGGGCCGTCGCTCTACAACCACTTCCGCACGAAGGACGAGATCCTCGACGCGGTCGCCGACGCCGTCAGCGCGAAGGTCGATCTGTCGATGTTCGAGGAGGACGACGCCCGCGACTGGCGTACGGCCCTGCACGACTGGGCGGCCTCCTACCGCGCGGCCCTCGCCGACCACCCGAACATCGTCCCGGTCCTGGCGCAGGGCCCCGGCCGCCGGCCGGCGGGCCTGAAGGTCGCCGACGCGGTCTTCGGCGCGATGGTCCGCGCGGGCTGGCCGCCCGCCCAGGCGACGTACATCGGCGCGCTGATGCGGTACTTCGTCACCGGCTCGGCGCTGGGCTCCTTCGCCCGCGGCTTCGTCGACGACGAGACGGCCTACGACCCGGCGGACTACCCTCACCTGGGCCAGGCGCACCTCCTGGCGGAACACCGCCAGAAGGTCGACGAGGGCGCTTTCGAGACGGGGCTGCGGGCGCTGCTCGACGGGTTGGCGATGCAGTACGAGACGGGGGTACGGGGGCCATGGGCCGAGCAGGAGACGACGAGCGGCTCGTAGCGGCGGTGCGGGCGGGGGACGCGGAGGAGGTCCGGCGGTTGCCGGCGGTCGGCGCCGACCCGGACACGCTCGGGGAGGACGGGCTCCCGGTGCTGTGCGCGGCGGTGGCGGCGTTCGACGCCGACGTGGCCGGCGCGCTGGTGGAGGCGGGTGCGGATCCCGACGCGCGGACCGAGGACGGACTGCCCGTCCTCTGCGCGGCGGTCGCGGCCTACGACGCCGAGACCGCCCGCGCGCTCGTGGCGGGCGGCGCCGACCCGGACCGGGAGCTGCCGGACGGGACGACACCGCTGTACCGGGCGATCGACGGCGGCTCTCCGGCCGTCGTCGACGCCGTCCTGGGACCCGAGCCCCGGCTGCGGCTCCCGGAGACCGCGCGGGAACGGCTCCTCGCGCTCGCCCGCCGCTGGTACGAGTCGGGGGTGGAGGCCGAACTCCGGCGCGCGCCGGGCGCGTCGGGCCCCGCGCGGACCGTCCTGGTCGAGGACTCCGAGGACTCGCCCGTGCGACAGGTGACGCTCGGCGGGCGGACCGTACGGGAGGGGCACGGCGCGATCCTGACCTCGCTGGAGTGGGCGTTCCGTGTCCTGACGCCCGTGGACGCGCTGGTGGCACGGGCGGTGACGCACCCCGACGCGGGCTGGGAGCACCCCGCCTGGTCGGCGGCGCGGTGCGTTCTGAGCGAGCGGCGCAGCCGCGAGACCTGGTCGGCGCTGGCGGCCTACCGTCATCACCCGGACCCTGCCCACCGCCGCTTCGCGGTCGAGGCCCTGTGGAGCGTCTCCGTCTTTCGTTGGAACCACGGCGACTCCTACGAGAGGGACACCGCCGAACTCCTCGCCGACTGGGCCCTGGAGGAGCCGGACGACGGCGTCCTGACGCAGATCCTCCGCACCTTCAACTACCTGGAGCACCCCGGCCACGAGGAGCTCGGCCTACGGTTCGCCGGCCACGCGCACCCGCTCGTCCGTGTGGAGGCGGCGTGCGCCCTGGCGGACGAGGATGTGCCTCTCACGCCGGCGGCCCGGGCTGCGCTGCTCGGCCTCGCAGGCGACCCCGACGCCCTGGTACGCGCCGCGGCGGGCGAGATGCTGGCCGACAGGCACGACCTCTCCGACGAGGTCACCGGTGCCCTGCTCGCCCTCGTCGCGGACCCGGACGCCGACGTGCGCCGGAAAGCCGCGGCAGCGCTCGCCACCAGCCGGGACCGGTCGCCCGCGGTCGTGGCGGCGCTGTGGGCGCTGCTCGACGAGGACGATCAGTCACTGCGGCTCGAGGGCGCCTTCGGGTTGGCCCGGCGCGACGATCCGCGGACGGAGGAGGCGTACCGGCGGGTGGGACCGCTGGTCGGGCCGCTGGCCGGCCCGGAATCCGAGCACGATCACCGGCCCACGGAGCTGCTCCACCACCGGTGGCGTCTGGAGGGCCGTTCGGCGACCGCCGAGACATGAGTGCGGCGCTCTTCGCGGACGGGTTGACGACGCAGTACGAGACGGGGGTACGGGGGCCATGGGCCGAGCAGGAGACGACGAGCGGCTCGTAGCGGCGGTGCGGGCGGGGGACGCGGAGGAGGTCGAGCGCCTTCTCGGCGCGGGCACCGACCCGGACACGGTGGCGGAGGACGGGCTGCCGGTGCTGTGTCTGGCGGTTGCCGCGTACGACGCGGGGGTCGCCGAGATCCTGGTGGAGGGCCGGGCGGATCCCGACCGGGTGCTGCCGGACGGCACGACCCCGCTGTCGCGGGCGGTCGAGGGCGGCTCCCCCGCCGTCTTCGACGCCGTCCTGGAGCGCGACCCCGGGACACGGCTGCCGAAGGCTCAGCAGGAGCGGCTGCTCGGAATCGCCCGCTCCTGGTACGAGACCGGCGCGGAGGCCGAACTGCGGCGCAGGACCGGCGCCTCGGGGCCGGCGGAGACGGTCCGGATCCGGGACGGTGAGTCCGACACCGTCGACCAGGTGTCGCTCGGCGGGCTGACCGTCCGCGCCGGGCACGGTGCGATCCTGACCTCGCTCGAGCGGTACTTCGGCGTCCTGACACCGGCGGAGGTGTTGATGGCGCGGGCGCTCGCGGACCCGGACCCGGAGCACGCGGACCGGTCGGCCGTCCTCTACCCGCTGGGCCTGCGGCTCGACCGGGAGTCCTGGTCGGCGGTCCTCTCCGCCCGCCACCCGTCGGAGCGCGACCGCAGGCTGTTCGCGCTCCAGGTACTGCGGTACGCCGACGTGCTCGGTCTCCTGCGCGAACGCCGATTCGGGCGCGGGGAGCCGGCCCCCCTCCTCGCCTCCTGGACGGCCGACGAGAGCGACCCGGAAGTCCTGTGGGAGATCCTCGACGCCTACATCGGCCTCGGCCACCCCGAGGAGGAGTCGATCGGCCTCCGGCTCGCCGGCCATGCCGACCCCGACATCCGCGCGTCGGTCCACCTCACCCTCGGCGGTGACGAGGGTGAGCCCCTGGGCGCGGAGGCCCGCCGCACGCTGTTCGCGCTCGCCCGGGATCCGCATCCGAACGTGCGCGCGTCCACCGCCGAGACACTGAGCCACTGGCAGCAGCGGTGCACCGAGGCCGGGGAGCCGGCCGAGGCCGCCGAGTTCGCGGGAACGCTGCTCGCCCTGGCCCGGGATCCCGATCCCGGCGTCCGGGCCGCCACCGCGGTGACACTCGCCATGGGCCCGGACCGCTCCCCCGCCGTCGCCGACATGCTGTGGCGGCTGCTCGACGAGGATGAGCAACTGGTGCGCCTGGAGGCCGCGTACGGGCTCGCCCTGCGCGACGATCCTCGCACCGAGGAGGCGTACGAGCGGGTAGGACGGCTCCCGTGGCACGGGCACCGGCCCACCGAGGACCACCGCCTGCTCGCTCTCCACGCCTACCGGTCGCGCCGCCGGGACGGTTCGGCCGACGCCGAACAGTGAGTGCGGCACCCTGGTGCCATGGCTGCCAAAGACCTCGCCGCCCTCGCGGCGCTCCTCGCCGATGAGACTCGCGCCGCCTTTCTCCTCGCCCTGCTCGACGGGCGGGCCTGGACCGCCGGGGAGTTGGCGCGGCACGCGCGCGTGGCGCCGTCCACGACCAGTGAGCACCTCGGGAAGCTCGTCGCGGGCGGGGTGCTCGCCGAGGAGCGGCAGGGGCGGCACCGGTACGTGCGCCTCGCCGACGCCGGGATCGCCCACCTCGTCGAGGACCTGGCCGCCCGTTCCGAGCCCGCGCGGAAGGCGCCGCCGCGCTCGCTGCGGGCCGCGAGCGCGGAGCAGGCGATGGCGCGGGGGCGTACCTGCTACGACCATCTCGCCGGGCGGCTGGGGATCGCGATCACCGAGGCGATGACCGTGCGCGGACTGCTGCGCCAGGACACCGGGTTCGCGCTCACGGACGCGGGCGTGGAGTGGTTCGGGGAGCTGGGGATCGCCCTCGCGGCCAAGGGGCGGCGGCCCGTCGCCCGCGGCTGCCTCGACTGGACCGAGCGGAAGCCTCACCTGGCGGGGATCGCGGGCGCGGCGCTCTGCCGGCACGCGCTCGACGCCGGCTGGTGCGTACGGATCGGGTCCGAGCGGGCCGTGAAGGTGACCCCGCAGGGCGAGCGGGCGCTGCGGCTGGCCCTGGGCATCGAGCCGGAGACAATTCGGTGGGCGCCGAAGGGTCCAGGGCCTACGGTCGCCCCATGACCGACTCACCCGACTCCCCCGCCACCACCCGCCTGGCACTCGCCGCCGCCGGTGTCACCGTCGTCCTGTGGGCCTCCGCCTTCGTCTCGATCCGCAGCGCGGGGGCCGCCTACTCCCCCGGCGCGCTCGCCCTCGGCCGGCTCCTCGCCGGGGCCCTCGTCCTCGGAGCGGTCCTGCTGATACGGCGGGAGGGGCTGCCGTCACGGGCGGCCTGGCCGGGGATCGCGGTGTCCGGACTCCTGTGGTTCGGCGCCTACATGGTGGTGCTCAACTGGGGCGAGCAGGAGGTCGACGCCGGCACGGCGGCGATGGTCGTGAACATCGGGCCGATCCTGATCGCGCTGCTCGGCTCCCGCTTCCTCGGCGAGAAGCTGCCGCCCCGGCTGATCGCGGGCATGGCGGTCTCCTTCGCCGGCGCGATCGCCGTCGGGTTCTCGATGTCCGGCGAGGGGCACGCCTCCGTCCTCGGCGTCGTGCTGTGCCTGCTCGCGGCCGTCGCGTACGCGGGCGGTGTCGTCGCGCAGAAGCCCGCCCTGGCCCACGGCAGCGCGCTGCAGATCACGACCTTCGGGTGCCTCGTCGGCACCGTGGCGTGTCTGCCGTTCGCCGGGCAGCTCGTCGACGAGGCGAGCCGGGCGCCGCTCTCCGCGACGCTGAACATGGTGTACCTCGGAGTGTTCCCGACCGCCCTCGCCTTCACCACCTGGGCCTACGCCCTGGCCCGTACGACCGCGGGCCGAATGGGCGCGACGACGTACGCCGTGCCCGCACTGGTCGTCGTCATGGCGTGGGTGTTCCTCGGCGAACTCCCCGGGCTGCTCACGCTCGCGGGCGGGGCGCTGTGCCTGGCGGGCGTGGCGGTCTCGCGCTCCCGGCCGAAGCCCCCGTCCAGGACTCCGGCCGACAGCGTCGAGGCCACGGAAGCGGTCTGACCGGGGCCGTCTAGAAGACGACGAGCGCCCGGCCGCCCTTGCCCGCGAGCATGTTGTCGAAGGCGCCCGGGATGCCGTCCAGGGTGATCCGCTCGGTGACCAGGGCGCTCAGGTCGAGGCGGCCGGCCCGGATGTGTTCGGCGAGGACGGGCAGGTCCACGGCCGGGTCGGAGTTCCCGTACACGCAGCCGGACAGGGTCCGGCCCCAGTGGAAGAGCTCCAGCGCGTTGAAGGTGACCTGCTGGTCCTTGCCGCCGATGCCGACGACGGTGGTGCGGCCGCCACGCCGGGTGGAGTCCCAGGCGGTACGGATGGTGGTGGCGCGGCCGACGCACTCGACGGCCACGTCGGCACCCTGACCACCCGTCAGCTTCCGGATCTCCTTGGCGGTGGTCTCGGAGGCGACGACGTACTCCGTCGCCCCGGCGGCCCGCGCCAGGGCCTCCTTCTCTGGCGACACGTCGACCGCGATGATCGGCGAGGCGCCCGCGATGCGGGCGGCCTGGAGGGTGGCGAGGCCCACGCCCCCGACGCCGAAGACGACGACGGACTCCCCCTCCCGCACCCGCGCCGAGTGGTGGATCGCGCCCCAGCCGGTGAGGACGGCGCAGCCGAGGAGGGCCGCGTCCGTGAGCGGGACACCCTCCGGGACGGGCAGGACGCAGTTCGCCGCGACCACGGTCTCCTCGGCGAAGGCGGCCACGTTGAGACCGGGGTGGAGGTCGATGCCGTCCTCGGTTGCGGCGTACACACTCCCGGCGCCGATGAGCGCGTCGGCGCAGAGCCAGACCTCACCGAGCGAGCAGGGGTGGCAGGTTCCGCAGGACGGCGCCCAGTTGAGGACGACACCGTCGCCGGGGGCGACGTGGGTGACGCCCTCGCCGACGGAGACGACCGTGCCGGCGCCCTCGTGGCCGAGGACGGCGGGGACGGGCACCCGCATGGTCCCGTTGGAGAGGGACAGGTCGGAGTGGCAGACCCCGGCGGCGGCGAGGCGGACCCTGACCTGGCCGGGGCCGGGCTCGGGCAGTCGGATGCCGGCTATCTCCAGCGGAGAGCCGACGGCGGGCAGGAAGGCGGCGCGGACCACGCTCATGACGCGTCTTGCTCCTCAGGGACTCGGAACAGGCTCGAAAGGACTCGGAACAGGCTCGGAACGGGCTCGGAACGGGCTCGGAACGGGCTCAGAAGGGATGGAACCGGCTCGGCACCGGCTCGGAAGGGCTCAGAACTGGAGGGACTTGGTCTGGAGGTACTCGGCGAGGCCGTGGGCGCCGAGTTCACGGCCCACGCCCGACTGCTTGTAGCCGCCGAAGGGAGCCAGCGGGTTGAAGCGGCCGCCGTTGATGTCGACCTGGCCCGTGTCCATCCTGCGGGCGAAGGCGACGGCCGCCTCCGGCTCGCCCCAGACCGCGCCGGCCAGCCCGTACACGGTCCCGTTGGCGATGGCGAGGGCGTCCTCCTCGTCCTCGTACCGCAGGATCGAGACGACCGGGCCGAAGATCTCCTCCTGGGCGATGGTCATGTCCGGGGTGACGTCGGCGAAGACGGTCGGGGAGACGTAGTAGCCGGTCTCGCGCGGCGCCTCGGGGCCGCCCGCGACGATCCGGGCGCCCTCCTCGACGCCCTTCTCGATGTAGCCGCGCACCCGCTGCTGCTGCTTGGCGTTGACGAGGGGGCCGACGCGCTCGCCGGGGACGTACTTCTTGACGGCCTCGGCGGCCAGCGCCACCGCCTCGTCGTACCGGCCGGCGGGGACGAGCATCCGGGTCCACGCGCTGCACGTCTGACCGGAGTTGGCCATGACGTTGGCGATGCCGACGGCGACGGCCTTGCCGAGGTCGGCGCTCGGCAGGATGACGTTGGCGGACTTGCCGCCGAGTTCCAGGGCGACCCGCTTGACGGCGCCGCCCGCGAGGGCGCCGATCCGCTTGCCGACGGCGGTCGAGCCGGTGAAGGAGACGAGGTCGACGCCCTCGTGCTCGGCGAGGGCCTGGCCGGCGACCGGACCGAGGCCCGTGACGAGGTTGAAGACGCCGGCCGGGATGCCCGACGCGTGGACCGCCTCGGCGAAGATCTGGGCGGTCAGCGGGGTGTCCTCGGCGGGCTTGAGGACGACGGTGCAGCCGGCGGCGAGCGCGGGGGCGACCTTGGCGACGATCTGGTGGAGCGGGTAGTTCCACGGGGTGATCGCGCCGACGACGCCGACGGGCTCGGAGTAGACCGTGGAGTTGCCGACCTTCTCCTCGAAGGAGTGGGTGGCGGCGAGCTCGGCGTACGAACCGGCGACGGCGATCGGCAGTCCGGCGTGGACCGTGGCCGCCAGTTGGGGCGGGGCGCCGAGCTCGGCGGTGACCGTGGCGGCGATCTCCTCGGCGCGGGCCGCGAGGGCGTCGCGGAGCGCGCCGATCAGCTTGGCGCGCTCCGCCGGCGGGGTGGCGGCCCAGCCGGGGAAGGCGGCGCGCGCGGCGTGGACGGCGGCGTCGACGTCCTCGGCGGTACCGGCGGGGACACGGCCGATGACCTGCTCGTCCGCCGGGTTGACGACCGGAATGGTGTCGGTGGAGGCGGCGGGGCGCCACTCCCCGCCGATGTACATCGCGTCGTGGCTCTTCATCCGCTGTCTCCTCTGCACCTGTTCCCAACCTACCGGCCGGTTCGTCGTCCCCGCCCAAACTAGCGCTGATAGTTTTCTGGCGCCAGAGCCCTCTTCCTGCGGTCCCTTCCCTCCCGCCGCCCAGAAGTCGGCTCAGAAGTCAGCGCGGATGTCGGCTCGGAAGTCGGCTCGGAAGTCGACTCAGGGGCCGGCTCAGAAGTCGGCGCGGGTCGGCTCGTCCAGCCGGGCCACGGACTCCTGACCGAAGGCCTTCTTGTACGCCTCCCTGACGTGCTCGATCCGCGGGTCGTGAAGCCGCGCCTCGGCCGCCGGGTAGAACAGGATCAGCTCGTACGCTCGCTCCCGCTCGATGGTGCCGTTCGCGTCACGCCACTGTCCACGCCCGTCCTGGACCGTCAGGCCGGCCGGAAACCCGGGCGTGACCTCCTTGTCGACGAAGGCCACGAACTGCTGATCGGTGACGTCCGGGCCGCCGTCGGGGCACTCCGTCCCGAAGAACAGCCGCGTCTCGACATACGCCTTGCCGCGTGTCTGCGCCGTGACGACGGCAGGGGAGGTCGTGTCCTCGCCGAGGCCGGCGTACGCGGCGGGGGCGCCGACCGTGATCAGCAGCCCGGCGGTGGCGACGGCGACACGGGTACGGGTGGTCAGCAGGCGGAGGGGCATGGGCGCGTCCTTGTGGCTCGGGGCCAGGGGCCCAGGGTTCCTGAGGCTCAGTAACTCCCCAGGAACGGGCCGGTTCCACCATCCCGGCCGAACCGTCGCGTCACTGCCCCCCGAACGGAGGGCGGCGCCCGGTCAGACCCCCCGGGCGATGTCGGTGAGATGGGCGTAGACGACGATGTTCGACTCGTACCCCGTCTTGGGGTGGAACGAGCCGCCGCAGGTGAGCAGCCTCAGTTCGGGGCGGCCCGTGGATCCGTACACCTCTCGGTCGGGGAATTGCTCCTTCGTGTAGGTGCGGACCTTGTCGACCGTGAAGACGGCGACCCGGCCGTCGGCGCGGGCGACACGGACGGTGTTCCCGGGGGTGAGCGAGTCGAGGTTGAGGAAGATGGCCGGCCCGGTACGGGTGTCACGGTGGCCGACGACGATCGCCGTGCCGCGTTCACCCGGGGCCGGGCCGTCCTTGTACCAGCCGACGATCCGGGGGTCGTCGGCCGGCGGGGTGCCGAGCCGTCCGGAGGAGTCGAGTCCCAGGCCGAGCACCGGGGCCTCGATGGTGATCGCCGGGACGGCGAGGCCGGTGGGGCGCGAGCGGGCCAGGGGCGCGGGCAGCGGATCGACCGGGGGCGTGGGCCGAGTCTTGGGCGTCGCCGGAGCCCCGGGCCGCGGCTGCGCCTTGCGTGTGGCCGAGGCCGTGGGCCGGGGCTGCGCCTGGGACTTCTCGTCGGGGCCGGCCGGGGCAGCGGGGGCTTCCGCGCCCGCCCCGTGCGCGGCCGGGGCGGCGATCGGCGGGCCGGACGGTTCCTCGTCCTGGGCCCACCAGATGCCGCCACCGACCAGCGACAGGGTCACCACCACCGTCCGGGTGAGCCGGAGGAGGCGCCGCTGCCTGCGCGTGAAGCGGGACCTACGCGGCGCCATCGGTGCGGCGGCGCGACCGACGGACGAGGATCAGGCCGACCGTACCCGCGAGGGCGGCGGCGATGGCCGATCCGACCCCGAAGGCGGAGCTGTCCGTCCCGGTGGTGTCGGCACTGCCGCCACCACCCGCGCCGACCGGGCCGTGCGGGCCGTGCGCGCCGTGGGGAGGCTTGGGCTGCGGAGGCTTGGTGGGGCCGTTGC
This sequence comes from Streptomyces sp. NBC_01353, assembly GCF_036237275.1. GTDB lineage: Bacteria > Actinomycetota > Actinomycetes > Streptomycetales > Streptomycetaceae > Streptomyces. The sequence continues at coordinate 6,830,242 of NZ_CP108352.1, read as the reverse complement.
CACCGTTGTCGCCGTTCCCGCCGTTCCCGTTCCCGCCGTTCCCGTTGCCGCCATTGCCGTTGCCGCCGTTGCCGTTCGTCGGGGGCGGGCTGGTGCTGTCGTCGCAGTCGACTCTGAAGACCTTGCTCTTCTCTGCGCCCTGCTGGCCCTCCCAGGTCCACTCGACCTTGTACCTGCCGTCGGCGAGCGTCAGATCCGGGCTGATCCCGTGCCCCGCGGCGTCGACGGTGATCGAGCCGCTCGTCGTCACACTGTCCACCGGCGGCTGTGGCGTAATGGCCCAGTTGATGCTCTGGAGCCCGTCGAAGTTGAAGGCAGCGAAGTAGAACGTGCAGACCGAGGGATTGTTGACCGGGTTGTTCTCGCCCGTGCGGGGCTCCTCGCCCGGGCGTCCGGCATGGTGGACCTTGACGTCGCCGTTGTCGCCGGGGGCAGCGACGGCAGCGGGCGCACCGGCCAGGGTGACGCCGCCGAAAGCCAGGGTGGCCAGCGCGGCGGACAGAAGGGGGCGGACAGCCAGAGCGGTCATGCGAGGGTTCCTCCAGTCATGAAGACATCAGGTGATCAACCGATAATCTGACTTTCTGTCATGACAGGAAAACGGAGGGTGGCAGCAACGCCGCCCACCCTCCGACTTTCACTCCCCCGGCGGAGGAACCACTCGCCCTCCGCGAACCGCGCTCTAGATGACGCCGAAGAGGATCCCGGCCGCGAGGACCACCAGTGAGGTGAGCGCCGCCCATTTCACGGTGAACCTCGTGTGGTCGCCGAACTCCACCTTCGCCATGCCGACGAGGACATAGACGGCCGGTACCAGCGGGCTCGACATGTGCAGGGCCTGGCCGGCGATCGAGGCGCGGGCGATCTCCAGCGGGGACACGCCGTGGGCCGCGCCCGCCTCGGCGAGGACCGGCAGGACACCGAAGTAGAAGCCGTCGTTCGACATGAAGTACGTCAGCGGCAGGCTGAGCACACCCGTGACCAGGGCCATGTGCGGGCCCATGCCGTCGGGGATCGCGCCCACGAGCCAGTCGGCCATGTGCTTGACCATGCCGGTGCCGGTGAGGACTCCGGTGAACACGGCGGCCGCGAAGACCATGCCGGCGACATTGAGGACGTTGTCGGCGTGGGCGGCGATCCGGGCCTTCTGATCGGCCATGTCCGGGTAGTTGACGGTGAGCGCGAGTGCGGCGCCGAGCAGGAAGAGGACCGGGATCGGCAGCAGTTCGAGGATCATCGCGGTGAGCAGCGCGACGGTGAGGCCGGCGTTGAACCAGTACAGCTTGGGTCGCAGGGTCGGGCGGTTCGGGTCGAGGCCCGGGAAGCCCTCCTCGGGAGCCCCCTCGGGCTGACTGGCGGCGGCACCGGGCTGCCCGAGGGCATCACCGGCACCACCGGAGCCGCCGGCGCCGCCGGACGCCTTCGTGGTGTCCGTACCGGCCCCGGCCTTCACCAGGACGGTCTCGGTCTGCGTCGGCTCGAGGGCCTCGTCCAGGGTGAGGTACCCGATGCGCGTGCGCTCGCGGCGGCCGAGGACGTACGCGAGGAGGAAGACAAAGAGCAGGCCCATGCCGAGCGCCGGGATCATCGGGACGAAGATGTCTGCCGCGTCCAGCTTGAGCGCGGTCGCGGCGCGGGCGGTGGGGCCGCCCCAGGGCAGGGTGTTCATGACGCCGTTGGCGGTGGCGGCGACACCGGTCATGACGACCAGGCTCATCCCGAGCCGCTTGTAGAGCGGATACATCGCCGAGACCGTGATCATGAACGTGGTGGAGCCGTCGCCGTCGAGCGAGACGATCGCGGCGAGCGCCGCCGTACCGACCACCACGCGCACCGGGTCGGCCTTGCAGAAGCGCAGGATGCCCCGGACGATCGGGTCGAAGAGACCGACGTCGATCATCACGCCGAAGTAGACGATGGCGAACATCAGCATCGCCGCGGTGGGCGCCAGCTTGCCCACGCCTTCGAGGACGTAGTCGCCGAGCTGGGCTCCTTGTCCGACGAAGACGCAGAACAACGCGGGAATCAGCACGAGCGCCGCGATCGGCGACATCTTCTTCATCATGATCAGGACCAGGAAGGTCGCGATCATGGCGAAGCCGAGGACGGTCAGCATGGAGGACACCTCACGTTCACCCTTGAACTCCCACCGGGGCGGCTCCCACCGGTGCGGCGTTCGGATGACGTTAGGTGCCCTCTTCCGCGGTTAACAAGATGTTGACGCGTGAGCAATACGAGCAAAACCCCAGGTCACGGCAGGGGTGACAGCTCCACGGGGAAGCCGTTGAGCACGGCGGTGCCGGACAGCGGGTCCAGCCGGGTGCCGTCGAGGAGCTGGTTCACATTGACCCCGGGGCGCGCGGCGGCAACCGCGAGGCGGGTGCCCGGACGGTCGTGGCCCCATCCGTGCGGCAGGCTCACCACCCCGTTCCGTACGGTGTCGGTGATCTCCACCTCGACCTCCAGCTGGCCGCCCTCGGCCGCGATCCGGGCGGGCTTGCCGTCGGCGAGGCCGAGCCGGTCGGCGTCGTCCGGGTGGATCTGGAGGGTGCACCGGTTCGAGCCGCTGTTGAGGGACGGCGCGTTGTGCAGCCAGCTGTTGTTGGAGCGCAGATGCCGCCGGCCGACGAGGACGAGGCCGCCCGGTTCGGTGTCGAGGGCGGCGCGCAGCCGGGGCAGATCGGCGGCGATCGGCGCGGGCAGCAGCTCGACGCGTCCGCTGCGGGTCTTGAGGAGTCCGGGGAGGCGGGGCTTCAGCGGGCCGAGGTCGATGCCGTGGGGCGCCCGGCGGAGGCGTTCGAGGTCCAGGTCGTACGGGCCGAGGCGCAGCATCATGTCGAGGCGTCGCTCGGGCCCGGTCGCGCCGCTCAGCTGGGCCGCGACGGCCTTGGGGTCGGCGCCGTGGACGGGCGAGTGCTCCTGTGCGACGGCCTTGGCGAGGGTGGTGTCGACGGCGAGGTCGTCAACGGCCGAGGGCGGCGCGCCGTGCATCCCGGAGACGGCGAGGATCAGCCGGGCGTGGATCTCGCACTCGTTCATGCGTCCCTCTTCCAGAGGGACGACGGCGGGTGTGAAGCGGGCCTGGTTGCGGACGGCGAAGTTGTTGAAGGCGAAGTCGAAGTGCGCGCTCTGCGAGGGCGGCGGCGGGGGCAGCACGACATCGGCGTGGCGCGTGGTCTCGTTGAGGTACGGGTCGACGGCGACCATGAAGTCCAAGGTGTCCAGGGCCGCGTCGAGACGTGTCCCGTCGGGTGCGGACAGGACGGGGTTGGCGGCGACGGCGATCACGACGCGGATACGCCCCTCCCCCTCCGTCTCGATCTCCTCGGCGAGGGCGGCCATCGGGATCTCACCCTTGGTCTCCGGGTGACCGGAGACACGGCTCCTCCAGCGGCCCAGGGCGAACCCCTTGCCTGGTCCCGCCGGGCGGGGCGCGGGAGCGGTGGCGGCGAGCGGGAAGAGCGCACCGCCGGGGCGGTCGAGGTTGCCGGTGAGGACGTTGAGGACGTCGACGAGCCAGTTGGCGAGCGTGCCGTACGCGACGGTGGAGCTGCCCATGCGGCCGTAGACGGCGGCCGTGGGTGCGGCGGCCAGTTCACGGGCGATGGTGCGGATGGTGCCGGCATCCAGGTCGCAGGCGGTGGTGACGGCCTCGGGCGTGAAGTCCCGTACCGCTTCCCGTACCTCCTCCACTCCCTCGACGTGCTCGGTGAGCGCACCGAGGTCCGTGAGGTCCTCGGCGAAGAGGGTGTGGACGAGCGCGGCGAGGAAGAAGGCGTCGGCGCCGGGGCGGATGGCGACATGGCGATCGGCGAGCCGGGCCGTGCGCGTACGGCGCGGGTCGACGACGGTGAGGGTGCCGCCGCGCCTGCGCAGCGCCTTGAGCTTGCCGGGGAAGTCGGGCGCGGTGCAGAGACTTCCGTTGGAGTCCAGGGGGTTGGCGCCGAGCATCAGCAGATGGTCGGTGCGGTCCAGGTCCGGTACGGGGATGGCGAAGGGGTCGCCGAAGAGCAGTCCGCTGGAGACGTGCTTGGGCATCTGGTCGAGCGTGGAGGCGGTGAAGAGGTTCCGCGTGCGCAGGGCGCCGAGCAGCAGGGGCGGGTAGAGCGCGCCGGCCATGGTGTGGACGTTCGGGTTGCCGAGGACGACGCCCACCGTGTTCGGGCCGTGCTCCTCGATCAGGGGCCGGACGCGGGCGGCGATGGTGTCGAACGCCTCGGTCCAGGTGGCCTCCTGGAGGATGCCGTCCTTGCGGACGAGGGGCCCGGTGAGCCGGTCGGGGTCGGCGTCGACCTCGCCGAAGGAGGCGCCCTTGGGGCAGATGAAGCCCTGGCTGAAGACATCGTCGCGGTCCCCGCGAGCGCCGGTGACACGGGAGCCGTCGAGGGTGAGGGTCAGCCCGCAGGTGGCTTCGCAGAGCGGACAGATACGCAGGGCGGTGGACATGGCGGGCTCCCTGGGGCGGCGGCTGTGACGCGCGGGCACCAGCGAGCATACCGACCGGTACGCACGGTGGGGAGGGTCATGTCAGCGAGGGCGCGAGATAGGCGTGGAGAAACTCGCGGATCTCGGCGACGAGCCCTGGGTCCCCGGACGGGTCCGTGCGGAAGGCGAGCTGGAGCAGCGCGTCGGCGGCCTCGACGCCGACCAGCACCTTTCGGCGCAGGACGTCGTCGGTGGTGCGGCCGAGGTGGTCGGCGAGCAGCCCGCAGAGGCGGTCGGCGACGAGGTGGTTGGCGTCCTCGCCCGATCCCTCGTCGTCGGCGGGCGGAGCCGGGACGCCGAAGTCGACGAGCGCGAAACCGGGGACCGTGCGCTTCATGGCGATGTACTCGTCCAGGACGCCGTCGATCGCGCTGTACGCGTCGACGCGTCCGGCCGCGGCGAGCCGGGCGGCGATCCGCTCGGCGTAACGGTCGAGGTTGCGTTGGGCGAGGGCGGCGGCCATGGCGCGCTTGTTGCCGAAGAAGCGGTAGACGGAGCCGATGGGGACACCCGCGCGGACGGCGACGGCGCGGGTGCTCAGCTGCTCGTAGCCGGTCTCGTCGAGGAGTTCGGCGCAGGCGTCGAGGATCCGGGCGAGGCGCTCGGCGCTACGCTGCTGGACGGGGGTGCGGCGGAGTGAGGGCGGGGGCACGGGGTCCATGATGCCGCTCCGATCCGGGTTCGGGTCAGGAGATGCGCGGGTCAGGCGATGAGCAGGCCGATGCCGCCGAGGGTGTACGCGATCATCAGCGCGAACAGCGGGAGTTGGCCGGCCACCGCCCGGGCGGGCGGGAAGAGGCGCACGGAGCGGTCGTGGGCGGCGACGACGCCGAGGACGTGACCGGTGACGATCGCGGCGACCTGGAGGGTGGCGAGGCCGCCTGGACTCAGGGGTGGGGCGGGTGCGGGGGCGTTGTCAGTGCCCGCTGCCATCATGACTGTACGTGGCCCTTCGGTGACGAAGAGTGTGAAGTAGTGCGCGGCGAGGTAGCCGAGGGCGATCGGCAGGAGGGAGTGGGCGAAGGACGTGAGGGGGTGGGTGAGCGTGCGGGTCATGAGACGCAGAGTGCCGGCGCACAGGGCGTAGAGGACGGCGACGAGGGCGACGGCGGCGAGCAGGCCGAGGGTGGCGGTGAGGGTCGGGCCGAGCGCGGAGGTCTGGAGGGTGGTGACCCAGCGGGGGTTGTCGGAGATGCCGTCGTAGGCGGTGGAGCCGAGGAGGACGCAGACGGTGGCGACGAGGCCGGGGGTCTGTGGGGTGGAGTCGAGGCTGTCGAAGGGCGAGCGCAGGACGAGTCGGCCGTCGGCGCGGCGGCCGAGCGGGGAGAGCCGGGCGAGGAGGGAGGAGTAGGCCTCGAAGGGGTCGGCGTGGGCGAACCAGTCGGGGCCGTGACGGGCGGCGCCGAGGAGGCCGGTGGCTGTGAGGACGGCGAGGAAGGCCAGGAGGGTGGTGGTGGACGCGGGGTCGGGGGCGGCGAGTTCGAGCCAGGCGAAGAGGAGGAGTCCCGCGGCGGCGGGGCGGATGCCGAGACCGGCGGGCACGGGGCGAGGGGCCCGGGGTGCGGGGAGCAGGGCGTGGAGTGTGCGCAGGGGGTTGAGGAGGCGCCAGATGGGGCCGAGGAGGAGGGAGGCGGGGACGAGCCCGACCCACAGCAGGACGTAGATGGCGCCGGGGGCGGGGTTGCGGTCGGGGTCGTCTGGCCCGAGGAGGAGATGGAGCAGGACGGCGAGGCCGGCGGCCGCGCCGATGAGACGGAGGGCGGTGCGGGTGGCCGGGGCGTCGGCGAGGCGCTGGAGTGCGGCGGGCAGGGGGCGGCCCGCCCGGTCGCCGCGGAAGCGGGAGGAGGACCAGAGCAGGCCGAGAGCGAGGAAGGAGACGAAGAGCGCGGCGAACGCGCCGGCGTAGGCGTAGAAGGGCGAGAGGGGGAGGTCGTGCTGGGAGCCGACTCCGTGGGCGAGGAGGTGCGCGGGAGCGGTCATCGGACGGCGAGTTGGGTCAGCAGGAGTCCGGACTCATGGGTCTCGACCTCGAAGAGTCCGGTGCGGTCGGCGGTCAGGGTGAGAGAGGCGGGTTGGCCGGGGGCTAGGGGCAGTTCGTGGTCGTAGCCGTGGACGTGGAGGGTGTCGGCGCGGTCGCTGGTGACGCGAAGGGTGACGCGCTCGCCCTTCTTCAACTCGACGCGGGAAGGGGGTGGTTGTACGGAGGTGCCGGTGACGGTGATCTCGACGGTCCGGCCGGTGGCGGTGGCGGTCGGTGTCCCGACCGCAGGCGCGCCCGCGGTGGGCGCGGCACCGGTCAGGGGCACGGTGGCCTCGATCGGCTTGCCCGCGACGGCCCAGACGGTGTGGTCGTCCGCGTGGAGGCGGACGGTCACGGTGCGGGCACCGGGCGGGATGTGGTGCCAGGGTCCGTAGGCGCGGCCGGTCTCCTTGCCGTCGGCGAGGAGCCGGGCGTGTCCGCGGCCCGGGATCGCGGCGCCGCCGACGCTCTCGGGGGTGAAGCGGAACCTCTCCACGGTCAGGTGGATGTTCCAGCCGCCCTCGGTGTCGGGCCTCGCATCGGCACGGACGGCGGGGGCGCCCGCGGCGGGCACCTCCCGCAGCCGGTGCCCGGCCTCGTCCTTCGCAGGGAGCAGCGTTCCGCTGCCCCCGGTCGCCTCTTGGTGGCTGGTGCCCGGCTTGTGGTGCGTGGTGGCCCTGCCGCCGCACCCGGCGACGAGGGCGACGGCGAGAACGATCCCGCCGAATGCGGCCGCCCGGCGCCGGGCAACCCCGCGCCGGCCCGTCCCGCGCAGGGCGGCCTCTCCCGGGCCGGCCACGCGCAGGACGGTCTCTCCCCGGCCGGCCCCGGCGCGGGCGCCTGTGCCCCCACTGGTGCCTCGCGCCGCGGCCCCTCCCCGGCCGACTCCCCGCGCGGCGGCCCCTCCCCCGGTCCCGCGCGGTGCGACCGCCTGGGTCGTCGCGGGAGCGCCGGGCGTCGGCTCGGTGCTCATGCCCGGCCTCCAGCCGTCTCGGCGGCCTCGTCCTGCGGTGCGGGCGGGGCGACGGCGGCCGGTGGGGTGCGGCGACCGGCCGCCACCACGGCCCAGAGCACCCAGAGCACGGCGAGAAGTCCGCGCAGCCACGCCGGACTCAAGGGGATCCAGGGGATCATCAGGACGGCCTTGTCGAAGGCGTCGAGGAGGGTGAGGCCGCCCAGGGCGAGGGTGGTCCAGGCGAAGGCGGGGCGGGTCGGCCGCAGGGCCAGGCCGAGCGCCGTCCACCAGGCGCCGATCAGGAGCAGCGCCAGCGCGGGGACGGGACCCGAGGACAGGCCGAGGGTCGAGCCGGCCACGTCCAGCGCCAGGCCCGCGACGCCCACGAGGGTCGCCGCGCCCGCGAGCCGGCTGCCGCGGAGCCTGCGCCACCACAGGACGCCGCCGACCAGGGCGAGGACGACCGCGACCGCGAGGGCCAGCTGGGTCTCGACGCGCTCGATGCCCCGCGCCCCGTACCAGTCGCAGCCGGCCGGCAGCCGTCGCGCCTGGACGTTGTAGTCGGCGCAGACGAGGAGGTGGGCCAGCTTGGCCGGTTCCCCGGCGAGCCGGTCGGTGTTCCCCGAGACCTCGCCCCGCCGCGCCCCGCACTCGGGCAGGGCGCCCGGGCTGGACGCCCCGGCGTCGGCCTGCCAGCAGTTGCCGGCGCCCTGGCCGTCCCACCACACGTCCGCGCGGTTGGGGCGGGAGACGCCTGAGCGGTCGACGCCCAGGTGGTTGCCGGCGTAGCGATTGTGGTGGGAGGTGTCGGTCTGCTTGCCCCAGTCGGACTCGCCGCGGATGAAGGCGGGGACGGCGCTCAGGAAGAAGGCGGCGCGCTGGTGCCCGTACACCCAGTTGTTCTCGTACAGGTTCCAGTTGCCGCCCGCCGTGATGATGCCGGTGCCGGGCGGCATGGAGATCTGCGGACAGACGACGCCCTGTTCGTAGCCGCGCTCGACGGGCGGCTCGGCGCAGGTCCCGTCGGCGACGTACCGGTAGTAGTTCTGGTTGTTGTCGTGGATCAGGTTCCGCTCGAAGCGGGCGTGGTTCTGCGGGAGTCCGGGGTGGCCGGGGAAGGCGGAGTCCATCGACGCGCCGCCCATGTTGTGGTCGAACTCGTTGTCGTGGACGTAGACCGAGTCCCCTGCCGTGCCCGAGTAGCCGACCATGTTGTGGTGGCTGCGGCAGCCGGTGATCTCGATGGAGTAGCGCGGGACGTCGTAGCCGCGGCCGTCGTTGATGTCGGAGGCCGAACCGGGGTAGATGCCGGAGTCCCCGTTTCCGTACGACTCGCAGTTCTTGTACAGGCCGTGGTCGGAGGCGAAGGTCAGGAAGCCGTACTCGTCGTTCCACCGGGTCAGCACGTCGTCGATGACGAAGCCGTCGCCGGCGAGCACGTACAGCGAGTTGAAGGTGGTGCGCTGGGCGGTGAAGTTACGGAAGTAGATCCCGTCGGACTCGTCGGCCCGTATCGCGTTGAGCTTGGTGTACTTGGCGTCGAAGACGACGTCGAGACGCGAGGCGCCGGTGCCCTCGATCTGGAGGTTCCTCTTGCCGAGGATCGCGACCAGGTTCTGGTTGTGGGGGCACTGCTTCTGCTGCTCGTACGACAGGATCTGGTAGCCGAGCGCGGAGTTCGGCGCCTTGAGCGAGGCGCAGGCGCCGGTCGGAGCGGGCTGTGAGGGCTCCTCCTCGTACAGGCCGGGCAGGACGGCGATGGTCATGCCGGGTCGGTCGACGGCGTCGACGGCCTGTTGGAGATGGCGATAGCCGGCCCGCGTACAGCGCTCGAACAGGGTCAGGTTCCGGGCCTTCACCTCGGCCGGGAAGCCGGAGACGCGGCGGGTGAAGTCGGCCCGGTCGGTCTTGCAGACCAGCAGATCGGGTTCCCCGGTGCGCAGCGTCGGCACACTGCCGGAGCCGTCGGGGAAGGTGACGGGCCGCTCCTCGTGGGCCTGGGCCCCGGGAGCGGTGACGAGGGCGGCGGCGAGCGCCGCGAGAACGACCGAGAGCGCGACAAGGAGCCTACGGGTCCACGACATGCGCGTGAGAGTAGAGCAATGTTCATCTTTTGGAACCCCTTCTGCACGCATCACGTCGAACCGTGACCCGTTGACGCGAGCGGTCGCGGAATCCTACGGTCATGCATAGGATTCCTTTGCGGGCTCAGGACAGGAGCGGGCGATGACCACGGAACAGCCGACGGAGCAGGCCAGGAAAGTGGCCGAGGCGCTGGACTACAGCACCGGCTTCGGCAACGAGCACAGCTCGGAGGCGGTGCCCGGCGCGCTGCCGCACGGCCGCAACTCGCCGCAGCGCGCCCCCCTCGGGCTCTACGCCGAGCAGCTCAGCGGCAGCGCCTTCACCGAGCCCCGCGCGCACAACCGCCGCTCGTGGCTCTACCGCATCCGGCCCTCGGCCGCGCACCCGCCGTTCGCCCGGGTCGACAACGGCGCGTTGCGTTCGGCACCCTTCACCGAGACCGTCCCCGACCCCAACCGGCTGCGCTGGAACCCGCTGCCCGACCCGGCGCCGGGCACGGACTGGCTCGCCGGCCTGTGGACCCTCGGTGGCAACGGCGACGCCACCCAGCGCGCCGGCATGGCCGTGCACCTGTACCACGCGAACGCCTCCATGGACCGGGTCTTCAGCGACGCCGACGGCGAGCTGCTGATCGTCCCCGAGCGCGGCGGACTCCTGCTCCGCACCGAGCTGGGTCTGCTCGCCGCCCGCCCCGGCGAGGTCGCGCTGATCCCGCGCGGCGTCCGCTTCCGCGTCGAGCTCCTGGACGAGAGCGCCCGCGGATACGTCTGCGAGAACTACGGGGCGCCCTTCCAGCTCCCCGATCTCGGCCCGATCGGCGCCAACGGCCTGGCCAACGCCCGTGACTTCCGCGCGCCCGTCGCCGCCTACGAGGACGTCGAGGGCCCGGTCGAGGTCGTCAACAAGTACTGCGGAAACCTCTGGTCGGCGACGTACGGCCACTCCCCGCTCGATGTCGTCGCCTGGCACGGCAACCACACCCCGTACGTCTACGACCTGCACCGTTTCAACGTCATCGGGACGATCTCGTACGACCACCCGGACCCGTCGATCTTCACGGTCCTCACCTCGCCGTCCGACACCCCGGGCCTGGCGGGTGTCGACTTCGTGGTCTTCGCGCCGCGCTGGCTGGTCGGCGAGGACACCTTCCGCCCGCCGTACTTCCACCGCAATGTGATGAGCGAGTACATGGGCCTGATCGAGGGCGCCTACGACGCCAAGGCGGAGGGCTTCGTGCCCGGCGGAGGCTCGCTGCACAACATGATGTCCGCGCACGGCCCGGACCGGGAGACCTTCGACAAGGCGAGCGCGGCGGAGCTGAAGCCGCAGCGGATCGACGACGGTCTTGCCTTCATGTTCGAGACCCGCTGGCCCGTCACCGCCACCGGCCAGGCCGCGAACGCCGACCATCTGCAGAAGGGGTACGACGACGTGTGGCAGGGTCTGGAGCGCCACTTCCGGCCGTAGAGTCTCGTAGCCGTCGAGTCTCGTCGTAGTCGTAGTCGTCGTACGGAGAACGCCGTGACCGCCTTCGCTCCCGACTCGCTGGTCCTGAACCGCAAGCTGCCGCTCTGGTATCAGGTCTCGCAGTCGTTGCGCGCCTCCATACTGGGCCGCACGCCCGACGCCTCGCTGCGGCTGCCCACCGAGGAGCAGCTCGCCGCGCACTACGGCGTGAGCGTGCTGACCATGCGCCAGGCCCTCAAGGAGCTGGAGGAGGAGGGCCTGATCAGCAGGCACCGGCGGCGCGGCACCTTCATCGAACCGGGCGCCCGGCGCTCCAGCCCGCGCCGGCTGCTCGGCTCGATCGACGCGATCGTGGCCCAGCAGTCCGGCGAGCGGACCACCGTCCTCGGCCACGGCACCGAGCCGGTGCCGGGCGAGCTGGCCGAGTACTTCCCCGATGTGACGGAGGTCGTCGCGTACCGGCGGCTGCGGCGCGACGGGGAGACCGGCGAGCCGACCAACTGGGCACAGAACGCGGTACGGACGGAGATCGCGGCCGGTCTCGACCCCGCCGATCTGGAGCGCTGGCCGATGACGAAGGTGCTGCGGGACGTGATGGGGGTCCGGATCAGCCGGATCACGGACACCGTCGAGGCCCGCCTCGCCGACCCGGAGACGGCCGCGCTCCTCGAGGTGCCGCTGCTCTCCCCGATCCTCCACTACACCGGCGTGACCTACGACGAGGACGGCCGGGTGGTCGACGTGGCCCGGATCCGCTACCGGGGTGACCGGTTCTCGTTCACCGTGACGGTGGAGGCGCACTGAGCCCGCTCGCTAGCATCCGGGGCGTGACCGAAGACGTGCCGCTGGACGACGTGCCTCTCCTGGACGAGCTGATGCCGTGGTCCGTCGCGCCGTTGCGGCTCGGCCGTTCCTGGATCGTGGCGCCCGACGTCCGTACGCTGCGGGCGCGCTGGGACCGTCTCGTCCGGGCGGAGGGGACCGAGCGCGAGGAGCTGTTCCGGCCCAGTCGGGCGCGTACGCCGTCGAGTTCGGTGGCCGCGCTGCCCGGACAGCGGACCGGCACCGTCCGGTTCGTCCGTGAGTCGGGACCGTGCCCGGAGCCGGTACGGCTGGCCCACGGCCCGTTCGACGAGCAGTGGCTGCTCCCTGATCACCGGCTCATCGACACCGCCCGCCCGGAGCTCTGGCGGGTCGCCGACGAGCGGCAGCTCTTCGCCGTGGAGCAGGGGTACGTGCCGGGGGCGGCCGGTCCCGCGCTCCTGGTGACCGCGGCACTGCCCGCCGGCCGCTCCCCCGCGGGGCGCCCGGGGCGGATCCGGCCGCTCTTCCGTCGCCCCGGGGGCGAGGAGCCCAACCTCGCACCCGGTCTGCTCCCGCTGCTGAGCGAGCGGTACGGACGGCCGGTCGCCCCGGAGTCCGTACTGGCCTGGGCCGTTGCCGCCGCCCGCCCCTCCGCCGCCGGCTGTCGCGTCCCGCTCCCCGCGGACCCGGACCTCTGGGTCGCGGGCGTGGAGCTGGGCCGGCGGCTCACCGACATCCAGCTGCGGGGCTCCCGTGGTGGCGAGCGGCCCCGGCTGCCCGGTGGCCGGCGGCCCTATGTACGGGCACCGATCCCGGCCCGGCCGACCGTGCTCGCGTACGAGCCGGAGGAGGAGACCCTGACCCTCGACGACGGCAGGATCTCGCCCGTCCCGGCCGAGGCGTGGGAGTTCCATGTCGGCGGGGTGCGGATGCTCGAGCAGTGGTTCGCGCACCGGACGGCGCCCGCCGAGCCCGGCGGTCTGGAGGCCATCGGCCCGGCGGCCTGGCCGCAGGAGTGGACCTCGGAGCTCCTGGAGCTGATCACGGTCCTCGCGCTCCTGGCCCAGCGGGAGCCGGAGCGGGAGGCGCTCACGCCCGGCGCGACACTGACCCGGGCCGCGCTGCGGGAGGCGGGAGTACTGCCCGTACCCGACGCGGCGCGCCGCCCCGCCTCCGTACTGGACCATCAGGAGGAAGGGCCGGAAGGCCAGTTCGCGCTGCTCTAGGGCGGCGGTCTAGCCCGGGACGAAGGAGTCGAGGACCCGCCCCAGCGTCCGGTCGAAGATCTCGTCGGGGTCGAGGGGGCCGGCCCCGGCCGCGCCGAACACCGCGGCCAGCCTGGGGTAGGCACCGCCCGCGAGCCGCTCCGTCAGATAGGCCCCGCGCACCGCCTGCTCCTGCTCCTCCGACCAGGGCAGCCCGCGGGCGCGCTCGGCGATGGCGAGTTCGTTGGCGACGATCGTCATCACGGTGCCGTTCACCGTCGCGATCAGCTCCATCTTGGTGCCGCCGGGCAGGTCGAGGCCGTCCAGGCAGGCCAGACACCCTTCGAGGAAGCGCAGCGCGTTGGGGCCGAAGGCGTACCCGGTCGTCATCAGCCTGATCACCCAGGGGTGGCGGCGCAGGATGCCCCGGGCCTCGCGGGCCACATGGAGCATGTCCGCACGCCAGTCACCGCTCGGAGCGTCGGGGAGGTCGTACTCGCCGCTGACGGCGTCGACCATCAGCTCGTACAGATCCTCCTTGCGCGGGACGTAGTTGTAGAGCGACATCGTGCCGCAGCCGATGTCGGCCGCGATCCGGCGCATCGAGAGCGCGTCGATCCCGTCGGCGTCGGCGATCCGCACCGCGGCGGCCACGATGTCGGCCCTGCTGTACGCCGGTTTCGGGCCGCGGCCCGTGCGCTCGGGGCGCGCCCAGATCACTTCCGGTTCGGCCGCTCGGCCCGCCATTGATCATCACCTCCCCACCATCGTAGTTACGTACACCGTACGTAGTGCGGTATGGTCGAATCATGACTACTACGTACGCTGTACTTAGTGAGGGTCTGCGGAAACGGTTCGGGGAGGTCCACGCGCTGCGCGGACTCGATCTGGCCGTCCCCGAGGGCACGGTCTGCGGAGTCCTCGGCCCCAACGGCGCGGGCAAGACGACCGCCGTCCGGGTCCTGACCACGCTGGTCGCCCCGGACGCGGGCAGCGCGCGGGTCGCGGGACACGACGTGGTGCGCGACCCGGCGGGGGTACGGAGGCGGATCGCGGTCACCGGGCAGTACGCCTCGGTCGACGGGGACCTCTCCGGCGCCGAGAACCTGCGGCTCTTCGCCAGGCTGCTGCGCGCACCGCGCGCCCGGGCCGACGAACTCCTGGAGCGGTTCGGCCTCACGGAGGCGGCCGGCCGGCCCGCCCGGACCTACTCGGGCGGGATGCGCCGCCGGCTCGATCTCGCGGCGAGCCTGCTCGTCCCGCCGCGGGTCCTCTTCCTCGACGAGCCGACGACGGGGCTCGACCCGCACAGCCGGAACGGGATCTGGGACGCCGTACGGGGGTTGGCGTCCCAGGGCACGACCGTGCTGCTGACCACGCAGTACCTGGAGGAGGCCGATCAGCTCGCCGACGACATCGTGCTGATCGACGAGGGCCGGGCCGCGCACCGCGGCACCCCGTCCGAACTCAAGGCGATGATCGGCAGTTGGGCCGAGGTGGTGGTCGCCGACCCGGTTCTGCTCGACGCGGCGGCCGCCGTGCTCGACCAGCTGACCGGCTCGGCACCCGTGCTCGACGCCGAGCGGCGCACGGTCGGCGCGGTGACCACCGACACCACCATCACCCTCCCCCGGATCGTCCGCGAGATCGACGCGGCCGGGGTCCACATCGTCGACGCGTCCCTGCGTCCGCCCACGCTCGACGAGGTGTTCCTGCGCCTCACCGACCGGAAGGAGCTCGCCGCATGAGCGCACTGGTCCACGACGGAACCGCAGTACTGGGCCGCCACCTGCAGAAGGTCCGTCGAGCCCCGGCGATCGTCGTCATGACGCAGACCATGCCGATCGTCTTCCTGCTCTTCTTCGGGTACGTCTTCGGCAGCGCGCTCGCGATGCCGGGCACCGAGTACCGGGCGTATCTGGTGCCCGGCCTGCTCGTGGCGACGGCGGCGGGCGGGCTGATGACGGGGATGTTCCAGGCCGCCCAGGACGCGCACCGTGGCGTGATGGACCGCTTCCGGACCATGCCGATGAGCCGGGCCGCCGTCCCACTGGGGCAGGCGCTCGCCGATCTGGTGACCAGCGCGGTCGGCATGGTCCCGATGATCCTGGTCGGGCTCGCGATGGGCTGGCGGATCGAGGGCACGGCCCTTGAGGCGCTGGGCGCCTTCGGTCTGCTGCTGCTCTTCCGCTTCGCGACGACCTGGGTGGGCATCCTGCTGGGCCTCGCCTCGCAGAGCGAGGAGGCGGCCGGCCAGTTGGGCAGCGCCACGTTCATGCTGCCGCTGCTCTCGAACGCGTACATCCCGACGGAGAACATGGCCGACTGGCTGCGGACGGTCGCCGAGTGGAATCCGATCTCGGCGGTGACCACGGCCGTACGGGAGCTCTTCGACAACGCGACCGTGCCGGCGGACGCCGCGTGGCCGGTGGCTCATCCGGTGGCCGGGGCGCTGCTCTGGTCGCTGGCGCTGATCACGGTCTTCGCCCCACTGGCGGTACGGCGCTACGCCCGCAGATGACACCGCCCGAGGGCGACGGTGACGAGGGCGACGGTGACAAGGCGCCGCCCGCAGGGTAGGCAGGGCTGTCATGAGCACTCAGCCACTCCCCCTGGAGGGGATCACGGTCGTGGCGGTCGAGCAGGCCGTCGCCGCCCCCTTCGCCACCCGCCAGCTCGCGGACCTGGGCGCCCGCGTCGTCAAGATCGAGCGTCCGGACGGCGGCGACTTCGCCCGGGGCTACGACACGGCTGCGCGGGGCCTGGCCTCGCACTTCGTGTGGTGCAACCGCGGCAAGGAGTCGGTGGCCGTCGACCTCAAGGACGCCCGGGGGCTCGACCTGGTCCGCCGACTGGTGGCCGGCGCCGACGTCTTCGTACAGAACCTGGCGCAGGGCGCGGCGGCCCGGCTCGGCCTGGACGCGGCCACGCTCTGCGCCGCGCATCCGCGGCTGATCGCGGTGGACGTCTCGGGGTACGGGCCGGGCGGACCGTACGCGCACAAGCGGGCCTACGACATGCTCGTGCAGTGCGAGGCGGGGCTGGTCTCGGTGACCGGGACGGAGGAGCAGCCGGTCAAGTCGGGGATTCCGGCGGCCGACATCGCGGCGGGGATGTACGCCTACACGGGCGTCCTCGCCGCGCTGGTGCGACGGGGGACGACCGGGCGGGGCGGGCCTGTGGAGGTGTCGCTGCTCGACTCGCTGGCCGAGTGGATGGGGCATCCGCTGCACCACGGGATGCACGGGGGCACGGCACCGGCGCGCACGGGTCTGGCGCACGCCGTCATCGCACCGTACGACGCCTATCCCACGGCCGACGGGAGCCTGGTCCTGCTGTCGGTCCAGAACGACCGTGAGTGGCGGCGGCTCGCCGAACAGGTCCTGGACCGGCCGGATCTGGCGGACGATCCGGCCTTCGCCACGAACACGGCCCGGGTGGCCGGCCGCGCGAAGACGGACGCGGTGGTGGCCGACGCGCTGGCGCCGCTGACGGCCGCGGAGGCGCTGGCGCGGCTGGACGCGGCGGGAGTCGCCTGCGCGCGGCTGAACACGGTCGCGGATCTGGCGGAGCATCCGCAGCTGGCAGCGCGGGACCGCTGGCGGTTCGTGGACTCGGCGGCCGGGCCGCTGCGGACCCTGCTGCCGCCGGTCACGTTCCCGGACGGACCCGAAGCCCGGATGGGCCGCATCCCGACGTTGGGGGAGGACACGGATGCGGTGCTCAGTGAGCTCGGGGTGGGGCCGGCGGAGCTGGAGTCGCTACGAGGGGACGGTGTCGTGGCGTGACGGGGCCGCGGGGGTGAGCGGGGTGGGGCAGCCGCCGCCGTCGGGGGTGTGCCCACCTTCCCCAGGGCTTCTCCCCCAGAGCTTCGCCTGGAGGGCCCCCAGGGGGACCCCAGCCCCGCGGATCAGATGCCCACGACCCCGAAGGAACGCCGGCTAGCCGCGGCTGCCGAAGAGCGAGCGCCGCAGGCGGCGCAGGGGGGCGAAGAGCGAGACGCGCGCGCTCTTGCTGCGACGGCTGTGCGCGATGTCACGCGACGTCAGCTCCCGCATCAGCAGAGTCGCCTCGGCCGCGTCGCGCTGTGGCACGACGGGACCGCCGAGCACCGCGAGATGACGGTCGAGTCGCGAACTGGTCGCACTGCTCCCGCATGTGATGGCAGGCACTCGCGGCCTGCTGCGCATTGCTATCTGTTCCATGTCACTCCCCACCCTAACGAGGGCACCCAGCCCGGGCAGGTTAACCCTATCGCCCCGCTGTGACACTCGTGTATCCCGGCGGCAGGATTCACCGCACTCGTACGGGGGTTGACGGTTACTGTCCGAATTCATCTGATTCCAGGGCGAGTTGGACAGCGCTCGAACACCTGGCGAACCGTCACGAACCATCCTGCACGCAAGCCCGTCGGCCGCGGTCGTCCGACGGTATGTGATCTCCACCACCAAGATCACCTCGGGCTCGCGGAGCCGTGTTCGAAACGGCCGGGGCGGGGGCAGGAATGTTCCACCGGTGGACGACGGACGGGGACACGCCATGACCGTGATCGCGGGGCGGTACCGACTCCTCGACGTCCTGGGCCAGGGCGGCATGGGCACCGTCTGGCGGGCCAGGGACGAGGTCCTGGCCCGCGACGTCGCCGTCAAGGAGGTCCGCGCCCCGGTCGGGCTCGCCGGGGACGACGAGCGGCGGCTCTACGCCCGCCTGGAGCGGGAGGCGTGGGCGGCCGCCCGGATCTCGCACCGCAACGTGGTGACGGTGTACGACGTGGCCACCGAGGACGGCCGGCCCTGGATCGTGATGGAGCTGATCCGCGGGCTCACGCTCTCCGACGTCCTCGACGCGGAGGGCCCCATGTCCCCGCAGCGCGCCGCGAGCGTCGGAGCCGACGTACTGGCCGCGCTGCGCGCCGCACACGAGGCCGGGGTGCTGCACCGGGACGTGAAGCCGGGCAACGTGCTGCTCGCCAACGACGGCCGGGTGGTCCTCACCGACTTCGGCATCGCGGCGGTGGAGGGAACCTCCAACCTCACGATGACCGGCGAGCTGGTCGGCTCGCCCGAATTCCTCGCGCCTGAGCGGGCGTTGGGCCGCACACCGGGACCCGCGTCGGACCTGTGGTCGCTCGGCGTGCTCCTCTACGCGGCGGTGGAGGGCAACTCACCCTTCCGTCAGGAGACTCCGCTGAGCACCCTGCGGGCCGTGGTGGACGAGGAGCTGCCGCCACCCCACAGAGCCGGCCCGCTGACCCCGGTGATCGAGGGACTGCTCCGCAAGGATCCGCAGGAACGTCTCCGAGCCACCGAGGCGGAGCGCGAGTTGAGACTGGTGGCGGCGGGCGGCGCGCCGCGCTCGGGGCCGGTGCGGTCCGTGCCCGCGCCCCCGGAGCCACACGGCCAGGGCAGCCCGACCGGGTCCGCCGGGTCGACGCCGCCCATGCCCCTTCCGTACGGCCCGCTCCCTGACGGCCCCTCGGGCGAGGCACCGCCCCAGGAGCGCACGAGCCGGGCCGGTACGGTGCTCGCCGCCGGGGTCGCCCTTCTGCTGCTGGCCGTGGGCGGACTGACGTACGCGCTGCTGCGGAACCAGGGCGACGACAAGGACCCGGGAGGCGTACCGACGAGCAGCGCCCCGGTGACGAGTTCGGCGACTCCCTCGACCAGCCCCACCATGACCACGGCAGCCCCGAGCAGCCCGCCCACGACCCACACCACGCCGCCACCGGCGCAGACGGTGCTGGTGCATGTGCGGGCCCTGCGCGACAGCTACAGCGGGGCCTGTCCGCCGCCGGAGGCCTCGGCCCCCGCGTTCGCCGGGGTGCTCACCGTGGGGCGTACGCCGGTCTCGGTGGAGTACCGCTGGGTGACGGAGAGCGGCGAGAGCTCGGCGACGGACTGGCAGACACTGGAGTTCGCCGCGGACGGCCCGCGGGAGAAGCGGGTGGAGCACACCGAACTGACGTACCGGGCGGACGAGACCCTTCGCGACCGCATCCGGCTGGAGGTGCGCGCCCCGGTCGAGAAGCGCTCGAACTGGGTGGAGTTCTCGGTGACCTGTGAGCAGGCGACCCCGACGGGCGGGGTCACCTCCCCGGGCGGGTCAGCTACGCCACAGCCCTGAAGCTGGGCAGGTAGCCGCCGGACTGTCCGGCGGCGGTGGGGTGGTACGACTCCCCGATGTTGAGCCAGTTGACGCTGTGCAGCCACGCCGAGCCGGAGCAGATCTCGTGCCCGGTGAACGAGGGAACGACGCTGGCGAAGGTGTAGCCGTGGTCGGCCGCGCGCTTGGCGGTGGCCGCGTTGAGATAGTCGGCCGCGTCGTTGATGGCGCGGCGCTCGTTCTCGCTCAGCCCGGCGATGCAGCCGCCACCGAGCTTGTAGAAGCGCGGATAGCCGAGGACGACGACCCGGGCGTTCGGTGCCTTGGACGCGATGGCCGAATACACCGCGTCGAGCTTCCCGGGCAGGGTCGTGTCGACGTAGCCCTTGGCCTGATTCACACGGTTGATGCAGGACGATTCCGACTGGAGGACGCAGGTGGTCATGACGTCCGCGAAGCCGGCGTCATTGCCGCCGATCGTGAGGGAGACCAGGTCGGTGGCGGTGGAGAGGGGTCCGAGCTGCCCGCTCGTGACATCACCCGTTCGGGCGCCCGAGCAAGCCGTGAACGCGAACGACGAGGGTGCGTTGGCGTTCTTCCAGAGGACGGGGAAGGCCTTGGTGGAGCGCTTGCAGTCGCCGCTGGCGCTGTCGTAACTCCCGGCACCCACACCGGAGGAGTACGAGTCGCCGAGCGCCACATAGTCGAGCGCCGCGGTTTCGGCGGCCTGCGCGGCTCCCGCCCCGGTCAGGGCGAGGACGGCGCCGAGCATCAGTGAGGACGAGAAAGCCGCGAATCGGGACAGTTTCATGGAACCTCCCTGTAGCAGGATCTCTGCGTTACTTGGTAGTAGCAGCGCATCCGGCGCGCTGGAAGTGTCCATGCCAAGAATCCTTGGCGAGAAGTTGCCGACCCCCCGTCAGAGACCGTCGGAATCAAGCCAGCTGATGGATCATGCGGAGCCGGCGGCCGCGAACGGTCGAACGCGACCCGAAATGAATTCGCACGGCATTACTCAGAAGTTTCATCCAACCCCAATAGCAACATTGGGCAAACGGATTGCGAAAATCCGATCGGGACGGTTCCGTATCTGACCGCCGAAGGCTCGCCAATTAGCAGAAACGGGAGTCGTCGATCCAGGACTTGCCATACAGTCGCATTCATCAATACCGTCGTACATCTCACCCGCATCGGTCCATCGGCAAAGCGGCTCAGGGGAGGGCTCTAGCGTCGCGATGGTCCCGGAGCGGGGCGCGGTAGGGGGGTGCTGTACTCGGCGTACACACGTGTGTCGCCGAGTCGCGTGCCGCGCGGCTTGAGATGCCAACTCACCCATGCCATACGGCGATTGCTGCCGTGCGGACGGGGTGAGGACCCCCCTTTCGAACCGGACAGACCACCGGACAGCCCGGGGGCGGGCGGTCCACCGGACGAGAGGGAAACACCAGCCATGAGCTCATTCCTGCGCCCGGCCGTCACCGGCCATGATTCCGCGGACCAGAGCCTGATAGCCGCTCAATACAAGGCGATCACCTCGCATTTGGCGATCACACCGCCGGTTAGTGTGGTCATCCCCGCGATGAACGAAGCGGAAAATCTTCCCTACGTCTTCAAGACGCTTCCGGACTGGATCCACGAAGTCGTTCTGGTCGACGGAAACTCCACCGACGACACCGTTCGGGTCGCCCGTGAACTGTGGCCCGACGTCAAGGTCGTCAAGCAGGTCGGCAAGGGCAAGGGGGACGCCCTCATCAGCGGATTCGCCGCCTGCACCGGCGACATCATCGTGATGGTCGACGCGGACGGCTCGGCCGACGGCCAGGAGATCGTCTCCTACGTCTCCGCCCTGGTCGGCGGCGCAGACTTCGCCAAGGGATCCCGCTTCGCCAACGGCGGCGGCACGGACGACATGACGCCGATCCGCCGGCTCGGCAACTGGGCGCTGTGCGCCCTGGTCAACCGGAAGTTCGGCGCCCGCTACACCGATCTCTGCTACGGGTACAACGCCTTCTGGCGCCGCTGCCTCGACGAGATCACCCTGGACTGCACCGGCTTCGAGATCGAGACCCTCATCAACATCCGGGTCGTCAAGGCCGGCCTGAAGGTCCAGGAGGTGCCGAGCCACGAGTACCTGCGCATCCACGGCGTCAGCAACCTCAACGCCGTCCGCGACGGCATCCGGGTCCTCAAGGTCATCCTCAGGGAGAAGGGCGTGAGACGTGCGGCGCGCCGCCGGCCCACCGCCTTCTCCGTCAATGTCCCCCGAGGAGAGGCGTCTTGAGCGACCGCCGGTTCTCGGTCGTGATCTGCGTCTACACGGAGGAGCGCTGGGAGGACATCCTCGCGGCGGTCGACTCCGTACGGACGCAGTCGCATCCGGCGCTGGAGATCCTGCTCGTTGTCGACCACAACGAGCGGCTCCTCGCCCGGCTGACCGAGGAGTTCAAGGACGAGGCGGTACGTGAGGAGGTGCGGGTGCTCGCGAACGCGGGCCCCCGCGGCCTCTCCTCCGGCCGCAACACCGGAATCTCCGCGTCCCGCGGCGAGTTCGTGGCCTTCCTCGACGACGACGCCGTCGCCGAGCGGGACTGGCTGCGGTACTTCGCCGCGGGGTACGAGGACCCGGACGTGATGGCCGTCGGCGGCCGGACCCTGGCCGCCTGGGCGTCGGGAAAGCGGCCGGACTGGTTTCCCGAGGAGTTCGACTGGGTCGTCGGCTGCACGTACCGGGGCCTGCCACCGGGACTGGTCCGGGTACGCAATGTCCTGGGAGGCAACGCCTCCTTCCGGCGTACGGCCTTCGACGTCGCGGGCGGCTTCGCCACGGGCATCGGGCGGGACGGCGACAAGCGGCCGCTGGGCTGCGAGGAGACGGAGCTGTGCATCCGGCTCTCCCAGGCGCTCCCCGAGGCGGTGCTGCTGATCGACGACCGGTCCGTCATCCACCACAAGGTCCCGGCCGCCCGCGAGCGATTCGGCTACTTCCGCAGTCGGACGTACGCCGAGGGGATCTCCAAGGCGCTGGTGTCCAGGAGCGTCGGCGCGAACGAGGGCCTGGAGGCCGAACGGCGCTACACCACCCGGGTGTTGCCCGCGGGAGTCGCGCGCGGACTGCGCGACGCCGTGCTCGGCCGCCCCGGCGGCGCGGGCCGGGCGGGCGCGATCGTGGCGGGCGTGGTGGTGGCCGTTGGCGGGTTCGTACAGGGCGCGCTGCGGGTGCGCCGGGGTGGGGCGACGTTCTCCTCGGGCCCGATCCCGACGTGGTCCGACCAGGCGTCGGCTCCGGAGGTGGCCGCGTGACCGAACCCGTACCGATCCTGATGTACCACGCGGTGGACCACCGGCCCGCTCCGGCGACTCACCGGCTGTCCGTCTCGCCCGAGGCGTTCGCCGAGCAGATGGCGGTGGTGGCCGACCGCGGTCTCACCCCGCTCACCACCGCCGAACTGGCCACGGCCTGGCGCAGGGGCGGAGCCCTGCCCGCGCGCCCGGTCCTGATCACCTTCGACGACGGCTACGAGGGGGTGCACCGGCACGCCCTGCCGGTGCTGTCCAAACACGGCTTCGCCTCGACGCTCTTCGTCTCCACGGGCTGGCTGCGCGGCGCGTACGACGGGGGCGGGGCCCTGGACACCATGCTCGACTGGGACCAGGTCCGTGAACTGGCCGCCGCCGGTACGGAGATCGGCGGGCACACCCACACGCATCCGCAGCTCGACCAGGTCGACGACCGACGGCTCTGGTACGAGACCCTGCGCTGCAAGGAGATCGTCCGCGAGGAGCTGGGCAGGGCGCCGGTGTCCTTCGCCTACCCGTACGGATACTCCAACCGCCGCGTCCGGCGGACGGTCCGGGCGGCCGGATACGCCCAGGCCCTCGCCGTCGGCAACGCGACGGCGAGGCGCTGCCAGGGACCGTACGCCCTGGAGCGGGTGACCGTGCGGCGGTCCACCGGCATCGAGGAGTTCGAGCGACTGGTGGAGGGCCGGGCGATCGGACGCACCTTCGCCGCGGACCGGGCGCTGACCAAGGGGTACGCGGTGGTGCGCAGGGCGCGGGGGGCCCTGCGGGCGGCCGGTCGGCACGCGGCCTGACCCCGAGGGGTCGCGGTGGCCGCCACCGCCGCGACCCGCGGGATCGTCCCGTTCAAAACACCGTGCACGGAATGCCCGATTGCCGGATCATGGCCGTCATGTCTGCCACCATGCCGCCGTCCGAGCCGCATCAAGCACTGCCGATGCGCCTCAACGTCGACGACAGCGACTCACCCGCCGACGTCGTCGACGCGCTGTTCCTCGGCCGCTTCGCGACCGGCGAGCAGCCGCACTCCCACAGCACCACCCTGGACCGGGTGAAGCCCGCCGCGACGCTCCTGCCGGCCGGGGCGAAGGTGCTGCGTGCCGCCAAGGACGACGACCGCAGCGCGGTGCTCGCCGAGGGCGAGGGCTGGACTCTGCTGATCTCCCGCTGGAACCGGGGCGCGGACGTCACCGTCACGGCGACCGGGGCGGAGCTGGCGGAGAAGGTCCTCAAGGAGGCGACGGACGGGGCGAAGGACGAGCCCGAGCCTCAGCCCGAGAACGTGACGATGGGCTTCTGGTACGTGTCGCCGCGGCGCGGCCCGCACCGTACGACCCGTCAGATCAGCGCGGGAACGTGGGAGGAGATCCGGCCCAACTACACGGCGCCGGTGGCCGACGCGATGGACCGGCTGATGAAGGTCACCCCGGACGACATCGCGGGGCGGCTGCTGCTGCTCCACGGGCCGCCGGGAACGGGCAAGACCTCCGCGCTGCGCACGCTCGCCCGGTCGTGGCGGGACTGGTGCCAGGTGGACTGCGTCCTGGACCCGGAGCGGCTCTTCAACGACGTCGGCTATCTGATGGACATCGCGATCGGCGAGGACGAGGGCACGGCGAAGGGGCGGTGGCGGCTGCTGCTCCTGGAGGACTGCGACGAGCTGATCCGCGGTGAGGCGAAGCACACGGCGGGCCAGGCGCTGTCCCGGCTCCTGAACCTGACGGACGGGCTGCTCGGCCAGGGCCGCAACGTCCTCGTCGGCGTCACGACCAACGAGGACCTGGAGCGGCTGCACCCGGCGGTGGTCCGCCCGGGGCGGTGTCTGGCGCGGATCGAGGTGGGCGGTCTCACGCGGAACGAGGCGGTGGGGTGGCTGGGCACGGAGGAGGGGATTCCGCACGACGGTGCAACGCTGGCGGAGCTCTTCGCGCTGCGACGCGGCACGTCGGCCCCGGGGCTCCCGGAGCCCCGGATCCCCGATGCGGGGATGTACCTGTAGCCACGGGCCTGGGGTGTACTCCCCCGGAAACGGCAGCGCTCGGCGGGGGTGCCCACCCTCCCCCGGACTCCGTCCGGGGGACCCCAGCCCTGCGTGACGGGTGGGACGGGTGGGCTCAACGGGGAGATCAAGCGCCGTACGCCGCCCGAAGCGCGTCCGTCACCGCCGAGGCCGCCGCCTCGCGGGTCAGGCCCAGACGCCTCGCCTCCGCCGCGTACGTCGCCGCCGCGTACGCCGCCAGGCGCTCCGCCGCGTCGCCCGCCGCCGCGACGAACGTGCCGTTGCGGCCGCGCGTCTCGATCACCCCGTCCGCCTCCAGCGACTTGTACGCCTTGGCGACCGTGTTCGCCGCGAGGCCCAGCTCCTCCGCCAGGCCACGTACCGTCGGCAGCTTGTAGCCCACCGGCAGGGCACCGGAGCGGGCGCGCCTCGCGATCTGGGCGCGCAGTTGTTCGTACGGGGCGGTCGACGAGTCCGTGTCCACGGTGATTCGCAATGTCACGGCCCGATTCTGCCCCCGCCCCCGGGAAAAAGGGGAGGCGGCCGCGCCACTTCGGCCCGTACCGTGCGACACCATGACTGTGATCGTCCGTGATGTACGACCTGAGGACGCCGAGGGATTCGCCCGCGTACGGCGCGCTGCCATCCCGTTCATGCTGGCGAACGCCGCCCAGGTGGCCTTCGACTGGGCCCACTCCCATCCTGACGCGCACGAGCGTCCGCTGGTCGCCGAGATCGACGGGGAGATCGTCGGCACCTCCCAGCTCCGTATCGCGCACGACGCGCCCGAGGCCGGGGTCGGATCGGTCAACGTCTACGTCCACCCGGAGAAGCGGGGGCTCGGTGCCGGCACGCTGCTGGTACGGGCCTCCGAGGAGCATCTCGCGCAGCACGGCGCGACCGTGCTCTACAGCTGGGTGCTCGACGAGCCGGGGTTCCGTGCCTTCGCCGAGCGGCACGGGTACGCCGCCCGCCGTTCCGCGCACTTCCTCCGCCTCGACCTCACCACTGCCGACCTGCCGCCGCTCCAGGAGCCGCCGGCCGGTGTCGAGCTGCGGATTGCCGCCGAGTTCGCCGCCGATCCCCGTCCGCTCTTCGTGCTCGACGCGCTGACCACGGCCGACGAGCCCGGCGACGTCGGCGCCGAGCTGACGGACTACGAGCACTGGCTGGCGACCACGTGGCACCACCCGCTGTTCGACCCCGAGCTGACCGTCGTCGCGGTCGTCGACGGCCGCCCCGCCGCGTTCAGCGCCGCCCAGACCGACGGACAGGGGCGGTACAGCTCCGGGATGACCGGCACCGACCCGGCCTTCCGCGGGCGCGGGCTGGCCAAGCTCGCCAAGAACCACTCTCTGCACCGGGCGCGGGCGGCCGGGTGCACGGAGGCGTTCACCGGGAACGACGCCGGCAACGAGCCGATGCTGGCGATCAACAAGTGGTTCGGCTACGACATCTGCGCAACGGAGGTACGTCATGCCCGCACGCTCGGTTGAGGTTGTGCTCGTGAAGGCGGGTCGCACGAAGATCCGCTATCCCGCCGAGGTCCTCACCGACGCCGGCACCCGGCTGTCGGTCCGCGCTCCGTGGGCGGCCGAGGGGGTGCGGGACTTCGGCTTCGTACGGTTCGAGCCGGGTGACGTGTTCGTGGAGCACTACTGGCGGGACCGCTGGTACGCGGTGAAGGAGGTCCGTTCCGCCGACGGGACGCTCAAGGGCTGGTACTGCGATGTGACCCGGCCGGCCGTGATCGACGGCGCCGAGGTCGTGGTCGAGGACCTGGACCTGGATCTGTGGGTGTCGGCGGACGGCAGCGAGGTGCTGCGGCTCGACGAGGACGAGTTCGAGGCGAGCGGCCTGGCCGCCTCCGACCCGGAGGCGGCGGCCTGCGCGGTCGCGGCCCTCGACGAGCTCGAACTCCTCGGCCGTGCGGGGCTGAGGGAGCTGCTCGGCTGAGCCCTGTCCCCCGGACGGCCCGGACACCGGCTTCGGTCCGACGCCCGAGCAGGTGCTCGAGCCCATCGTCACGGGGCGGCGGGCTGGACCCGGCCTCCGGACCGGGCGGAGACGTGCCGGATCCCTACCTCAGGGTCACGGCCGAGTCCCTGGTGGCGAGGAAGCCGGGCAGCGGCAGGCCCAGCGGGCCGGTGGGCGTGAGCTGCATCAGGGTGGCCTTCACCCGGGCGTCGCCCGCACGGTAGGCGGGCTCCTTCACGACGGCCGTGTTGGACCAGGTGCGCTCCAGGCCGTCGCAGACGGCACGGGTGCCGCCGATCCCGGCGGAGTGCTCCTCCTGGACGAGCGTGCTGCTCACGAAGACCGGGCCGGCGCTGTCGTCGAGGCAACGGTACGTGCCGGAGACGGTGACCGTGCCGTCGCCGGCGACGGTTCCGTGGCCGGCGACGGAGAGCTCGTCGCCGGGGCCGGCGTGGGCGGAGGACGCGGCGGCGGCGACCAGCAAGGTGCCGACGGCGAGGGCGAGGCGGAGTCGCATCGGGGATGTCCCTTCGGGGGTGGGGGGTGGTGTCGCCCGCCAGGGATACCGGATCAAGCCGCCCGCTGTCCGAAACTCACCCTATCGGGGGCGAGTTGAGGCGCTTGCGGTAATGAATACGGTCGTACGGGCCGTCCAGCCTCCGTTCGACGACCTCGTAGCCGTACCGCTCGTACATCTTCTGGTTCTCCCACATCATCGCGTTGGTGAGCAGCCGCACCTCGGGGAGCCCGAGTTCGCGGGCCCGGGACTCCACGAAGGCGAGAAGACGGCGGCCGAGACCGGTGCCCTGCACGTCGGGGTGGACGGCGATGTTGTCGAGATACAGGTGGTCGGCCTCGGTCCTGAGGACCACGAGACCGACCACCGGGTCACCGGCGACGAACACCCTCCCCGCGGCCACGTCCGCCGCGTGGTCCGCCTCCATCGGGGCCGGCACAAGGCCGATCCGTCCGATGTAGTGGTGGTAGGCCGCGTCGGTCACGGCCTTCACCCGGGGGACGTCTGTGGCCACTGCGAGGCGGATGTCCGGTGTCATGCCGACACGTTACGGCGGCGAACGATCACCTTCCTCAGCAGGGGCCAGGCCAGAAGGAGCACCACCACGGCGTAGACCGTCACCGAGAACGGCGTGTTCACCAGGCCGGTCAGCGATCCGTCGCTGATCTGCAGGGCGCGGCGCAACTGCTGTTCGGCGGCCGGGCCGAGGATGACGCCGATCACGGCGGGCAGGACCGGGAGGCCGTAGCGCCGCATACCGAAGCCGATCAGGCCGATGATCAGCAGAATGACCAGGTCGAGCGCCTCGCCGCCCACCGCGTACGCGCCGACGGCGGCGAAGAACAGGATGCCGGCGTAGAGGTACGGACGCGGGATGCGCAGGAGCTTGGCCCAGACGGGCGCGAGCGGCAGGTTGAGCGCGAGCAGCAGGACCATGCCGACGAAGAGCGAGGCGATCAGGCCCCAGACCAGGTCGGGTTCGCGCTCGAAGAGCAGCGGGCCGGGCTGGATGCCGTACTGCTGGAAGGCGGCGAGCATGACGGCGGCGACGGCCGTCGTCGGCAGGCCCAGGGTCAGCATGGAGACGAGGGTGCCCGCGGCGGAGGCGGAGGCGGCGGACTCGGGTCCCGCGACGCCCTCGATGGCGCCCTTGCCGAACTGGTCCTTGTGCTTGGAGAGCCGCTTCTCGGTGACATACGACAGGAAGGTCGGGATCTCCGCGCCGCCGGCCGGGATGGCGCCGAACGGGAAGCCGATGACGGGGCCGCGCAGCCAGGACTTCCAGGTGCGCCGCACATCGTCCTTGCCGAGCCACGGACGTCCGACCGGGATGGCCTCCCCCGCGGTGCGGCGAAGATGGGCGGCGACCCACAGGGCCTCGCCGATGGCGAAGAGGCCCACCGCGACGATCACGACGTCGATGCCGTCGGCGAGCTGGAGCGAGCCGAAGGTGAGGCGCTGCTGGCCGGTCATCTGGTCGAGGCCGACCAGGCCGAGGGTGAGGCCGATGAGGAGCGAGGCGAGGCCGCGGATGCGGGAGGAGCCGAGGACGGAGGTCACCGCGATGAACGCGAGGACCATGATGGCGAAGTAGTCGGGCGCGCCGATGTCGACGGCGAGTGCGGCGACGGTCGGGGCGAGCGCGACGAGCAGGAGCGTGCCGATCATGCCGCCGGCGAAGTGGCCGATGGCGGCGGCCGCGAGCGCCTGTGCGCCGCGACCCGCCTTGGCCATGGGGTTGCCCTCCATGGCGGCGACGACGGCCGCGCTCTCGCCGGGGGTGTTGAGCAGGATCGAGGTGGTGGAGCCGCCGAACATGGCTCCGTAGTAGATGCCGGCGAACATGATGAAGGCGCCGGTCGGTTCGAGTCCGTACGTCACCGGCAGCAGCAGCGCGACCGCCATGGCCGGGCCGATGCCGGGCAGGACGCCGATGGCGGTGCCGAGGAGCACGCCGATGGCGGCCCAGAGCAGGTTGATCGGGGTGAGGGCGGTGCCGAATCCGTCGATCAGGGAGTTCAGTGAGTCCATGGGTCAGAGCACTCCCATCAGCGGGCCGCCGGGCAGCGGAACTCCGAGCAGGTTGTTGAAGATGACATAGGTGATCAGGGAGAGTCCGGCGGCGATCAGCGGGTCTCGGTGGAGGTGGCGGCTGCCGAGGGCGTAGGCCGCGCCCCAGAAGAGGAGGGCTCCGGAGACGGGGAAGCCGACCGGTCCGATCAGGACCGCGAAGGCGAGGAAGACTCCGGCGAGGAGCAGGACCGTACGCCAGTCGCTGGGCTCGGAGAGGTCGATGTCCTCGCCGCCCTCGGACTCGCCGCGGCCGCCGCGCAGGACGTCGATCGCGAGGAGGACGGCGACGACGAGCAGGCCGGCGCCGACCAGGACCGGGACGGTCTTGGGGCCGACGGGACCGCGCTGGGCGATGTCGACGGTCATGGTGAGGGCGTCGGTGAGGACGAGGACGCCGATGGCGAAGAGGAGGAGGCTGACGCCGAGCTCGGAGTGCTCGCGCAGCCAGGACTTCTTCTCCGTGGTCGCTTCCGTCGTCTCCTTGGTCGTCGCTGTGTTCGTCACAGTCCGAGCTCCTTCAGTACCGAGCCGACCCGCTCGTCCTGCTCGGTGAGGAAGGTGCCGAACTCCTCGCCGGGCAGGAAGGCGTCGTTCCAGTTGTTCTTCTTCAGCGACTCGCGCCACTCCGGGGAGTCGTGCAGCTTCTTCACCAGGCCGACGAGTTTGTCGCGCTCGGCGTCGGAGAGGCCGGGCGGGGCGACGATCCCCCGCCAGTTGATGAACTCGGTGTCGAGTCCTGCCTCGCGCAGGGTGGGGGCGTCCAGGCCGGGGATCCGCTCGGCGCCGGTGACGGCGAGGAGCCGCAGTTCGCCGGACTGGATCTGGTCGAGGTACTCGCCGACGCCCGAGACGCCGAAGGCGACCTTGTTGCCGAGGATGGAGGCGAGGAGCTCGCCGCCGCCGTCGAAGGGGATGTAGTTGACGCTCTTCGGCGCGATGCCGGCGGCCTGGGCCATCAGCATGGGGGCGAGGTGGTCGGGTCCGCCGGGGGAGGAGCCGCCGCCGACGGGCAGCTTCCCGGGGTCCTTCTTCCAGGCGGCGAGCAGGTCCTGGATGGTCTTGTACGGGGAGTTCTTGCCGACCACGACGATGTCCTGCTCCATGGTGAGCCGGGCGATCGGGGTGGTGTCGGCGAGCGTCTTCGGGGTCTTGTTGGTGTGGACCGCTCCGACGACGCCGAGGCCCATGGACATGGCGAGCCGGCCGTTGCCGTGCTCGCCGACGAGCCGGGTCAGACCGACGGTGCCGCCGGCGCCGGGCAGGTTGAAGACCTCGATGTCGGTGGTGAGACCGGCGTCCTCGGCGTTCTTGGCCGCGGTGCGGGCGGTGATGTCGTATCCGCCGCCGGGCGTGTTGGGAACCATGAACCGCAGGCCCGGTATCTGGGTGCCGGTGTCGGAGCCGCCGCCGGTGGAGAGCAGGGGCGGCCCCACCAACACCAGCAGCGCGGCCCCGAGCAGGGCGAGGGGGGTGCGCAGACGCACGTGTGCCGCCTCTCGATAAGGGATGTGAAGTGGCCCACATGTTGCCTGCGCGTTAAGAAGCTGTCTCTCTTCCGCAATCAACGGACGTTGTGGTCCTTGTGGTCGCGACCTAGCGTGTCGGGGTGACAAAGGTGCTGGTGGTGGACGACGACTTCATGGTCGCGAAGCTGCACAGCCGTTATGTGTCGGCCGTGGACGGTTTCTCCGTCGTCGGGGTCGCGCACAGCGGCGCGGACGCGCTGCGTCTGGCCGACCGGCTGCGCCCGGATCTGGTGCTGCTCGACATCTTCCTGCCCGACATGGACGGGATCAGTGTGCTGCGGGAGCTGCGCGGGACCGGTCTGGCCGTCGACGCCCTGTTCATCACGGCGGCTCGGGACGCCGCCATGATCCGCTCGGCGCTGCGGGCGGGGGCGCTGCACTATCTGATCAAGCCGTTCAACCAGGCCGCCCTGCAGGAGCAGCTGCGGCACGTGGCCTCGCTGCGCACGCGCCTGGACGCGCTGGACGAGGCCCGCCAGGAGGATGTGGACCAGATCTTCGGGACCCGCCCGCCGGGCTCGCGCGAACTCCCGAAGGGCCTCGCCGCGCACACGGCGGAACTGGTGGACGGCATCCTGCGTGCGCACCCGGAGGGCCTGTCGGCGACGGAGTGCGCGGAGGCGGGCTCCCTCTCCCGGGTCAGCGCGCGCCGCTATCTGGAGTACTTCGCGGAGACGGGCCGCGCGGAGATCACACTGCGGTACGGAGGCACGGGGCGCCCGGAGCGGCGCTACCGACGGCTGGGGTAGGCGCTCGGCTCAGGCCGAACTCTCGTCCTCCTTCAGGCGCTTCGCAATCCACACACGGGTCTCCTCGTCGACGTCCTCGTCGACAGCGAGGGCGGTGAGCGCGGCGCGGGCGCTGGGGAGTTCGCGGACGGCGAGGAGGGAGAGGGTCGCCTGCTCGACGGCCATCCGCCGCCGGATGTACAGCGCGGCGAGCTCCGGGAACCAGCGGTCGAGGGCGTCGATGTCGTCGGCGATGCCGCACCAGTTCAGCGCGGGTTCGACGAGCCGGCCGGCGATCCGCCACGTCCATGTCCGCGGGAAGTCGGTGGTGTCGAGGCCGTCGGCGGCGCAGGCGGCCTCGACCTCGGCCAGCTGTCCGACGGTGAGGCGGGGCAGGTCCTTCACGAGTTCGCGCAGGATCTCGTTGCAGTGCCAGTCGTCGGGCGGGTACTCGTCGTCCGCGAAGAACTTGTCCTTGGGATGGATGCGCGGCTCCGGCTCGTCGAGGCGTGCGGGCGGCAGCCCGGCCTCCAGGA
Source organism: Streptomyces sp. NBC_01353 (assembly GCF_036237275.1). Taxonomy (GTDB): domain Bacteria; phylum Actinomycetota; class Actinomycetes; order Streptomycetales; family Streptomycetaceae; genus Streptomyces. Next base: position 6,798,463 of record NZ_CP108352.1, on the reverse strand, counting down.
CGCCGCGGACCAGGGCCCACCGTTCGGGGGTCTCCTCGTCGGGCCAGTGGCCCCAGCTGTCCGGAAGCGCCCGCAGGCCCTCCCGGAAGAGGGGGGTGTCGTCGGTCATCCGTCCTCCTCGTCGACGTCCTCACTGTCGGGCCCGACTCCTACGATGACGGCCATGGCACACGTTGAGGACGTTCCGTACTGATGAGCGCGTCGTTCATTCGTCTTCCGGCAGCTCGTCGCCACCCGCGATGTACCGTGCCGGAGGCCATCGCGGCAGGAGGGGGAGCGGCATGAGCAGAAGGCGGTACGTGGCTAGAGGCGTACCCGGGGGTTACCGCATCTGGGACAACAAGGGACGGCGATGGTGGGGCGACCACTACGAGCTCTGTCCCGATGATCTCCTGGTTGAGCTGAATGGCGCCGCCGACTACGCGAAGATCACGGCCCTTCTCAAGAGGTACAGGGCCCAGAAGCGTTGAATCGCCGGGCCCCGTGCGTGCCCGATCGGTCGGTGCTGGGCGGGGAACCACGGGGAACCTCAGTGATCTAGCTGTTCTTCCCCGGGCCAGCGAACCAGCAGGTCAGCCCCCATCCGCATACGCGGTCTTCCAAACTGGGCCTCTTCGCTCGGCGAAGGCACGACTACGTCCCGTTCAGGCCCCTCAGCACCCTGGTGGTGACGGGGCCGCATCCGTATTCTGCGCGAGTGATGGAGCGCAGGCGGGGGCGGGGACGGGGTATCTGGGCGATCGTGCTGCTGGCAGCGGGTGGGCTGCTGGTGCTCGGCGGGTCGGCCTGGGGGGCGATGTCGGCGCCCGGAGACCACCCGGAGGTGGTCTACCAGAAGGAGAACATCCGCGGCGAAAACATGCGGCCGACGTACGAGCCGGGGGACACGGCCTGGTTCTCGATGGGCGCCGACAGCGAGAACTTCGAGGTCTCGCGGGGCGACGTGGTGCTCGTATCGGTTCCGGAGTGGGTGCCGGACGGGCTCGTGCTGTCGCGGGTGGTGGCGTTCGGCGGCGACCGGATCGAGTACCGGCAGGGCGAGAGCACGCTCAGGCTCAACGGGCAGCCGCTGGACGAGCCGTACATCCTGGACCGGTCCGTGCCGTCCATCGTTCCCTTCGACGTGACCGTGCCCGAGCAGCGGATCTTCCTGTTGGGCGACAACCGCAACAACTCAGTGGACTCCTCACTGCACCTCGGGGAGGACCAGGGCACCATCCACATTTCAGCAGTGCGCGGCGAAGACGTCCGCAGGCCGACGGATTTCATCGTCGCGGGCGGAGCCGTGGTGGGCGGGGCCGTCATGTGCGTGGTCGGGGGCGGGCTGGGGGTCTGGGCGTTGGTGCTGCGCCGGCGACGGCCTTTCAGGCGGCAGCTTCGGCTTCGCGCTTGAGGAGTTCGACGTAGTCGTCGATGTACTCAGTCGGCACGAGGCGCCGTCGCCCGATACGGACGGTGCGGAGGCGTCCGAGACGGATCTCCTCGTACGCCGTGGTCCGCTTGATGTTGAGCGATTCGGCGGCAGCTTCAACGCGGTGCAGGCGGTGCTCAGATGAAGACGTGACAGGGGCCGTGGTCATGGACTTCCTCTCCTGGCCAGGCGGCGACGCAGGTGGGGCCGTCTGGCCCCCTTCCTGTCAGGTCCGCTACTTCCGCTACCTCCGCTACCGCCCTGGTCAGGGGCATGATCGAGGTAGCGGATAGGGGTAGCGGTAGCGGATGTGTCCGCTACCGGCCCGGCCTGTGGGGGCGCGGGCCGGTAGCGGGGGTAGGTCCTCTCTCCGCCCCGCTCCGGGCCCCGGCTCCGCCTGCCGCGCGGCTGAAGCGAGAACACCTGATGCAGTGGACGAAAGCCCGCTGTGGCTGGGCCCGGTCGGCTCCACGGCTTTAGGCAGCCACCATGGGGCGAGCCTCGAAGATCGGGGCCCACATCGGGCCTTAACGGGCAGGTCCACAGACTGCCCGATTTCGCTGACCAGCGTACGGGCCCCGATCTCTCGCCCCATGGCAGCTCCAGCCCAAAGCCGCTCCGCCGACCTTCATGGTGGACGATGGCAGTCCGTCATTTCAGGGGGCCCAATGGACTGGAGCGCAGCGATAGGAGCTCACAGTCGCCAAACCAGCTGAGATGCGCTGAGCAGAGGCGGCCTCCTGAGCCGCGCGCCTTACACACCGTCGCCGTTGAGGTGGGCTTGAGCGGCTTTGACGAACTCGTCCGCCGCGCGCATGCCCGCTTGTTGATAGCGGTAGAAGTCGAGGCGCAGGTACCCCGACAAGTCCCCGCCGCGAGCGCGCGTGATGACACCGCAGGCCTGAAAGTGCAGTTCGTCGTTCACGTCTTCGAGGTCTCGGGCCAGCTGTGCGATGTGATCGGGTCCTTCGAGGATCACCAGTGCGATAGCTCCGTCGAGGGTCTCGTAGGCGCTGTTGACGCGCGATTCGAGCAGGTCTTGCTCCGTGGGCGAGGTCCCGACCCCGTCCACGTCGTGCGTGAGCCTCCAGACGGCACGCCATGAGGTGAGGAGCTGGGCATACGCGTCACGTTGGGCGGCGCGGCGTATCGAGTTGATAGGGCCGAGGTGGGCACCGCGCGCTTGGGCCCGGGCTCCCAGATAGGCGGCACCAGCAGCGACGAGCCCGGTGGGAATACTGACACTTGCGGCCACAATCGCGGCTATGACCTCTGATTCCATGACGGATCATCATGCCGCAACCCCAGGAGCGCAGAGTCGAGGGAGAGAACGCCCCAGCGTGCAGCAGGGGGCCGGCGAGTGTCGGCTGCGCCCTGCTGACCTCCGCTGCCGCAGCAGGTTCCGGTGACGGCAGTATCTGACGGCAACGTCAGTGCACTTGAACGGCTTTGAACGACTCCCGAGGCATGCACAGGGCCAAGCCATTGCCTCGGGGGCTAGGTGAGCGGCGCGGCTGGTCGAACTTACAAAGCAGATGTCGACGCCGCCGCCGTGTGGCTCCCCAGGGGAGCCACACAGAGAGCCAACGGACACGACACCAGCCGGACGCCGGCGGACGCTCGCGGACGGGAAGGGCTGGTCCCACCAGCCCTGCGACGCAGGGCCCCGGGTGCTTTCTGAGCCCCCTCTTACCTCCGCCTTAAAGGCATCCTAAGGATCGCCGTCTCCCCCTCTCCACCGGTCTTTTCGGCCTTCGCGGCGGCTAGCTTTCTCGGCAACCCCACACCACCCTCGTGAAGGAGTTGTCCCCCCATGACCTCTCGCCGCCGTACGGCCGCCACCGTTCTCGCCCTCGGTGTCGCGCCGCTCGCGCTCGCCGGGCTCGCCGCCGCGCCGGCCTCCGCGCACGGGTCGATGACCGATCCGGTGAGTCGGGTCTCGGCCTGTTACGCCGAGGGGCCGGAGAGTCCGAAGTCGGCGGCGTGCAAGGCGGCGGTCGCGGCCAGTGGGACGCAGGCGTTCTACGACTGGAACGCGGTGAACATCGCCAACGCCGCCGGGAAGCACCGCGAGCTGATCCCGGACGGCAAGCTGTGCAGCGCCGGCAACGACAAGTACCGCGGGCTCGACCTGGCCCGGGGCGACTGGCCGGCGAGCACGCTCGCCTCCGGCAAGCACACCTTCCGCTACAAGGGGACCGCCCCGCACAGGGGTTCCTTCGAGCTGTACGTCACCAAGGACGGCTACGACCCCTCGAAGCCGCTGACGTGGTCGGACCTGGAGGGGAAGCCGTTCGCGACGGTCACCGACCCGCGGATGGAGAACGGCGACTACGTCTTCGACGGCACCGTGCCCGACAAGTCCGGCCGCCACCTGATCTACTCGATCTGGCAGCGCTCCGACTCCCCCGAGGCGTTCTACACCTGCTCCGACGTCGTGTTCGGGAAGGACAGCGGCAACACGGGCGGCGCCCCGGCGCCGACGGCGTCCGCGCCGACCGACGAGGAGATCAAGGACGGTGAGGACAAGTCGTCCGTGGAGCACGGCGGGCACGGTGACGACAAGGCCGAGACCGGGGCGGAGGCGACGGCTGCCGCCCCGGCCGCCACGACGGCGCCCGCGTCCTCGGAGCCGGCCGCGCCCAACGCGCCCGCCGCCGCCGGTTCCGGTCCGGGCGAGAGCCTCGCCGCGACCGGGGGCGACGCCGCGACCCCGTACATCGCGGTCGGCGGCGCCGCCGTCCTGGCGCTCGGTGCGTCGCTGCTGTTCGCGGCCGTCCGCCGCAAGGCCGTGCCCGCGGGCCGGCACAGCCGCTGACGCCGTAGGGTCAGCCGATCACGGACGCGCAGGTGGTCGGGGTCGCACGGGCCGGGTCGAGAGCGTTCGTCACCTCGTGGAACGTGATCCGGTCCAGCGTCCCGATCGCCACGTGCTCCGAGAGGTCCAGCGCGCACTTGTCCTGGATGACGACGTTGGTGACGTTCGGACCGTCGAGGAACCCCGAGCGGTACGGGGTGACGACCTCGTCGTACTTGGTCGCGATGACCGTGTACGTGACGCCCGGAACCGTGTCCCCGCCCTCGTTGAGCCGGGTGATGAACGGTGATCCGGCCATCTGGTCGGCGAGGCCCGGTGTGTTCGCGGTGATGAAGTCCTCGACACCGGGGAAGTACGGCAGCAGCTTGGTGAGGCCGAGGAGGGTCGTGCCGTGGTTGTCGGGAGCGATCCCGACGAGCGCGTTGACCTTCTCGGCCCCGCCGAGGAACTTGATGTAGTGGCGCGGCATCATGCCACCCTGCGAGTGACCGACGAGGTCGGCCTCGGCGGCACCGGTGGCGGCGAGCACCTTGTCGACGTATACGTCGAGCTGCTCGGCCGACTTCTCGATCGGGCCAAGGCCGTGGAAGAACGGCACGTTCGGCAGCTGGCCGTAGTCGAGCGAGAAGACGCAGTAGCCACGGTTGACCAGGTAGGGCGCGAGGGCCAGCCAGTTGTCCACGGAGTTGCCGAAGGTGCCGTGGACGAGGACGACCGGACGCGGGTGGGCGGCGGAGGGCTTGCAGGAGAAGTCGTTCCAGCCTCGGCTCGGGGCGGCGGTGGCCTGGGCCGATGCGGTGGGCGCGAGGGTGGCGGCGGCGGTCAGCAGGAGGACCGAGAGGGTTCTGAGCGCGTGTTTCCAGGGCAGCATCGTGCGATCTCCTTGCGGCTCAAGGGAAATCTGTGACGAACGATGACAGCGAGCCCTGCGGTCCGGACCACAAGTGGGGATGCTCTGCTTCAAGCCAAGCTACGCACGAGTAGCCTCGACTGGGAAGTTACGCGTCGGTAAAAAGTGACTTCTCGTCAATAAGGAGTAGCCGCAGGCGGTACAGGTGCACGTCAGGCCGCCAGCGAGCCCGGCACGATCGCCCCCGGGCCGAACTTCGCCCGCGCCCGGTCCGCCACCGCCTCGATCCGACGGGCCTTCTCGTCCGCCGGGTCGAAGGTCAGCTGTTGCGCGGCCCCCTCCGCGGGCGCGAGCCCCTCCGCACGCAGCGCGATCCCCCGCACCCGGGCCCGCTGCAGCCCGAACGAGCCAAGGATCGCGTACGCGAGAGCGGTGAGCGCCGCCGAGTGGGCGGTCGGCTCGGGCAGGGTACGGGTACGGGTGGTGGTGGACCGGTCCGCGTACCGCACGGTCACCGTGAGGGAGCGGCACACCTGCTTCTCCGTACGCATCCTGGCGCCCAGCTCCCCGGCGAGCGCGAGCAGCGCCCTGCGATGCGCCGAGTGGTCCAACTCGTCCTGGGAGAAGGTTTGTTCGGCTGCCATCGACCGGGAGAGCGCGTTCGGCACGACGGCGCTGCGGTCGATCCCCCGGGCCCGCTCCACCAGCTCGCGGCCGGCCTTCGCGCCGACGAGCCGCTGGAGCACGGCGAGCGGCGCGTCGGCGACCCGGCCGATGGAGTCGAGTCCGTACGCGCAGAGGGTACGGGCGGTGGCGCGGCCGACCCCGTCGAGCGCGACGACCGGGCGTTCCCGCAGGAAGGCGGCCGGGTCCTCGACGACCAGGGTGACGCCGGGGCGGGCCTCGCGGGCCGCCATCCGGGCCAGCATCGGGTTCGGTCCGGCCCCGATGACGCAGTCGACGCCGTACAGGGCGAGCGCCCTGACCCGGACCACCGAGGCCAGTTCGACCGGGCTCCAGCCGAAGTAGCGCAGCGCGCCGCGGACGTCGGCGAGCAGGGTGTCGGGCGGGGCGGCCTCGACGACCGGGGTGAACTCACCGAGCAGCCCGACCAGTTGAGGGAGAAGCGCCTCCCCCGTGGATTCCAGCCGGAACCGTACACAGAGGATCATCCCGCGCTCCCCGGACTCTGGTGCCACAGCTTCCTGGCCGGCGTCGCCGCGCCTTCGCCGGCCGGCTTCAGGTCCGCCCAGGCGTTCATCTCGTAACCGGTCTCCATCGTGATCCGGCGACCGCCGTCGCCGTTTCCGGTGGGCGTCGGCGTGGGCTCCGCGAGCCGTGCGCCCACCGCTTCCAGGCCGCCGGTGGCCCGCAGCTCCACCAGCTCGGCGAGGTTCCAGGCCGCGGATCCGACCACGCTGAGGCTGCGCGGGCCGCGCCGCTGCACCACACCCCGGACGAGGAGCAGCCAGGAGTGGAAGACGGTGTGGGCGCAGGCCTCGTGGGAGTCGTCGAAGAAGGCGAGGTCGACCAGGCCCGTACCGTCGTCGAGCGTGGTGAAGATGACCCGCTTTCCGGAGCGGATCGGCGGGGTCTGGGTGGCCGCCTTGGCGCCCGCGACCAGCACGGTCTGCCCGTGCGGGGCCTCGCGCAGCCGCTTGGCGGAGACCACGCCGAGTTCGCGCAGGAAGGCGTGGTGGTCGCCCATGAGGTGGCGCGAGGCGTCCATGCCGAGGACGCCCAGCTCGGCACTGAGCCGCTCCGACTCGTCGAGGTCGGGCAGACCGATGGGGGCGGTCTTCCGGCCCTGGGCGAGCGGGAGTTGACCGCCGTAGGAGGCGGCTCCGCGCTGGGTGCGGTGGAGTTCGGTCAAGTGCAGGAGCAGATCACGGCGGTTGGCACCGAAGGCGTCCAACGCGCCGACCTGCGCAAGTCGTTCGGCGACCGGTTTGCGCGGGCGGGCCCGCTCCCAGAAGTCGAGCAGCGAGGCGTACGGCTGGCCGGCCTCGATCCGCGCACTCTCCGCCTCGCTGATGCCGTGGACGTCGGCGAGGGCGAGCCGCAGACCCCACCGTTTCGGCGGACCGGACACCAGTTCGATTCGATGGGCTGCTGCCGACCGGTTCACATCCAGCGGCAGCACCGGCACCCCGCGCCGCCGCGCGTCCGCGAGCAGCAGCCGCTTCGGGTACATCCCCGGGTCGTGAGTGAGCAGCCCGGCGTAGAAGGCCGCCGGGTGGTGCGCCTTGAGCCAGGCCGACTGGTAGGTGGGAACGGCGAAGGCGACCGCGTGCGCCTTGCAGAAGCCGTACGAGCCGAAGGCCTCCACGATCTCCCAGGCGCGGGCGATGACCTCGTAGTCGTACCCCCGTTCCTCGGCCCGCCGGGCGAACCAGATCTTGATCCGGCCCTGCGACTCGGGATGCGAGAGCCCGCGCCGGACCTGGTCGGCCTCGCCCCGGCCGCAGCCGGTCATGATCCGCACGATCTCGATGATCTGCTCGTGGAAGACGACGACGCCGTACGTCTCCTTCAGCGCTCCCTCCAGGTCCGGGTGCGGATAGCGGACGGGGGCCCGGCCGTGGCGGGCCTCGATGAACGGGCGGACCATGTCGGCGGCGACCGGCCCCGGCCGGAAGAGCGAGATGTCGACGACGAGGTCGTGGAAGGTGGCCGGCTGAAGCCGGCCGACCAGGTCGCGCTGGCCCGGCGACTCGATCTGGAAGCAGCCGAGGGTCTCGGTGGACTGGATGAGCCGGTACGTCGCGGGGTCGCCGGCCGGCACCTGCGCCGGGTCGTCGATGTCCAGCCGTTCGCCCGTGGCCCGCTGCACCTCCGCGACGGCATGGGCCATCGCGGACTGCATCCGCACCCCGAGGACGTCGAGCTTGAGCAGCCCGAGGTCCTCCACGTCCTCCTTGTCGAACTGGGCCATGGGGAATCCCTCGCCGCTGGTGGGCACGACAGGGGTACGGGTGAGCAGCGAGGCGTCCGAGAGCAGCACCCCGCACGGGTGCATGGCGATCCCGCGCGGCAGCGCGTCGAGGGCCTCGACCAGCTCCCAGAGCTTGCCGTACGCCTGCTTCTCGCCCGCGAGTTCGCGCAGCTCGGGCAGTTCGTCGAGGGCGGCGAGCGCATCCCGGGCCCGGATGTGCGGGAACGCCTTGGCGATCCGGTCGATCTCGGCCGGATCCATGGAGAGGGCGGCGCCCACGTCCCGTACCGCGTGGCGGACCCGATAGGTCTCCGGCATGGCGACGGTGGCGACCCGCTCGGTGCCGAAGCGGTCCATGATCGCGCGGTAGACCTCCAGACGGCGGGCGGACTCCACGTCGATGTCGATGTCGGGCAGTGCGGTGCGGTTCTTGGAGAGGAAGCGCTCCATGAGGAGTCCGTGCTCGACCGGGTCGGCGTGGGCGATGCCGAGGAGGTGGTTGACGAACGAGCCCGCACCGGAGCCGCGCGCGGCGACCCTGATCCCCATGCTCTTCACGTCGTCGACGACCTGGGCGACCGTCAGGAAGTAGGTGGCGAAGCCGTGGTGGGCGATGATGTCGAGCTCGCGGTGCATCCGGTCCCAGTACACGCGCCGGCCGGGACCGCGGTCGTACCCCCGCAGGACCATGCCGGCGGAGGCCCGGGAGGCCAGCACGCGCTGGGCGGTGCGGTGTGCGGCGCCGACAAGGTACGGCTCGGGGAAGTGGGCGGAGCCCATGCCGAGGTCGTCCTGGGGGTCGATCACGCAGCCGTCGGCGACCGCCATGGTCTGGTCGAGCAGCCGGTGCGCGGCGTCCCTGCGGAAGCCGGCCGCCTCGACGACCCGCTCGGCGCCGGCCAGCATGTCGCCGGCGCCCTTGAGCCAGGCCTCGCCACTGTCGAGTTCCTTGCGGGGGTCGATGGGGACGAGACGGCGGGCGGAGTCGAGGACGTCGGCGACGGGGCCCTGGCCGGAGTCCGCGTACCGGACCGCGTTGCTGAGGACCGGGCGGACACCCTGCTCGGCGGCGAAGCCGACGGTGCGGGCGGCGAGCCGGAGCGAGCCCGGCCCGGTGCCGGAGCGGCCGTGGTGGACCGCCTCCAGACGCAGGGCGTCGCCGTAGCGCTCGCGCCAGGGGACGAGGAGCCGGGCGGCCCGGTCGGGGCGGCCGGCGGCGAGGGCCCGGCCGACGTCGGACGCGGGGCCGAGGAGCACGGTCAGGTCGTCGCCGTGGTTGGCGTCCCAGGGCAGCCGCGGCTGCTCCCCCTCCGCGTGAGCGGCGGTGATCATCCGGCAGAGCGCGGCCCAGCCGGCCGCGGAGCGGGCGAGGAGGACGACACGGGACGGGGACTCGTCGACGAAGGCGCCACCCCGCACGGGCACCCGCCGCGCGGAGGTTCCGGCCGCCCGTACCGGCCACCCGGCCGCACCGGAGCCCCGGACGGATCCTCCGCCACCGCCGGACCCGGCCGCTCCCGCCCCGGAGGCGGGCTCGCCACCGCCGGAAGCTGACGGGACGGACGGGACGGACCCGTCCGACGCGCGCCCCGCCGGGCCGGAGCCGTTCGCGGCGCGCGCACCCGAGCCGCCGGACCCGGCCACCCCCGCACCGCCGAGCCCGTTCACGGCGTACACGCGCGCACCGCCACCGCCCTGCCCCTGCCCCGCCGGCGCCGGATCCGCGATCGCGAGGTCCACGCCGAACAGAGGGCGCACCCCCGCCTCCGCGCAGGCCTTCGCGAAGCGGACCACGCCCGCGACCGTGTCCCGGTCCGTGAGCGCCAGGGCGTCCATGCCACGTTCGGCGGCGCGCTGGGCCAGCCGCTCGGGGTGCGAGGCGCCGTAGCGCAGGGAGAAGCCCGATGCGGTGTGCAGATGCGCGAACCCCGGCATGTGCACCTCCCGCATCGATTCGTACGTACGTTCCCACCCCCTCCTCCTCACCCTAACCCATTTCGAACGTGCGTACGATACGCCGCGCGCATCATCCGTTCGGACCTATCCCACCTGCGCAAACACCACCCGCCCCGGAGCGTGGGGGCATGAGTCTCGCCGCTGAACTGAAGAGTGCCGTCACCCCGCGAGCAGCCCTGCTCGTCATCGGTGTGTTCGCCCTCCAGCTGCTGTTCATCACCTCGTACGTCGGGGCGCTGCACAACCCGAAGCCGAGGGACGTGCCCTTCGGTGTGGTCGCACCGCCGCAGGTCTCCGCCCAGCTCGTCGGGCAGCTGGAGGGACTCCCGGGCGAGCCGCTGGACCCCCGCACGGTCACGGACGAGGCCGAGGCCCGGAAGCAGATCCTGAACCGGGAGATCGACGGCGCCCTGGTGGTGCACCCGGCCAGGACCACCGACACCCTGCTCGTCGCCTCCGGCGGCGGCACCGTGCTCTCCTCCGCCCTGGACACCCTCTTCACCAGGCTCGAGGGCGCCAACCAGCGCACCATCAGGACCGTCGACGTGGCCCCCGCCTCTCCCGAGGACTTCGACGGCCTCTCTGCCTTCTACCTGGTCGTCGGCTGGTGCGTCGGCGGCTACATCTGTGCCGCGATCCTCGCCATCAGCTCGGGCGCGCGACCCGCCAACCCGGAGCGCGCGATCATCCGGCTCGGGGTGCTCACGGTCTACGCGATCCTCGGCGGCCTCGGCGGCGCGGTCATCGTGGGTCCGATCCTCGGCGCCCTGCCGGGCAGTGTCGCGGCGCTGTGGGGCCTGGGCGCCCTCGTCGTCTTCGCGGTCGGCGCGGCGACCCTGGCCCTGCAGTCGGTCTTCGGCATCGTCGGCATCGGTCTCGCGATCCTGCTGATCGTGGTCGCGGGCAACCCGAGCGCCGGCGGCGCCTTCCCGCTGCCGATGCTGCCACCGTTCTGGAACGCGATCGGCCCCGCCCTGCCCCCGGGCGCCGGGACCTGGGTGGCGCGCTCGATCGCGTATTTCAAGGGCAACGACGTCACCGGCTCGCTGCTGGTGCTCTCCGCCTGGGCGGTCGTCGGCAGCTCGATCACGCTGGTGATGTCCTCGCTGAAGCACAAGCCGGGGCCGGAGCCGACGGCCGAGGAGACCGGCGCGGCCACCGCGTGAGAGCCCGCGGCCGACCGACCGCGAAATCCCCTGGCCCGTCGGCCACTCGACGGTTAGGTTCGCGAGGTAGACCCCCTCCGAACCGACAAGGCTCTCTGTGACATTCGTTCGCCCCGCCCGTCCCGACGAACTCCCCGCCCTGGTCGAGCACTCCGGTGACACCGAGCGCAACGCCGCAACCCGTGCGTACCTCACCCAGCTTCTCGACAACGCGTGCACCCGGCCCGAATGGTGTCTGGTGGCCGAGGACGGCGACGGACGGCTCACCGGCAGCGTGGTGCTGTGGACCATACCGGGGCACGAAGTCCCCCTCGCCGTCGTGCTGTTCGAAGCTCCGGCGGACTCGCCGGAGACCGGGACCGCGCTGCTCGACGCGGCGGCCGCCAAGGCGAGGGAGCTGGGCGCGACGGATCTGGAGCATGTCGTCGACTCCCCCGCGCAGGCCCCGCAGTTCCAGCGGGGCCCGGAGCGCCGGGGCGAGCTGCTGCGGAACGCCGGCTACGAAGTGGTCCGCGACGGACGCCGGTTCAGCCTCCAGAACCCCGGCGAACCCGTCGACCTGCCCGCCGACGACCCCCGTCTGACCTTCCGCTCGCTCGCCGAACTCGGCCCCGAGCCCTTCGTCGCCGTCCTGGCCGAGCTGCTCGCGGACACCGCGGACGCCCGGCTCGCGGCGGACGTCCGGCAGCACGGCGCCCGGCGCGCGGCGGAGCTGCTCTTCGAGGAGACGGCCGAGCTGAAGCACGAGCCCGAGTGGTGGGAGCTCGGTTTTGACGCGGACGGCACCGTCGCCGTGATCAGCCTGCCCGCCGAGAACCCCAGCGTTCCGGTGATCGGCTTCGTCGGCGTCGCACCGGCCCACCGCGGCAAGGGGTACGCGACCTCGGTCGTGATCCGGGGCACCCGTGTCCTGGCCGCCGCGGGCGCCACCGAGATCCGCGGGGACTGCGACGCCGCCAACGTGGCGATGGCGAGGGCCTTCGAGCGAGCCGGATACGTGAACTTCGCCGACCGCCTGGAGTTCGCCCGCACCCTCTGAGACGAGGTACGGGCGGCCACCCCGGCCAGTACGCTGCGAGGCCATGGGCAAGCATGTGCGCACCGACGACGGCCGCCTGCTGACGGCCGAGGAATGGGGGAACCCCTCGGGCACCCCCGTACTGCTGCTGCACGGCACGCCGGGCAGCCGGCTGGGCACCGCGCTGCCCGACCTCGCGACCCACCATCCCGACGTGCGGTTCTTCGCCTACGACCGTCCCGGGTACGGCGGCTCGGACCGGCTCCCCGGCCGCCGCGTCGCCGACGCGGCCCGGGACGCCGCGGCCGTCGCCGACGCGCTGGGGGTCGAGCGCTTCGCCGTTGTCGGACGCTCCGGCGGCGCCCCGCACGCGCTCGCCTGCGCCGCCCTGCTGCCCGGCCGCGTCCGGGCGGCCGCTGCGCTGGTGGGCATCGCGCCCCGGGACGCGGCGGGCCTCGACTGGTTCGCCGGCATGACACCGTTCAACGTCCGCGAGTACGGACTGGCCACCGAGTCGCCCGAGCTGCTCGACGAGGACCTCGCGGCGCGGGCCGCGGCCGTCCGGAAGGATCCGGAGGGGCTCATCGAGGACCTGCGGGCGGAGCTGTCCGAGTACGACCTGCCGATCGTCTCCGACCCCGCCGTGCGCGCCACGCTGCTGGGCACCTACCGCGAGGCTCTCGGCACCTCGCACCACGGCTGGACCGACGACTGCCTGGCCTTCACCCGGCCATGGGGCTTCGAGGTCTCCGACGTGACTACCCCGGTCCTGCTCTGGCACGGCCTCGACGACGCGTTCTCGCCGCCCTCCCACACCCGTTGGCTGGCCGGACGAATCGCCGGATCCACCCTCGTCCTGGAGCCGGGCGCCGGTCATTTCGCGGCGCAGTACGCGCTGCCTCGTGTCCTGGAGTGGCTGCGGGCTCAGGCGGACGGCGGCGCGTAGCCGCTCGCCCGGGCGCCCTCGAGACAGTTCATGATCCGCTCATGGCTGTCGCCCGCCGTGTCGACGACCCGCACCCGGATGTAGAAGGCGTCGACCTCGGCGACGAAGCGCCGGGAGAAGGAGGCGACCGTCAGGGTGTCGTAACTTCCCGTGCCCACCAGCGGGAACCGGCCGAAGGAGACGATCTGGAAGTCCTCCTTGACGATCAGTCCGGCCGCGGTCAGCACGTCCACCGCGCCGGCGACATCGGTCCAGGAGGCGGGGGCGGACTCTCCGGGAAGGACGACCCCGCACTCGTACCCCTCGATCACGGCGGTGTGCTGCCCTCCGTTGAGCAGTCCGACCCGCCATTCGGCCGCGCCGCTCCCCAGGTTCCCGCTCGCCCAGTCGGCCCGCAGCCCGAGGTAGGGCCGTACGGTGCGGGCGTACTGCGCCCGTCCCAGAACCGCGGCCGCGGCGACCGCGAGCAGGCTGCCCAGCGGCTCCATGTCCAGGAGTTGCAGCCGCCAGGGCCAGTCGGTCCTGGCCTCCTCCGTCATGTTGGCGCGCACGATCTCCCAGCCGAGGACGGCGGTGAGCAGCACGAGCAGCACGATCGGCGCCGTGTAGAGCAGCGGACTGCGCCGGACGCGGCGCTGGGCGCGTGAGGCGTGTATCGCTCCGGGCCTTGACGTCACGCGCTCTCCCCCGCCACGAGTCCATGCGTCAGGTCCCCGGGCACGGCGTGCCCGGGGACCTGACATCGTTCGGATCATCGTGCTACGGAGGCGCCGCCTCCGGCTAGTACACGCTGACTCCGTAGGCGCTCAGCGCCTCGGTGACCGGCTGGAAGAAGGTCGTACCGCCCGAGGAGCAGTTGCCGCTGCCGCCGGAGGTGAGGCCGATGGCGCGGCTGCCCGAGTAGAGCGGACCGCCGGAGTCGCCGGGCTCGGCGCACACGTTGGTGCGGATCATGCCGTACACGATGTCGCCGCCGCCGTAGTTGACCGTGGCGTTGAGGCCGGTCACCGAACCGCTGTGGGTGCCGGTGGTGGAGCCGCGGCGCGTCACGGACATGCCGACGGTGGCGTTGGCCGCGCTGGTGATGTCGACGCTGCCGACCGTGCCGGACTTGGTGACGGAGCTGTTGGTGTACCGGACGATGCCGTAGTCGTTGGTCGGGAAGCTGGATCCCGAGGTGGAGCCGAGCACGGTGGTCCGACCGGAGTTGGAGTACCAGGTGCCCGCACCGTCGGTGCAGTGTCCGGCGGTGAGGAAGTAGTAGTTGCCCGCGCTGTCGCGGACGTTGAAGCCGAGGGAGCAGCGCCAGCTGCTGGCGTAGATGGCGTCGCCGCCGGAGATCAGCTTGTTGAACTTTCCGGGGCTGCGCTCGACGCGGATCGCGCCGGCGTTGGCGCCCGCCTGGCGCTTGATCTTGGTGATCTCGGCCTGCGACACGGTGGAGTCGGCGGTCACGACCAGGGTGTTGGTGGCCTGGTCGACGTGCCAGGCGGTTCCGGCCACGTCGGCGGCGAGCACGGCGTCGCCCGCGGCGGCGAGCTGCGTCGCGCCGAAGGTCTGTGCGGTGTCGGCGTTCGCGGCGGGGACGGCGACCGCGGCCGCGGCGGCGAGGCCGGTGGCGACGGCGAGCAGTCGGACGGTTCTCGTGGGGGTGGTGCGCTTGATCCTCACTTCGCGTTCCTCCAGAGGGGAATCGGGGGCCCGACGTGGGGTGTCGGGCCCGTGAGGCGCGGCCCGGGGCCGGCGCTGTGGGGGAGTCTCGGGCCGCCCGTACCACTGCCGCAAGGGCGCCTTTCGGCCGTACCGTACGACGCTCAACTACCGCCCGGTGCGAGGCATGTGCAAAGGGGCCGGTCAGCCCTCGACCAGCCGTCGCTCCCCGGCCGGCACCGCGGTGTCCAGGGTGTTCCCCGGTGGCGGGAAGGGGCAGATGAAGTGGTCCGCGAAGGCGCACGGCGGCAGCAGAGCGCGGTTGAAGTCGACCGTGACCGTGCCGTCCGCCGTCGGCGCGGGGGGACGCAGAAAGCGGAACCGGTAGCTGTCCCGGCCGCTGGTGAGGTCAGCGAAGACCGCCCACAGCGTGCCGTCGTCCTCCACCGCGACCTGGAGCGTGTGCTCGACGCCGTGCAGTTCGAAGGAGAGCTCGCCGGCGAGACCGAGCCCGCGCTCCTTCCCGTCGGCGTTCTCCACCCGGACGCTGCGGGACCGCTCGTAGGCGCGGAAGGTTCCGGGCACCACCCAGCGCTCGTCGTACGGGGTCGCCTCGATGCCCCGGAAGGTGCGGCGCTCCTGCGACTCGGGGTCGAAGTCCCGTACGGCCCAAAGACCTTCGCGGCGCAGCACGACAAGACGCCGGCCGGCGGACTCGGCCCGGGACTCGTGGATCGGGGCGTGGTCCGCGGTGAGCCGGACACTGCCGATCAGGGGCTTGCCGTCGACGGTGATCGCGTCCTCGGCGTCCCCCGTCAGGACCACCTCGTCCCCGCCGTCGTGCCACCGTCCGGGAACGGCCGGAATTCGCCCCTCCGGGTAGTCGGAGAGCCAGTACGTACCGGTGAGGGAGAGCGGGCCGTACGACGAGGCGACCGCCGCCGTGCGCTGTTCGTGCCAGTGCTGCCAGTCCTGCTGTGCGCCCTGTCGGGGATCCGTGCTCATGGTGTTCAACCTTTCCACAGGGCGTCAGCTCCTGGTACGTGGCTGGCCGTGCGGGTCGTCGGGTACGGCTGGTCAGAGGACCTTGGAGAGGAAGGCGCGGGTGCGCTCGTGGCGGGGGCTGTCGAGCACCTCTGCGGGTGGGCCCTGCTCGACGATCCGGCCCTCGTCCATGAAGACGACGGTGTCCGCGACCTCGCGTGCGAAGCCGATCTCGTGCGTGACGACGATCATCGTGGTGCCGGAGGCGGCGAGGTCCTTGATGACGTCGAGGACCTCGCCGACCAGCTCGGGGTCGAGTGCGGAGGTCGGCTCGTCGAAGAGCAGCAGCGTCGGTTCGAGGGCGAGCGCACGGGCGATCGCGACCCGTTGCTGCTGGCCTCCGGAGAGCTGCCCGGGGTACGCCTCCGCCTTGTCGGCGAGCCCGACCCGGTCGAGGAGCTTCTCGGCGGCGGCGACGGCGTCCTTGCGTGGGCGCTTCAGGGCCCAGACGGGTGCCTCGACGATGTTCTCGACCACCGTGAGGTGCGGGAAGAGATGGAAGTTCTGGAAGACGAAGCCGATCCTGGTGCGCTGTTTGAGGATCTCGCGTTCACGCAGTTCGTGGAGCTTGTTCCCGGAGCGGCGGTAGCCGACGAGGGTGCCGTCGACGCTGATCCGGCCGCTGTCGACCTTCTCCAGGTGGTTGATGGTCCGCAGCAGGGTGGACTTGCCGGAGCCGGACGGGCCGAGGACGACGGCGACCTCCCCGGCCCGGACGTCGAGGTCGACGCCCCGGAGCACGTCGAGCGCGCCGAAGGACTTGTGGACGGACCGGACTTCGACCATGGAGCTCATCGGGCGCTCCCCTTCGGATGGTGGCGTTCGACGGAGTGGTGGAGGACGGGCGCCTGCGGCGCGCGTGACGGGGCTCAGGCGCTGAGCTGGGCACGGCAGGACAGGTCGTGCAGGAAGGCCAGCGCGGTCCGTGCGGTCGCGTCGTTCTGGCGGAAGGCGGCACCGCCGGTGCGCGGACGGGTGAAGGCGCCACCGGCCCGGGAGGTGGTGTGCGGGCCGAGCGCGAAACGGCGCGGGTGCGGGCGCCCACCGCGCTCCAGGATCCGCCCGTCGGCGGGGTCGACGGCGAGCAGTCCGGCCGCGGTGGCCCGGGCGCCGTCCTCGTGGAGGGCGCGGAGCAGGGGGCTGCCGGTGCGTTCCAGGGTCGGGTCGGGGAGCCGGGCCTCGACCAGGGCGCGGGCGTCGGTCCACTCCCCCGGCACGCTCATGGAGTGGGCCCGGAAGACCCCGCGTTCCTCGTCGGCCACCACGGTCGTCCCGGCGCCGAGGAAGCGGACGATCCCGGCACGGGAGAGCGCGAGCAGCTGGTGGAGCCGGGGGCCGGGCGGTCCGGAGGCGAGGAAGCTGAAGAAGCCGTGCCACCAGTCGCGCGGGTCGCCGGTGTCGCCGAGCCGGACGAGCTGCCCGTAGACCGAGAGCAGCGCGGTGAAGACCGCCAGGTCCGGGCTGTGTTCGGGGTCGTGGCGCCGGGCCAGGTCGTCGGCGATGTGGCGGCGTAGCCCGTCCTGGAGGGCCTCGGGCGAGGCGAAGCGCACCCCGTCCAGGGGGTGGTCGAGGGCGTCCAGGTCGAGCCGGTCGGCGGGGTCGGGGACGGCGGCGGCGACGAGGGCGTCCAGCTCGGCCCCGCCGGGAGCCGCGGCCGCGTACTTCTCCTCGAAGTCGGTCCACGCGGCGGTGGTCCGCTCGGGGTGGGCTGCGAAGAGCCGGTGGTAGTGGGCCCAGCCGAGCTCCTTGTCGACGAGGGGCCAGATGTCGCGGCGGAAGTCGAGCCGCCCGGGCCGCCTCAGCAGCTCGTCGACCTGGGCGGGGCCGAAGAACCGGGGCAGCGGAGGCCGTTCGCCCTCCAGCGTGTACCCGATCTTGGAGTGGTACGGCAACCCGCGCCGGGATCCGACGTACAGGACCGGCTCACGCCCGGACGGTACGTACTCCAGCCGCTCGCCCCGCTCCTCGTAGCGCCCGCCGCGGCCCTCGGTGAGCAGCACCATCAGGTCGACGAAGGCGAGACCGAAGCCGCGTACGAGCACCGGTTCACCGGCGGGCAGCGCGGACAGGTCGGTGTCGGCGGTGAAGTCGGGCGGGAGGTGGAGCAGCCCGTGGCGCTTGGCGAAGTCGGCCGACCGGCGCTGTTCGTCGTCGGGTTCGGCGTCGAGATGGCCGAGGGTGAGCACGACAAGGTCGGCGACGAGCGGCACGGAGCGGTCCTCCAGCCAGACCCGCTGGCGCCCTTCGCGCGGGCCGCCGACCCGGACCGCGTGGGTGCGGTGCTCATGGACGGTGACCGAGGCGGGCAGCGCGGCGCGGGTCCGCTCGTACACCCAGCGCAGGTAGGCGCCCTGCTGGGGGCGGCTGGGGAAGGTGCGGCCGTCGAGTCCGGCCCACTCGGCGAGGGTGGGTCCCGGCCGCACCGGGCCGTCGATGTCCACCGTCTCGTCGGTGAACATGGTGACGTCCTCGGCCTGCGAGTTCATCCAGAGCAGCGGTGACTGCTCGGTGCGCCAGATGCGTCCGCCGCCGGCCGGGTGCGGGTCGACGAGATGGACGTCCAGGGGCCGGTCCCCGTACAGCTCCGGCAGGTTGGCGGCGAGCCGTTCCAGGAGGCCGGTTCCTCTCGGCCCGGCGCCCACGATCACGACGGACGGGTTCCGCGTCATCGTGCACCGGCCGTGCCGCGGGCGTAGTACCGCTCGACGTAGTGCTGTCCGACGCCGAGGACCGAGGTGACGAGGACGTACCAGATCGTGGCGACCAGGAGGAGCGGCACGACCTGGTAGGTGCGGTGGTAGACGAGCTGCACGGAGTAGAGCAGGTCCTGGACGGCGATGACGGAGACGATGGAGGTGCCCTTGAGCGTGCCGATCAGCATGTTCCCTGCGGGCGGGACGATCGAGCGCATGGCCTGCGGGAGCACGATCCGGGTGAGCCGGCGCCACCGCCCGAGGCCGAGGGACTGGGCGGCCTCGATCTGGCCGCGGTCGACGGACAGGATGCCGCCGCGCACCACCTCGGCGGCGTACGCGGCCTCGTGCAGGGTCAGTCCGATGATGGCGACCGCGACGGGGTCGAGGAGGTTGACCGTGTCGACGCCGAGGATGGTCGGGTAGAGCGCCCCGATGTTGAACCAGAAGAGCAGCTGGACCAGGATCGGCGTGGAGCGGAAGAACCAGATGTAGCCCCAACTGACCGCGCGGAGCACGGGGTTGGCGGAGAGTCTGAAGACGGCGAGCAGGGTGCCGAGGGTGAAGCCGAGGACCATGACGAGGGCGGTCAGCCAGAGGGTGAGGCCCAGTCCGCGCAGGACGGCGGTCGAGGTGAAGTAGTCGCCGACGACGTCCCACTGGAAGGCTCTGTTGCGGACGACCGAGACGATTCCGAGCGCGAGCAGCGCCAGAACGACGGCGGCCGCGGCCCATTGGCCGGTGCGGCGGGCGGGGACGATGCGGAGGGGGGCGGCCGGCGGGGCCGCGGAGGGGGTCTTGGTGAGGGTCGCGGACATGCGAAGGCTCCGTGGATTCCAGAGACGGATCGAACACGGGTGTGCGCCTTCACGCGCGGCGAGCACGGATCCGAGCCCCTCAGCTCGATCCGCCCCTTGAGGCTACGGCGGCAGAGCGCCGCCTTGTCAAGGCTGTCCGAAGGATGAGCCGTACGTCTCATCGTGGTTGACGGGCAATCGGATACCTGTTCCACTTGGGCCATGCATTCGCAGCAGTGGCTGGTCACGCGCTCCCACATCGACTTCGGTCGCGTGTGGTCCTCTTCCTGTTGAGCCGACCCCCTGCGTATCGCCTGCCCGCACTCTTCCGCGCGGCGCCTTCACCTGTGTAGCCGAGCTCGACTCCCCTCGCTCCGCCCTGCCTTGTCCTCCTCCTGAGGGACACGTATGACCTCCACGCCCAGCCGTGGATCCGCGCTGTCCGTGCGCCGGACCACGGTCGACGACCCTTTGGCGCGCCCGCTTCTCGACGAGCTGGCGCACGAGTACCTCACCCGCTACGGCTCCGACGCCGACCTCCGGCGCTACCCGCCCGAGGAGTTCGCCCCTCCGCAGGGCGCGTTCCTGCTGCTCCTGGAGCACGGCAGGCCCGTCGCCGGTGGCGCGTACCGCCGTCGCAACCCGCACACCGTCGAGCTGAAGAGGATCTGGACGCACTCCGCGCACCGCCGCCGCGGCCTCGCGCGCCGGGTTCTGACCGTCCTCGAACGGGAGGCCGCCGACCGCGGCTACTCCCGCGTGTACCTCACCACCGGCCCGCGCCAGCCCGAGGCCAAGGGCCTCTATCTGGCGGCCGGTTACCGCCCGCTGTTCGATCCGTCCGCGGATCCGGAGTCGATCGGCCTGCTGCCGTTCGAGAAGCACCTGGAGACCCCGAAGCCATGAGCCTCACCAGTACACAGCGCCACACGGTCGCCTTCGCCCTGATCACCGCGGCCGCGCTCACCCTCACGGCCTGCGGCTCGGGAACGCCCGCGCCGACGCTGCCCGCGCCGGCCGGTGCGGCGGGTGCGAAGAAGGGCGCGGTGCCGACGGCCGACGTGGTCTCGACGATCGCGAAGGACGAGGCGGCGGCGAGGCTGCTGCCCGCGGACGTACGGCAGCGGGGCACGATCTCCGTCGCCTCCGCGTCCGGCACCCTGCCCGGCGCGGCCTACCTCCCGGACGGGAGGACCCTGGTCGGCGGGGACGTCGACATCACGGACGCGGTGGCGAAGGTGCTCGGGCTCCGGGTGAAGCGCGAGGTGGTGAGTTGGGAGGCGATCCTGCCGGCTCTCGGCAGCGGGAAGTACGACGTCGGCACGGGGAACTTCGGGGTGACGGAGGAGCGGCGCAGGACGATCGACTTCGTGACCTACATCAACGACGGGCAGGGGTTCGCGGCGCGCGCGGACAGCCCGCTGAAGGAGGTCACCGACCTGACACAGCTGTGCGGTCTGAACGTGGCGACGGGCGGCGGTACGACGTTCGAGGCGACGCTGGAGAAGAACCGGCCGCGCTGCGCGGCGGCCGGCAGGAAGCCGTACGACGTACAGGTCTTCAACGACCTGGGCGCCCAGTGGATGTCGCTCCAGCAGGGCCGCAGCGATGTGCTGATGAGCACGGTCAACGGCCTGCGGTACGCGGTGACCCAGCAGGAGAACGTGACGTTCCTCAACGAGTACCGCCGCCTGGACGTGGGCTTCGCCTTCAAGAAGGGCACTGCGCTGGCCCCGGCGTTCCAGGCGGCGGTGAACAAGCTGAAGGCGGACGGCACGTACGACCGGATCCTGAAGAAGTGGGGCCTGACGGACTCGGCCATCGCCGAGTCCCGGATCTCCCCGCCGGAGATCCCGGCGCCGACGAAGTGACGGTACGCGCCGGGGGCTCCGCGCGCCCCGGCCCGTACCTGCGGTCTCCGACGGTCCGTCAGCAGCCGTCGCAGGGGCAGCAGCAGTCGCAGGCGTTGCCGTCACAGTTGCAGTCGCAGTCCCGGCAGCAGCCCTCGCGCTTCTTCCGGGACCAGGGGCCCTCGTACTCCTTCGCGCAGCAGATCTGGCAGGTGCAGAAGAGCCAGGTGAACGCGGCACAGCCACCCAGGAACGAGCGCGGCTTGGGCTTCGGGGGCTCACCGCCGCCGAACTGCGGCGGCAGCCCACCAGGCCCGCCGGGGCCACCAGGCCCACCGAATCCCCCGCCGCCGTAGGGACCGCCGCCGTAAGGGCCGCCCCCACCCCCGTACGGGCTGCCGCCTCCCCCGTACTGATTGCCGCCCGCGTACGGATTTCCGGGCACGGGACCCTGCCCCGGCCCGGGCGTCCCGTGCGCGCAGGTCGTCGTGCCGAAGGCACGGTCCACCGAGGTGCGGAGCTCGTGCGCGAGCAGCACGTGCGCCAGCTTCCCGTTCACGAACTCCGCGTCCCGCAGCGCCAGCCGGATCCCGTGCAGCGCGTCGTCCGCGAGGCGGCGCGCCTCCTCCAGCGACGTGCCCGTCGCGGTGAGCGGGTTCCAGGCACCCGACGCGGCGTCGGCCTCGCGGTCCTCCACGGCGTCCAGCAGGTGCGCGAGCCGCCCGAAGAGCCGGCCCGCCTCGGCCAGCGGCTCCACGTTCTCGGGCCGGCCCGCCAGGAGCGCGGTGTGGGCGAAGGCCGCGGCCGTCGCCGTCTCGGTCGGCTCCGTCACGACGAGAAGCGGTGTGCCGGGCCCGGCGAGCGTCTCGATCCCGGTCTGCCGGTCGACGGCGTCCACCAGGACCGCCGTGTCGAAGCCGAGCTCGCGTCCGGTGCGCGCGCCCGCCCGGTCCCAGGACCGGGCGACCCGGCGGGCCGCCGCGGCGACCGGCCTGCGGGCCAACAGCCCGTCCCGGTCGGCGACGTGGTCCCGTACCTTCGCCGAGGCGAGGACGAGCGAGACCGCCGCGGCGAGCCGCGCACCCTCGCCCTGGGCGACCGGCGCGCTCTTCATCTGGCGCAGTGGACAGGGTCCCGCGGTGCGCCGCCCGCCGGGGACCGCGCCGGTCTGAGCCTCCGTCAGAACGGAGACTATGAGGCCGTCGTAGTTCGTGACCACCCGGGCGAACTGCCCGTGGTCGGCCCGAAGTGCCAGGCAGAGGCCGCAGAGATGGGCCATCCACTCGGTCTTGAGGCCGTCCGTGAGCCGGTGCGTGCAGGGCCTGACGATTCCGAACAAAGAGACTCCCCCGTGAGTCGTGCGCGTGTGCTTCAGCGCTCCGCGGACATCGTATCGAGCCCGCTCGTTCACCCGTACGCTCCGACCGTCACCCTTCTGGCCCGACTTTCATATTTTAAGTTGCACACCCCCTCCGGAACCTCCGTCAGGCCCCGTATACCGCAAGATTCCTGACGATTCGCCAGAAAACAGACCTCACGTTCTGCACCAGTACCGTCACGAAACCCGCGCGCGCCGACTATCCACTTGGCGCGCAATCCGCATCATGGACGACGATAGGGATTGCGGAACCACAAGTGACCGCGCTGAAAGGAGGCGTCCATGGGATCGGTGCGCAAGGCGAGCGCCTGGCTGGGACTCGTCGAGGACAGCGACGAGCGTTACTACGACGACGAGTACGCCGAGGGTGCCGAGAGCGGCGACGCCTGGGTGACGGACCCGCGGGTCCGGGTGGCGTCCGACTCGGCGCAGGAGCAGGGCCGCCGGATCGCGACCGTCTCCCCGGACGGGTTCCGGGACGCCCGGGGCATCGGCGAGCTCTTCCGGGACGGCGTCCCGGTCATCGTGAACCTCACGGCCATGGAGCCCTCCGACGCCAAGCGCGTGGTGGACTTCGCCGCCGGTCTCGCCTTCGGTCTGCGTGGATCGATCGAGCGGGTGGCGACGCGGGTCTTCCTGCTGACCCCCGCCGACACCCAGATCATCAGCGGGGACTCCGCGGGCCGTGCGCAGGACGGTTTCTTCAACCAGAGCTGAGCCGCGAGCACCTCCCGGCGGCAGCGCTGGGGGAAAAGCTCGCCGTTCACCGGAACGGACGGCGACGGGGCGCCTCAGCGCGCCGTGCGTCCGGAGCGGGCCGGTTCGACCGGCTCGCGGGTGGCAGGCACCCGTACCTCCTCGGGAGCCGGGGCCACCAGGCTCTTGGGATCCACCAGGCCTCCCGCCGGGTCCACCAGATCCTCCGGATCCACCGGGCACTCCATCACCCGCGGCAGCCGCAGCGCCATCAGCGCGCCGAGGAGCAGCAGGCCCGCGCTGACGAAAAGCGTCACATGCAGTCCGTCCACGAAGGCGTGCCGGGCCGCATGGTACAGCGCCTTGCCGGCCGCGCCGCCCAGCTGGTCGGCCTCCTGGTACGCCTCTCCCAGCGAGTTCGCGGCGGCCCGGCTCGCCGCGTCCGGAACACCGGGGACGGCGGAGAGGCCGGGGGCGTACGCCGCGTTCATGACGCTGCCGAGCAGTGCGATGCCCATGCCCGCGCCGAGCTGGTACGAGGTCTCGCCGATGGCCGCCGCGCCGCCCGCGCTCTCCGGCGGGGCCTCGCTGAGCATCGACTCGTAGGCGGAGAAGAGCGTCGTCTGGAGTCCGAAGCCGAGCAGCACGAAGCCGCAGGTGAGCAGGAGCGGCCGGTCGTGCTGGCCCATGAGGACCAGGAGCAGGACGGCGGCGGCGGTGAGCACGAAGCCCCAGCCGACCATCCGGCGTGGGCCGATCCGGCGCAGTGTGTACGAGCCGGTGGCGCCGGCGGCCATGGCGGCGAAGGTGAGCGGCAGCAGCCGGAGCCCGGTCTCCAGCGGGCTGAGTCCGAGGACCAGCTGGAGGTACTGGACCGCGATCAGCTCCAGACCGACCAGGGCCAGCATGGCGAGCACGATGCAGCCGACGGAGGTGGTGAACGCGGCCCGGGAGAACAGCCGCACGTCGATCAGCGGGTGGGCCCGCCGCCGCTGCCTGCGTACGAAGAGGGTCAGCAGGGCCGCCCCGATGAGCAGCGGTCCCGCGGTCGGGTAGACGAAGAGGTTCTCGCCGGCGCCGATCCGCTTCACCCCGAGGACCATGCCGAGCACGCCCGCCGCGGCCATCAGCGCGCCGAGGACGTCCCAGGGGCCGTCGTCGCGGCCCTTGGACTCGGGGAGCAGCCAGCGGCCGAGCGGCAGGATCAGTGCCATCAGCGGGATGTTGATCAGGAAGACCGAGCCCCACCAGTAGTGCTCGACCAGGAAGCCGCCGAGCACGGGCCCGGTGGCGGCGCCGACGGCGGCGACCGCCGTCCAGATGCCGATGGCGGTGGCCCGCTCACGCCGGTCGGGAAAGACCGCCCGGAGGATCGAGAGGGTGGCCGGCATGATCATCGCGCCGCCGACGCCGAGCAGGGCGCGGGCGCCGATCAGGACCTCGGGTTCGGTGGCGAGGGCGGCGACCGCGGAGGCGACGCCGAACAGCGCGTAACCGAGGAGCAGCACCCGCCGCCGTCCCACCCGGTCGCCGAGCGTGCCGAAGAGGATCAGCAGCGAGGCACAGATGAGGGGATAGGCGTCGACGATCCACAGCAGGGCGGTGGAGCTGGGGCGCAGATCCTCGGTGAGGGAGGGGACGGCGACATGGAGCACGGTCGCGTCCAGCGCGACCAGCAGCAGGCTGACGCAGAGGACGACGAGGACGACCCAGCGGTTGGCGCCGCCGCCGGCGGCGCGGAGCCGTGCTCCGGCCGTGATCGTCCGCTGCATGTACGTACCTCCCAATGGATCCCTCGCGCTCGGCGGGCACCGGCCGAGGCGTGGGCCTCGGGGCGGCCCGGCATCGACGGGCGAGTGAGCCGTCAGCGTACGCGAGTTCAGGGCCCGAGCGCGTGGTGCAGCTCTCACCCCGGCGGGCCACGGACTGTGGCGTACGCCACTCCGTCCGCACCGCGCGTCGCATGGAATTCCATGCGTACAGACGTTTGAAGTATTTCCGTGACGTACAAACAGACTTCCGGAAAGTCACCCGGCGGCAATAGGCGGAGGGTCATCGGATTCTCAGACGTACGCCAGGAATAAACACCGGTCTGAGACCTACTCCACATCACATCGTCATCACGAAGACACCGGATCGACCAAGGTCGCTACTCACTCCCTGTAACGTCGATTGGGTGCGAACCGACATCTTTGCCCGGCTGGACCGGGAGCCGGAACCGCCGAAGATAGAGGTCCCGGGGATGACCCGCACGCGTCTCGCCCTCTTCGGCGGGACGCTGGCGTTCTATCTCGCCATCGTCGTGGCCGTGCTCCTGTCGACCTGGCTGGTGACCCTCGACTGGAAGATCATGCTCTTCCGGCCGTACCAGCAGTGGCCGGAGATCCACGGCTTCCTCGACTACTACGTCGTCCTCGGCCAGCGCGGTCCCACCGCCGTGATGGTGGCGGCCTGGCTGGGCTGGCGCTCCTGGCGCCAGCACACGCTGCGCCCGCTGCTGTCGCTCGGCGCGGCGCTGCTCCTGCTGAACGTGACGGTCGGCGCGGTCAAGATCGGACTCGGCCGTCTCGGCCCCCACTACGCGACGCAGGTCGGCTCCGCCGAGCTCTTCGCGGGCGGCGATATATTTCCGTCCGGCCACACCGCCAACGCGGTCGTGACCTGGGGAATCCTGGCCTATCTGGCGACCACTCCGCGGGCCCGGCGCTATCTGTCGGCCCTCTCGGCCGTGGTCGCGCTCGGTGTCGGCCTCACCACGGTCTACATCGGTACGCACTGGCTGAGCGATGTGATGCTCGGCTGGGCCGCGGGGCTCCTCATCCTGCTGGCCCTGCCGTGGTGCGAGTCGCCGATCGCCCGGGCCGAGGCACTGATCCTGAGCCTGCGCGACCGCCTGCGCGAGCAGTTGCGGGCCCGCCGCCGGCTGGTGCCTTCGCTGCCCGTCGCGACCGGTGGACCGCGCCCCGCGATGCCCCCGCAGCGTCCGGCGGGGGCCGAGGAGCCGGTCCGGGAGATCATCGGTGTCAGGAGCGGGCGGTCCGCCGCGCGCGGCGAGGGGCGACTGGCTCCGCCGCTCACCACCCCCCGCACGCACACCACGCACTCCGCCCATGCCGTGCGCTCCGAGCGGACACCGGTCACTCCGGCCGGCAGCCGCCGCCCGCCGCACTCGCGGCCGCTCACCGGCGGCTGATCGCCCGTCACGACAGCATGAGGAAGGGCCCCGGCTTCACGGCCGGGGCCCTTCCTCGTACGCGCGTCGTCCCCATTCGGGCGTCTTCCTCGTACGGGCGTCTACCCCAGCCAGCAGCGGGTGACAGTGCCCTCCGTCACCTCGAAGTTGATGCGTCCCTCCAGGTACTCCATGGTGATGATCGAGCCGGGCGGCAGGGACCGCACCACGCTCCAGCCGTGGTCCCGGGCGAGCTCTTCGGCCCGCTCCCGGGCCAGCCCCACATAGTCGTCCTGCGGTTGGGGAGAGGTCTGCTTCGGTGTCATGCAACTCACGTTAGTCCCTTACCGGTCACGCTTGTGTCACAGCTTCTCGACATACGTTTGACACGAGCACCGTCACCCGAGAGGGCACTTTCCGGCCGAATATCCGGCAATTGCAGGCCCCCTCACTCAGGTCGTACAAAGACCTCCGGAATTCCTTCCCACCCGCCTCCCAAGGGAATTGAGAGGGCGGAGGACGACCGTCCGGTATTCACGATTTCCCCGCACGATGCGCACACGTTCGGCTGATCGGAGCAGCGCCGTCGGCCCGCCTCCCGAGCTCCTGGACCGGCGGCGCGCATCATGTCCGGACGATTCGGAACCGGAGGCATCGATGGGCATCGACACCGCGCACGCGGCCGTCGAATCACCTCGGGAACGGCATGGGCGGGTCCTGATCGACTGGCTCACCACGACCGACCACAAGAAGATCGGCCACCTCTACCTGGTGACCTCGTTCGTCTTCTTCCTGGCCGCCGGGCTCATGGCGATGCTGATGCGGGCGGAGCTGGCCCGTCCCGGGCAGCAGCTGATCGACAACCAGCAGTTCAACCAGGCGTTCACCCTGCACGGCACGATCATGCTGCTGCTCTTCGCGACACCTACCTTCGCCGGCTTCGCCAACGAGCTGGTGCCGCTCCAGATCGGCGCCCCGGACGTCGCCTTCCCGCGGCTGAACATGTTCTCGTACTGGCTGTTCCTCTTCGGCGGCCTGATGGTGATCGGCTCCCTCTTCGTGCCGAGCGGGCCACCCGCCTTCGGCTGGACCGCCTACGCCCCGCTCAACAGCCTGGAGCACTCCCCCGGCATCGGCGCCGACCTGTGGATCATGGGCCTCGCGCTCTCCGGCTTCGGCACGATCCTGACCTCGGTGAACTTCCTGGCGACGATCATCGGGATGCGCGCGCCGGGCATGACCATGTTCCGGATGCCGATCTTCACCTGGAACATCCTCTTCACCACGGTCCTGGTGCTGATGGCCTTCCCGGTGCTCGCCGCGGCGCTGCTCGTCCTGGAGTCGGACCGGCGGTTCGGCTCGCTGGTCTTCCAGCCGGAGAACGGCGGGGCGCTGCTGTGGCAGCATCTCTTCTGGTTCTTCGGCCACCCCGAGGTCTACATCATCGCCCTGCCGTTCTTCGGCATCATCAGCGAGATCATCCCGGTCTTCGCCCGCAAGCCGATCTTCGGCTACGCGACCCTGATCGCCGCCACCATGACCATCACCGGACTCTCGGTGGTGGTGTGGGCACACCACATGTTCGCCACGGGTGCGGTCCTGCTGCCCTTCTTCTCCCTGCTGTCGTTCCTCATCGCGGTGCCGACCGGCGTGAAGTTCTTCAACTGGTCCGGCACGATGCTCAAGGGCTCGTTGTCCTTCGAGACCCCGATGCTGTGGTCGGTCGGGTTCCTCGTGTCGTTCCTCTTCGGCGGGCTGACCGGCGTCGTCCTCGCCTCGCCGCCGATGGACTTCGCCGTCACCGACTCGTACTTCGTCGTGGCCCACTTCCACTACACGGTCTTCGGCACGGTCGTCTTCGCGATGTTCGCCGGCTTCTACTTCTGGTGGCCCAAGTTCACCGGCAAACTGCTCGACGAGCGCCTGGGCAAGATCCACTTCTGGACGCTCTTCGTGGGCTTCCACCTCACGTTCCTGGTGCAGCACTGGCTCGGCGCGGAGGGAATGCCACGGCGGTACGCCGACTATCTGGACGCCGACGGCTTCACGGCGCTGAACACCGTCTCCTCCATCGGCGCGTTCCTGCTCGGCGCCTCCACGCTGCCGTTCCTGTACAACGTCTGGCTGACGGCCCGGTACGGGGCGAAGGTCGAGGCGGACGACCCGTGGGGGTTCGGGCGCTCGCTGGAGTGGGCGACGTCGTGCCCGCCGCCCCGCCACAACTTCGACGCCGTTCCGCGGATCCGCTCCGAGTCGCCGGCCTTCGATCTGCACCACCCGGAGTTCGTGGCCTTGGAGCGGGCCCGGATCAGCGCTTCGAGCGCTCCGAGCGTTCCAGGGCGCGAGAAAGCCGGTCCCTGACGCTGCGGATCCAGTCGTCCAGCTCGCGCGGCTCGACGACCTCGAACTCGAGGCCCAGCATCATCAAGTGGATCACGAGGTACTCCAGGGTTCCCGCGCCCGTGCGCAGCAGGGAGGAGCTGTCCCCGTCCGCCTCCAGGACGCCGTCCATGGGCCCGACGACCTGGACGGCCTCGGCGAGCGGGACATGCAGCCGGATCGTCGCCCCGGCCGCGTAGGCCGCCGTCGAGACGCCCTCCGAGACATAGGCGGCCAGGTCCGCGGCGGGCGGCTCGCGGGGCGGGAAGCGGGGGCCGTGCGGTGGCTTCGGCTCGATCCGGTCGGCCCGGAACGTACGCCAGTCGGCTCGGTCGAGGTCCCAGGCGACCAGGTACCAGCGGCGTTCGGTGCACACGAGGCGGTGCGGCTCGACCGTACGGCGGGTGGCCGTGCCGCCGTGGTCGCGGTACTCGAAACGGAGCCGCTCGCTGTCCCGGCAGGCGTTCGCGAGCTCGGTGAGGACGGCGGGGTCGACCTGCGCCTGCGGGGTGCGGAGCATCGGCACGGTGAAGGCGTTGAGCGTGCTCACCCGGCGCTGCAGCCGGCCCGGCAGCACCTGCTCCAGTTTGGCCAGGGCGCGTACGGAGGTCTCGCCGATGCCCTCGATGCCCTGGCCGGCAGCCGTGCGCAGCCCGACCGCCACGGCGACGGCTTCGTCGTCGTCGAGCAGCAGCGGCGGTAGCTCGGCACCGGCGCCCAGTTGGTACCCGCCGCCGGTACCGGGGCTGGCGTTGACCGGATAGCCGAGCTCGCGCAGCCGGTCGACGTCCCGTCGCACGGTCCGCGGGGTGACCCCGAGCCGCTCGGCGAGATCCGCCCCGGACCACTCGCGGTGGGCCTGCAGCAGCGAGAGCAGACGCAGCAGTCGTGCGGAGGTCTCCAACATGGGCCCGAGTCTGCCAGCAGCCGAGGACAGCTACGGTCCTCGACTGCACGAGGACCGGCGCCCGTACCGCGCGACGGCCGGGCCGCACGGGGCCCACGGCCGAGCCCACCCGCGACCGGGCCGCACGGCGTCCGGACGGCCGGACCGACCGGGGACCCGACAGCCGGGCCCTCCGGGACCCCGACCACCGAGCCCACCGGGGACCCCGACCGGCCCTGAGGCGCCCGCCGTCCGCTCAGCGGAAGCGGCGGACCAGGACTCCGGCCCGGCGCTTCAGCTCGTACACGGCGTCAATCGCGCCGCCGACGGTCCGGTGGACGGCCTCGCCGACGCCGCCGTGAGTGCGGCCGCTCGCGCCTCGGTCGACCAGGTCGGACCAGATCTCCTCGTGGCGGGCGGCGATGCGCACCGGGTCGAAGCGTTCGGACGCCGTCAGCGCGGCGCGCGCGGTCTTGGCGCGCAGTTCGTCGTCCTCGATGAGGTCGAGCAGCGCCCGGGCGATCGCGGCCACGTCGTCGACGGGCACCAGGCGGCCGTCGACCCCGTCCTCGATGATCTCGCGGGGGCCGTGGCAGTCGGTGGAGACGACCGGGAGTCCGCACCGCATCGCCTCGACGATGGTCATGCCGAAGGACTCGCGCAGCGAGGTGACGGCGGCGATCGAGCCCTTCGCCCACTCCGGCTCCATCGGGTTGGCCCAGCCCATGAGGAAGACGTTCTCCTCGAGACCGCGGTCCTTGATGCGCCGCGCGAGCGTGGCCTTCATGTCGTCGACGGCGTCCCCGGTGCCGTAGATCCGCAGCTTCCAGTCCGGCCGGGCCGCCGTCACCTCGGCGAACGCGTCGATCAGCACGTCGTACCGCTTCACCCGGGTCAGTCGGCCCGCCGCGACGACGATCTTCGCGACGGGGTCGGCGGGCGCCACGCTCGGCGCGGGCACGCTGTTGGGCACCGCGTCGATCCGGACGCCCGGCAGCTTCAGCCGGGACCGGTAGGCGCGTGCGTCGGCCTCGGTGACCGTCGTGACGGCGTCCAGGAGCGCGTACTGATGGCGGATCTCGCGGCGCAGCCGGAAGGTGTGTCCGGCAAGCACCAGATGCTCCTGGCCGACCAGGACCGGTCCGCGCCGGGCCTGCTTGGCGAGGTGGACGTTGAGTCCGGGGCGGGTGGCGACCAGCACGTCGGCCTCGACGCCCGCGAGATGCTCGCCGATGCGGGCGTCGGTGAGCGCGCTGTACTGCTTCCACCGGCCGTCGCCGCGCGGGAAGACCGTGGCGGGCCGGGAGAAGTCCCGGTGCTCTCCGTCGTAGCCGGGGCTGTCCTTCCGCAGGTCCACGAGGTGACGCAGGGTCACTCCGGCGGGCAGGCCCAGGATCGGCTCGTCGCGGTGCCGGAAGACGGACACGATCTCCACCTCGTGACGCTCCGCCAGGACCTGCGCCAGGGTGAACGTCGTCCGGATGGTTCCGCCGATGTGGTAGGCGTTGTGGAGCAGAAAGGAGATGCGCATCGGGTGCCGGTTCCCCCCGGTGAAGTGGTCGGACTGTGGCGACTGTACTGCCCGCCCGGCGCTCGCTTCACGGTCGGTAGCCGAGCTGGGGAACGGTGGCACAGTTCGTGGTCATCTCTCCCTGGCTGACCCAGCCCCGCCCGTCCTGCCAACGGGCCACGGACAGACAGGTGTGACGGGTCTTCGGCGGCTCGACGAGCTTCTCGAAGCGGACCGGCAGCAGCAGTCCGCGGGCGGTGTAAGGCTCCGGCCGATTCACGAACTCCTCGACGCAGGCGCGGGTGAGCCGGTCGCCGCAGGACAGCGCCGCGTCCGTGAACCACATGGCGGCTGCCCAGCCCTCCAGTTGCCACTGGGAGAGCGGCCGGTCCCCCATCGCCGCCCGGAACTCCCGTACCGCAGGATGCCCGGTGTCCTCGTAGTTGCGGCTGGAACCGGTCACGAAGAGCGCCTCGCGGCAGGCGGGGGACGCGGCGTAGTCGCGGGGCACGGTCGATGACCAGTTCTGCACGTTGGTCACCTTGGCGGTGACACGGACGTCCAGCGCCTCCATCGCCTCGCAGAGCTGGGCGTTGCCGTGCGTGTCCATCGCGTCGAAGACGAGGTCGGCGCCCTGCGCCTTCAGATCCGCGGCCACGGCGCGGAAGTTGGGCAGGGCGAAGTCCACCTGTTCGTCGACGACCTTGTATCCCTCGGCCCGCAGGCCGTCGGAGATCAGCCGGGCGTACGCCGTCGAGGCGGCCTGGTTGTAGGCGACGACCGCGGCGGTACGGGCACCGTGCTCGCGCTTGAACCAGCGGTAGACCTCGGTCCCGCCGTACAGCACCCCGTCCCAGCCGGGGGCCTTTCCGGCGCGCGGGGCGAGGCTGCCGTAGATCCCGTACAGATGAGGATAGGTGTCGTACGCCGGGGTGAGCGGCTGCCCCCCGATGTCGGGGACGCCGGCCTTCGCGACGAGCGGGGCTCCTGCGTAGTCGAGGGCGGTGGTGGCGACCAGGGCGAAGACCTTCCGCTCGTCGAGCAGCTTGTGCACGCACTCGTTGTTGCCGACGCCGCTGCCGCCGTCGTCGCAGGTGACGACCTCGACGCGGCGTCCGTTCAGACCCCCGCGGGCGTTGAGGGCGTCGAACCAGGCGCGGGCGCCGTCGCGCGTGCCGGTGAACGCGTCGCCGCCGACGGGGCTGGTGGCGCTGGTGATGACGCCGATCCGGAGCGGCTCACCGCCGGAGGGGAAAGTGGCGGTGGGCCGCGTCTCGAACGCGCGCTCCGGGAGCCGGCTGCCGCAGGCCGCGGTCAGGGCGAGCAGCCCGGCGAGGAGCAGCGCCGCAGCGGTCTCAACAGCCCGGAACGGTCGCACCGCTGAGCTGTGCCAGGCCGCAGAGGGTCTTCACGGACACCTTCCAGGTGTCGTCCTGGAAGACCGACGTGCCCTTGGAGTCGGGCACGGCCGGGGCCCCGGCGACCAGCAGGTCGTAGGTCACGTTCGCGTCGTTCGGCGAGGTGAACTCGATCGTCTTGACCTTCGCCGTGGCCTGGGACGCGGCATCGTTGGTCAGGAGGGCCTCAAGGGCCGGCCGCATCTGCTCGCCGTTCTCCAGCAGCTTCGCCCGCTCGGCCGCGGGGGTGTTCGGGTCGAAGAAGGCGGTCCAGTTCTTGGTGATCTCCGCCCTGGCCGCGGCCGGGTCGGACGGCGCGGTCGCGGCGGGCTGGGTCCCGGGGGATTCCGACTCACCGCCGCCGTCGTCGCCGCAGGCCACGAGGGCAGGCCCGAGCACCAGAACCGACGCGGCCGCCAGGGCCGCGAGACGAGAGCGAGGGCGAGTGGGTCCACCGTGTCGCTTGAGAACCATCTGGCTCACCACCGGGTGTCCGTCGAGGCCGGGCGGCCTGATGATTCCAGGGTGGGCCGGTTCCGGGCATAGTGCAAAGGAAGAGGGCATTCAAGGGCAAGGCGGTCGGGGGGCCCGAGCGAGGGAGGTGCCGTGCCGACATCCCGGGTACTGCTGTGGGGCGGCCTCGCGGCGGTCGCCGGGGGTGCGGTGCTCTGCGTCCTGGGGTGGTACGGGATCTCCGGCGAGCGCTTCGCCGAGCGCCAGCTGCCCTATCTCGCCTCGTGCACGGTGCCGGGGGCCGCGCTGATCGTGGCCGGGGCGGTCCTGATCGGGGCGGCGGGCCGGATTCCGGTGCGCGGGCCAGCGCCTGCTCCGGAGGCTCCGGAGGACACGGCGCCGCCCTCGTCGGAGGAGCCGCCGGTACGGGTGCCGGGTGGGACGCTCGCGCACCGCCCCGACTGCCCGTTGGTGGCGAGCCGGGAGGACGCCGAACCGGCGGGGGACGCGGAGCTCGACCCCTGTCCGGTGTGTGAGCCGTGGCCTCGCTGACGTACGACCTCACGCTCGCCGGACTCGCGGTCGGCAGCGCCGCAGCCCTCACCGGCATCGGACTGATCGTCACGTACCGCGCCACCGGCGTGCTCAATCTGGCGCACGGTGCGATCGCCATGGTCTGCGCGTACGTCCTGCGGCAGCTGGTGGTCGAGTGGGGCTGGCCGCTGCCTCTCGGCGCGCTCCTGACCCTGCTCGTGGTCGCTCCCGGGATCGGCCTGGTCCTCGACCGGGCCTTCTTCCGGCCGCTGGCGCTTCTCGGCTCCAACCCGGCGCAGACCCTGGTGGCCTCCATCGGGGTCTTCGTCCTGCTGGTCGGCGGGGCGGCGCTGGTGTGGGGCGGCGGGGCCCGGGCGGACGCGCCGGTGCTGCTGGGCGACGATCCGTGGGCCCAGCTCGCGGCGGTGGTCCTGCTGGCCGTGGCGGTGGGGGCGGTGACGCGGTGGACCCGGTTCGGGCGGGAGCTGCGGGCGGTGGTAGACAACCGGCCGCTGGCGATGCTGGGCGGGATCGACGCGGACCGGGTGTCGGCGGCGGGCTGGGCGTTCGGCTCGTTCACCGCCGGGCTGACGGGGGTGCTGCTCGCCCCGTACGTACGGCTCGACCCGTACGGGATGCCGCTCCTGGTCCTGGAGGTGATCGCGGTCGCGGTGGTGGCCCGGATGCGGAGCCTGCCGGTCGCGATCGTGACCGCGCTCGCGCTGGGCGTCGCACAGGCGCAGCTGACCCGCTTCCATCCGGAGGGCTGGGCGGGACCGCTGGTGCAGGCGGTGGGGGCGAACCTGTTCGTCCTTGCGCTGCTGGTGGCCGCGCTGGTCCTGCCGGGGGTCGGCGGGCGGGGGCAGGACGCGCTGCCACCGCCGGCCGTCGCGCCCCGCACTCCGCCGGGGGTGTGGCTGACGGTCTCCGTGCTCTTCCTGCTGCCGCTGGGCTTCGCCGGCACGGACCTGCACACCGCGGTCCAGGTGCCGGCGCTCGCGATCGTGCTGCTGTCGCTGGTGGTGGTGACGGGCCGGGGCGGGCAGATCGCCCTGGGACAGGCGGCATACGCGGGTCTGGGCGCCCTGTTCACGGCGCTCCTCGCGGCCGGGGGCCTGCCGGAGCTGCCGGCGCTCGCGCTGGCGGTGCTGCTCGTGGCCCCGCTGGGCCTGGTCACCGGGTGGCCGGCGATCCGACGGCACGGCCTGGCCCTGGCGCTCGCGACATTGGCGGTCGGGGTGGCGGTGAGCCGGTTCGTCTTCGCGCAGCCGTACGCGACCGCCGGCCTGGACCTCGGCCGCCCGGCGGGCTTCTCGGACGACCGCGGCTACTACGCCCTGGAACTCGTGGTCCTGAGCGGCTGTCTGCTCCTGGTCGCCGCGCTGCGCCGGGGCCGCACGGGCCGGGCGCTCGCCGCGCTGCGCGACCACGAGGCGGGAGCGGAGGCGGCCGGGGTACGGGTGAGCCTGCTCAAGCTCCTGGCCTTCGTCCTGGGCGCGGCCCTGGCGGCCCTGGGCGGCGGCCTGCTGGGCATGGGCCTGCGCGCGTTCGACCCGGAGGCCTACGACCCGGTCCGCGGCCTGCTCTGGTTCGCCGCGATCATCGTCCTGGGCGCCGACAGCCTGCTCTCCCCGCTTGCCGCGGCGGCCCTCCTGGTAGCCCTGGACGCCGGCACGAGGGGTGGCGTGGCAGCGGCGACGGTCGGCGTCCTGGCGGCTCTGGTGGGCCGGGTACCCCCACTGACGTCCTGGCTCCCGTCCCGGCGAGCACCCGCGGTCGCCGACGGCGCCGTGCCGCCCACAAGTGGACCTGTAGGTGGTGCGGGCGGAAATCCCAGGCCGGGCAGGCCCCAGCCGCACCCCCACCGCCCCGCACCGGCCCCCTCGCCCCCGCCCCGCCCGCGCCTCGCCGCCCACCACCTCACCGTCACCTACCCCGGCGGCCTCACCGCCCTCACCGACGTCACCCTCGCCCTCACCCCCGGCCACGTCACCGCCCTCGTCGGCCCCAACGGCGCCGGCAAGAGCACCCTCTTCGACTGTCTCGCCGGCACCCTGCGCCCCACCGACGGCCGTGTCACCCTCGACGGCTCCGACATCACCGCCCGCCCCGCCCACGCCCGCACCCGGCTCGGCGTCGCCCGCTCGTTCCAGCAGCTCGCCGTCTTCCCCTCCCTCACCGTCGAGGAGAACGTCCGCCTCGGCGCCGAGCAGGGCCACGTCCGTTCCCCCGCCACCACCGAACAGGCCCTCCGTCTCCTCGGCCTCGCCGGAGCCGTCCGCCACCGGCCCGCCGCCGACCTCCCGACCGGGACCCTGCGCCGGGTCGAGCTGGCCCGCGCGCTGGCCGGCGGCCCGCACACCCTCCTCCTGGACGAGCCCTCCGCCGGCCTGGACGCGGCCGAGACCGACGCCCTCGCCCGGGTCCTCGCCGCCCTCGCCGCCGACGGCCTCACCCTCCTCGTCGTCGAGCACGACCCGGACCTCGTCGCCGGCATCGCCCACACGGTGCACACCATGGAGGGAGGCCGGATCGTGTCATGAGCGTCGAGATCGCCGTGTGTTCCGCCCACGTCCGCTACGGACCCCTGGAGGCCCTGCACGGTCTCGACCTTCCCGTCCCCTCCGCCACCGTCACCGTCCTCGTCGGCCGCAACGGCTCCGGCCGTACGACCGCCCTGCGCGCACTCGCCGGGACCGTGCCCCTGGCCTCCGGCAGGGTCCTCTGGCGCGGCGCGGACGTGACCCGCCTCCACGCCCACGACCGAGCCCGGCGCGGCCTGTGCTTCGTACCGGATCTACGGGCGGTGTACGCGACGCTCACCGTCGCCGAGAACCTGGAGCTGGCCCCCGGGGACCCCGATCGGGCCCTGGAGGCGTACCCCGAACTCGCCCCCCTCCTCGCCCGCCACGCCGGCACCCTCTCCGGCGGCGAGCGCCGGATGCTCGCCCTCTCCCGGGCCCTGCTGACCCCCGCCCGCGTGGTCCTGGTCGACGAGCCGTCCCTCGGCATGTCCCCCGCGGTCTCCTCCCGTACGTACGCGCTCCTCACCGCCCTCGCCGGGGCGGGCGGCGCCGCCGTGGTCCTCGCCGAGCAGCGCCCCCCGCCCGGGCTGCCGCCCGGCACGCTGCTGCACGAACTGCGGCGCGGCTCCCTCGCGTTCAGCGGGGAGGCCGCGGAGTTCACCGCCGGACGGTGAGGGGCGCGATGCGCAGCATCGTCCCGATCACGATCCGGTTCGGGTCCGGCCCGATCAGGCTCCGGTTCGCCGCGTACAGCGCCTGCCAGCCGCCCGCGATCCCGAACCGCCGGGCGATCGTGCTCAGCGTGTCGCCCGCCTGGACCGTGTGGACCCGCCCGCTCAGTCCGTACCGCGTCGAGCAGACCGGCCAGGCCTCCCAGCCCTGGGTGCGCAGGACCTCCTCCGCGACGGTGATCTGCTGCTGACGGGTCGCCAGGTCGGCGCGCGCGGCGAAGCGCGGGCCGCCGTGCTCGATCCAGGTCGGCTGCCAGAACTGGAGTCCGCCGTAGTAGCCGTTGCCGGTGTCGAGGTTCCACCGGCCGCTGCTCTCGCACTCGGCGACGCACCCCCACGGCCACTGGTCCTCGGCGCAGGCGTAGGCGGGGGCGGCCGGCAGGTGCGGTACCTGTGCCTGGGCCGGCGCCGGGACGAGGGCCATCAGCGCGGCGGCGGACGCACCGGCTGCCCACAATCTGATCTTCGACATCGCGGCAGGCTAGGCAGCGCACCCGGGCGCCGACGCCGTGCCGCGCGGGGCGGCCCGCATCCCCCACCCGGTCGGAGTCACACAAGTTGCCGGACCGGTACGCGTGACCCCGGCCGAGCCTTCCCCGTTGAACTCGTATGAGACGAGCCGGGAACCGCCCGGCGTCGCACGTACCGAGTCCAGGGAGCCCCCCGTGCCGCGCATGCTCGACGTCAGCGAGGACGTACGCGCCGAGATCGGCGACGAAGAAGCGGACCGGCTGCTCGCCGGCGACAACGCCCCGGGCAGCTACGACTGCACCTCCTGCCGCACGCCGGGCGACTCCGAGCAGGAGCGCACGAGTACGGTGCTGTTCGTCGGCGAGGAGACCGCCGTCCTGGCGTTCGCCCACGCCAGCTGCATTCCGTCCCAGGTCGTCCAGGTCGCCGAGGAGCAGCTCCAGGGCGCCGTCCGCTCCATCGCCGCGACGGACGCGGCCGACGCGCTCGGCGCGGCCCACCCCGAGCAGGCCGTTCTCGGGGTCACCAGCGGACTCGTGCTGATCGAGGGCGAGCTGCACCCGGCGCTGGTCGTCGAACCGACCGCGCCGGTCGCCCGCCCGGGCTCGGACGGTCTCAGCGACGAGTTCCTGCCGCTCCTGATCGAGCAGGGCTTCCAGCCGATCTCCGATGTGAACCAGAAGCCGGGCGTGCTGCCCGGCTGGTCCGTACTCGTCGCCATGGGCCAGCTGCACTCCGTACTCCAGCCGGGTACGGGCGGCACCGGCCAGGCCGCTTGGTGGCAGGCGCACCAGCCGCTCCAGGTCACCGAGGGCTGGCGTGCGGCGGCCAACAAGTCGCACACGGTCCTGGTGTTCGCCGCCCCGGTCGGCTCGATCGGTCAGCAGCCGCGCGAGGACCTGCTCCGTGACGCCCTGGAGAAGGCGGCGGCCAACGGCCGCCTGGTGGCTGCCGCGATGCCGCTGGCCGGCACGTGAGGGAGCACGGGCGCACCGGCATAGGGTCGCCGGGGTACGGCCCCTGGGTTCCGGTCGTACCCCGCCCGCGGCGGCCGTCGGTTTCCGAGAGCCGCCCGCATCCGACGGACCACGAGGTCGTTGGCACGTATGTGCACACATACGACCCACTCCGCCCGCAGTTTCCGAGTCAGATCCCCTCCATGCGCCCGGCGCAGGACGTCACGGCGGACGGCCAGTCGGCCACACCGATCTACGACGCCCTGTACTCGGAGTACCGGCGGTCGTTCCGGGCTCTCCCCGGGGATCGCAGCGGTGAGGACGATCTGAACTTCCGGTCGTTCGGTACGCCGGTGAGTTCGGGGCTCCACGGGCACGTGTCCGGGCACGGGAGCCGGTACGGAACGTATCCGTCGGCGTGGTCGGCCCAGCATCACACCCCGGCGGCGCTGCCACCGGGGCCCCGCAGGGGGCTGTAGGACGGAGCACGGTACGGCGGAGGGCCGGGGCACATCGCCCCGGCCCTCCGCCGTACTCACGCCACGACTACTTCTTGCGGCCGCGCTTCTCGCGGACGCGGACGGAGATGTGGATCGGGGTGCCCTCGAAGCCGAACTCCTCACGCAGTCGGCGCTCGACGAAGCGGCGGTAGCCGGCCTCGAGGAAGCCGGAGGCGAAGAGCACGAACCGGGGCGGCTTGGTGCCCGCCTGCGTACCGAAGAGGATGCGGGGCTGCTTGCCGCCGCGGATCGGGTGCGGGTGGGCGGCGACCAGCTCGCCGAGGAAGGCGTTCAGCCGGCCGGTGGGGACGCGGGTCTCCCAGCCGGCGAGCGCGGTCTCGATGGCCGGGACGAGCTTGTCCATGTGACGGCCGGTCTTGGCGGAGACGTTGACGCGGGGCGCCCAGGAGACCTGCTGCATCTCTGTCTCGATCTCGCGCTCCAGGTAGTAGCGCCGCTCCTCGTCGAGCTCGTCCCACTTGTTGTACGCGATGACGAGCGCGCGGCCCGACTCGACCGCCATGGTGATGATGCGCTGGTCCTGGACCGAGATGTTGTCGGTGGTGTCGATCAGGACGACCGCGACCTCGGCCTTCTCGACCGCGGCGGCGGTCCGCAGGGAGGCGTAGTAGTCCGCGCCCTCCTGGAGGTGGACCTTCTTGCGGATACCGGCGGTGTCCACGAACTTCCAGGTCTTGCCACCGAGCACGATCAGCTCGTCGACCGGGTCGCGGGTGGTGCCGGCCAGCTCGTTGACGACCACGCGGTCCTCGTTGGCGACCTTGTTCAGGAGCGAGGACTTGCCG
Organism: Streptomyces sp. NBC_01353; assembly: GCF_036237275.1. Lineage (GTDB taxonomy): Bacteria > Actinomycetota > Actinomycetes > Streptomycetales > Streptomycetaceae > Streptomyces. The sequence continues at coordinate 6,758,935 of NZ_CP108352.1, read as the reverse complement.
ACGTTCGGGCGGCCGATGAGGGCGATACGGCGGGGGCCGCCGATCGCGTTGCCGAAGGTCTGCGCGGGGGCCTCGGGCAGGGCCTCCAGGACGGCGTCGAGCATGTCGCCCGTACCGCGGCCGTGCAGCGAGGAGACCGGGTACGGCTCGCCGAGACCCAGCGACCACAGGGCGGTGGCGTCGGCCTCGCCGGAGGGGCCGTCGACCTTGTTGGCGCAGAGCACGACGGGCTTGCCGGCGCGGCGCAGCAGCTTGACGACGGCCTCGTCGGTGTCGGTGGCGCCGACGGTGGCGTCCACGACGAAGACACAGGCGTCGGCCGCCTCGATGGCGTACTCGGCCTGGGCGGCGACGGAGGCGTCGATGCCGAGGACGTCCTGCTCCCAGCCGCCGGTGTCGACGACCTTGAAGCGGCGGCCGGCCCACTCGGCCTCGTAGGTGACGCGGTCGCGGGTGACGCCGGGCTTGTCCTCGACGACGGCCTCACGGCGGCCGATGATCCGGTTCACCAGGGTCGACTTGCCGACATTGGGGCGGCCGACGACGGCGAGGACGGGGAGCGGGCCGTGCCCTGCCTCCTCGATCGCGCCTTCGACCTCCTCGATGTCGAAGCCCTCTTCCGCGGCGAGCTCCATGAACTCCGCGTACTCGGCGTCGCCAAGTGCCCCGTGGTCGTGCTGGTCGTTCATGAAGTCCGTTCCTTGATCATTCGTGGTCGGTGGGTGCGAACCCACTACTCAGAGTCTCACTCAGCGCCCGGTGAGGCGCCTGGCGTTTTTCAGGTGGGCGGTCAGCCGCTCCTGAATGCGTACGGTGGCGTCGTCCAGCGCCTTGCGGGTGCGCCGGCCGCTGCCGTCACCGGCCTCGAAGGCGTCACCGAAGACGACGTCGACACGGGCGCGCAGCGGAGGCAGTGCCTTGACCAACCGTCCGGGGCGGTCGGAGCTTCCCAGGACGGCCACCGGGACGATCGGCGCGCCGCTGCGGACGGCGAAGTAGGCGAGGCCGGCGCGCAGGGAGGCGAAGTCGCCATCGCCTCGGGTGCCCTCGGGGAAGATCCCGAGGACGCCTCCGTGCTCCAGGACGGCCAGGGCGTTGCCTATGGCGTTCCGGTCCGTGCTGTCGCGGTCCACCTTGAGCTGCCCGATGCCCTCCAGGAAGGGCCCGAGGGGCCCCACGAACGCTTCCTTCTTGATCAGGAAGTGCACTGGCCGGGGGGCGGTGCCCATGAGCATGGGGCCGTCGATGTTGTGCGCGTGGTTGACGGCGAGGATGACGGGGCCGGAGGCCGGCACCCGCCACGCGCCGAGGACGCGCGGCTTCCACAGGCCGTACATCAGCCCGATGCCGATGCCGCGCCCGACGGCGGCGCCCCGCTCGGAGGGCTGGGTCACTTCGCGGCCGTCCTCTTCTCCTCCACCAGGGTCACGACGCACTCGATGACCTGGTCCAGGGTGAGGTCGGTGGTGTCGACCTCGACGGCGTCGTCGGCCTTGGCGAGCGGGGAGGTCTTACGGCTGGAGTCCGCCGCGTCCCGCTTGATCAGGGCCTGCTGGGTGGCGGCCACGTCGACGCCCTTGAGCTCGCCGGAGCGGCGGGCCGCCCGGGCCTCGGGGGACGCGGTGAGGAAGATCTTGAGGTCGGCGTCCGGCAGGACCGTGGTGCCGATGTCACGGCCTTCGACCACGATGCCGCCCTCGGCGTTCCTGGCGATGGTCCGCTGGAGCTCGGTGATCAGGGCCCGCACCTCGGGGACGGCGCTGACGGCGCTGACCTTGGAGGTGACCTCTTCGGTACGGATGGGCCCGGCGGCGTCGGCCCCGTCGACGGTGATCGTCGGGCGGGCCGGGTCGGTGCCGGAGACGATGACGGGCTTGGCGGAGGCGTTGGCGACGGCCTCTGCGTCGTTCACGTCGACGCCGTTGCTGATCATCCACCAGGTGATCGCCCGGTACTGCGCGCCGGTGTCCAGGTAGCTCAGCCCCAGCTTGGCGGCAACCGCCTTCGAGGTGCTCGACTTGCCCGTGCCGGAGGGCCCGTCGATGGCGACGATCACGGATTCCACGGTGGGGAACACCTTCCTGGGGTGAGCGGTGCAGGCCTCGCGGGATGCGGGGGGCCACCACAAGGTTACCGACTGGCGACCACCCGTTCGGCCCCCACCGTCGTGGGCAGGCGTTTCCGCGGGCTGGAGCCCCCTCCAGGACGGAGTCCGGGGACCCCAGCCCGGCCGGGCGTCAGTCCGGCGGACGGCCCGAGCCACCGGCTCCTGCGCCGCTAACTCGTCCTGAGCGCCCAGCCCCGTTCCTTCAGCGCCTCGCCGAGGACCGGCGCCGCCGAGGGGGTCACCATCAGTTGGACCAGACCCGCCTGCTGGCCGGTCGCGTGCTCGATACGGACGTCCTCGACGTTGACGCCCGCCCGGCCCGCGTCCGCGAAGATGCGGGCGAGCTCGCCGGGCTGGTCGCTGATGAGGACGGAGACGGTCTCGTACTGCGCGGGCGCCGCGCCGTGCTTGCCCGGGACCCGGGCGCGCCCCGCGTTGCCGCGGCGCAGGACGTCCTCGACGCCGCTCGTGCCCTCCCGGCGCTTCTCCTCGTCCGAGGACTCGAGGGAGCGGAGTGCCCGGACCGTCTCGTCCAGGTCGGCGGCGACGCCCGCGAGGACGTCCGCGACCGGCCCGGGGTTCGCCGACAGGATCTCGACCCACATGCGCGGGTCCGAGGCCGCGATCCGGGTGACGTCACGGATGCCCTGCCCACACAGCCGTACCGCCGTCTCGTCGGCCTCCTCGAGGCGCGCGGCGACCATCGACGACACGAGCTGTGGGGTGTGGGAGACGAGCGCGACCGCGCGGTCGTGGGCGTCCGCGTCCATGACGACCGGGACGGCTCGGCAGAGCGCGACCAGTTCCAGAGCCAGGTTGAGGACCTCGGTGTCGGTGTCACGGCCGGGCGTGAGGACCCACGGGCGTCCCTCGAAGAGGTCCGCCGTCGCCGCCAGCGGGCCCGAGCGCTCCTTCCCGGACATCGGGTGCGTCCCGATGTACGCGGTGAGGTCGAGGCCCAGCTCCTCCAGCTCGCGCTTCGGGCCGCCCTTGACGCTCGCCACGTCCAGGTAGCCGCGCGCGAGACCGTCCCGCATCGCCTCGGCGAGCGTGGTCGCCACATGGGCCGGGGGTACGGCGATGATCGCGAGGTCCACGGGGCCCTCGGGCGCGTCGTCCGTGCCGGCGCCGAGCGCCGCGGCCGTACGGGCGCGGGCCGGGTCGTGGTCGCGGAGGTGGACGGCGATGCCCCGCCCCGCGAGGGCGAGCGCCGCCGAGGTGCCGATCAGGCCGGTTCCGATGACGAGTGCGGTTCTCACCGGGCGACGTCCTCGCACGAGGCGGCCACGGCGCGGAGGGAGCCGTGCGCGCTCGCGCACTCTGGCTCCACGACCCGCTCGTACCCGACCCCGGCCTCGTCCCCTGCCGGCTGGACGGCGCCTCGGACCGCTCGTACCGCCACCTGGTGCTCCTTACCCGACGTGCGAAACCTTGCGAGAGTGCTCCGATCAGCCTAGTCAGCCGGGCGGAGACACCGTCACCGGCGACCGCCCTCCGAGACGCGGGGTCGCCGGTGCGCCGGGCCGGTGTCAGAACCTCTGCTGTCGGATGAGGTCCTCCAGCGACTCACCGCTGTGCGGCAGCGAACCGCTCGGAGTCAGCTTGTCCACGACCTGCGGCAGCGACTTGGCGATCTCGTCGGCGGCCTCCTGCGGGCTGACACCGGCGTCCTGCGCGACCTTCTGCAGGGTTTCGTCCGGCAGGGCCTGGGCGATCTCCGGACCGCTGACCGGCTGGTTCTGGCCGGTGCCGACCCAGGACTGGGCCTGGTCGACGAGGCCCGACCTGGTCAGCATGTCCATCAGGCCGCCGAGCGAAGCGAGATGGGGGTCCCCCCGGCCGGAGGCTGGGGGAGGGTTGCCGCCGTCGGTGCCGCCCTTGCCGGCCATCAGGGCGCCGAGCAGGGAGCCGAGGATGTTGCCGCCGCCGGCGCTCTGCCCGGTGCCGCCTCCTCCGAGGAGGCCGCCGAGGAGACTGCCGAGATCGTTACCCGCCATCGCTCTGCCTTTCGTCCGGTCCGGAACACGGCCAATGTCACGCAGACCGGACCATGCCGCCACTCGGGGTATTCGGGGTGCGCGGCGGCCGCGATACAACTGTCGGCATGTTGCTGCACGTCGTACCGCTGGACGAATGGTCCGCCGATCCCGAACTCCCCTACGCGCCGCCGTCGCTGGCCTCGGAAGGGTTCGTCCACTGCTCGCCGGACGAGACGGCCGCGCTGACCGTCGCCGACGCGCACTACCGGGGTGTGCACGGCCCGTTGCTCGTCCTCGTCCTGGACGAGTCCCGGCTGAGCGCGGAGATCCGCTGGGAGGGGTCGGAGGACGTGCTGTTCCCGCATGTGTACGGGCCGATCGAGCGGGCGGCCGTCACGGCCGTCCTGGAGGTGCGCCGGGACACGGACGGCCGTGCGAGGGAGCTGACGCCCTGGGTCTAGGCGTGTTTGCGGGCCGCCGGAGGGGTGCGCCACCAAGCTGTACGCCATGAATCCAGAAGCCACGCCCCGCCGTACCGTGCTGCTGGCCGGTGCGGGTTCCGCCGCCGCACTGGCCACCGGCTGCGGCTCGGACGGAGACGGCGACGCGACCGCCTCGCCGACGCCCCCGGACACCACGGCGCCCACGACGTCGGAGCCCGCGACCTCGTCGCCCACGACCGAGCCGGCCTCCTCCGCGCCCGCCGGGGAGGCCCTCACCAAGACCACCGACATTCCGGTCGCCGGGGGCACGATCTTCAAGGAGGAGAAGGTCGTCGTCACCCAGCCCACGGCCGGAGACTTCAAGGCGTTCTCGGCGATCTGCACCCACCAGGGCTGCATCGTCGCCAAGGTCGAGAACGGCACGATCGACTGCGCCTGCCACGGCTCCAAGTTCCGCATCACGGACGGCTCGGTGGTCAACGGCCCGGCCGCGCGCCCGCTCCCTGCCGAGGAGATCACCGTGTCGGGGGACTCGATCAGCCTCGCGTAACCTGTCGCGCATGACTCCGACGGACCTGGTGCGCGACCACACGATCTACTCCTGCGTCATGGGGTCGCGCGCTTTCGGTCTGGACACCGAGGAGAGCGACACCGACCGCCGGGGCGTCTTCCTCGCCCCCACCCCGCTCTTCTGGCGCTTCGACAAGCCGCCGGCGCATGTCGAGGGGCCGGGCGAGGAGCAGTTCAGCTGGGAGCTGGAACGCTTCTGCGAGCTGGCCCTGCGCGCCAACCCCAACGTGCTGGAGTGCCTGCACTCCCCCGTGGTCGAGCACATCGACGACACCGGCCGCGAACTCGTCGCGCTGCGCGAGGCGTTCCTCTCCCGGCAGGCGCACCAGACGTTCGTCCGCTACGCGGGCGGTCAGCGCAGGAAGCTCGACGCGGACGTCCGCCAGCACGGGGAGCCGCGCTGGAAGCACGCCATGCATCTGCTGCGGCTGCTGATGAGCTGCCGCGATCTGCTGCGGACCGGCGAGTTGACGATCCACGTCGGCGACGAGCGCGAACGCCTCCTCGCGGTGAAGCGCGGAGAGGTTCCCTGGCCCGAGGTCGAGTCCTGGATGGCCCTCCTCACGGAGGAGGCCGACAAGGCCTCCACCACGAGCCCTCTCCCGGCGACTCCGGACCACGCGCGCGTCCAGGACTTCCTGATCCGCGCCCGTCGCGCCTCAGCACCGAGCGCGCTCTAGCCGGGTCCGTACGGCTTCCCAGGGTGCTGTCAGGCGTCCCAGAGGGCGCCCAGCGCCACCAGTTCGCTGTGGTACTCGATCCGCTCCTCCCACTCCTTCGGCCATGCGCCGGCACCCAGGTGGGCGCCCGCGAACGCGCCCGCGAGGCAGGCGATCGAGTCCGAGTCGCCGCGGGTGCAGGCGGCGCGGCGGAGGGCCGTGAGGGGGGCCTCCGGGAAGAGCAGGAAGCAGAGGAGGCCGGTGGCCAGGGCCTCTTCGGCGATCCAGCCGTCGCCCGTGTACGTGCAGGGGTCGAGCTCGGGGTCCGCCGTGCGCTGGACGGCGTCCAGCTTCTCCAGGACCGCCAGGCACTCGTCCCAGCCGCGCTCGATGAAGTGCCGGGCCGAGGGGTCCTGGGAGCGGGTCCACAGGTCGCCGAGCCAGGTCTCGCGGTAGACGGAGCGGTTCTCGTAGGCGTACGAGCGCAGGTGGCCCACCAGACCCGTCGGCTCGACACCCTGGGCCAGCAGGTACACGGCGCGGGCCGTCAGGTCGGAGGCGGCCAGCGCGGTCGGGTGGCCGTGGGTGAGCGCCGACTGCAGCTGGGCGGCGCCGGATCGCTGCTCGTCGCTGAGACCGGGTACGAGGCCGATGGGCGCGACCCGCATGTTCGCGCCGCAGCCCTTGGAGGGGATCTGGCTGGCGTCCTGCCAGGGCCGGTCGCTGTCGAGCAGCCGGCAGGCGACCATGCAGGTCCGTCCCGGGGCGCGGTTGTTCTCCGGGGAGTGGTACCAGTCGACGAACTCCTCGCGGACCGGCCGGGCCAGCCGCAGCGGGGCGAGAACGCCCCGGTCCATTGCCGTGCGGATGCCGCGGGCGAAGGCGAGGGTCATCTGCGTGTCGTCGGTGACGTACGCCTTGCCCTGCTTCTCGCCGGGCAGTTCCATCTCCCGCCACGGGCCGAACTTCGCCAGGATCGACGGCACATCGTTGAACTCGGTCGGGAAGCCGAGCGCGTCTCCGAGCGCCAGTCCGATCAGGGAGCCGGTGGCGGCCTGCTTGGTGGTCATGGGGTGGATCGTCCTTCCGGTCGCAGCAGCGGCGGGTGCAGGGCCGTGGCCTCGCCCGCACGGTAGAGAGCGGCCGGTTTCCCCCGTCCGCCGGTGAGGCGCGGCGGTCCTTCGACGGCCTGGACGAAGCCGGGCGTGGCGAGGACCTTGCGCCTGAAGTTGGGGCGGTCGAGTTCGACGCCCCAGACCGTCTCGTACACCTGACGCAGCTCGCCGAGGGTGAACTCGGGCGGGCAGAAGGCGGTGGCGAGACAGGTGTACTCGAGCTTGGCGCCGACCCGTTCGTGGGCGTCGGCGAGGATCCGGTCGTGGTCGAAGGCGAGTGGCCCGTACGTCGTCTGTGTCCCGTACGGCATCCACTGCGCCCGCGCCGCGTCGCCTCCGCCGAGCGGCTCGGGGGCGTCGGGGACGAGTGCGGCGAAGGCGACCGAGACGACCCGCATCCTGGGGTCGCGGTCCGGTTCGCTGTACGTCCGCAGCTGTTCGAGGTGGAGTCCGGAGACGGTGTCCACGGACAGGCCGGTCTCCTCGGCCAGTTCGCGGCGGGCCGCGACCTCGGCGGACTCCCGGGGCAGTACGAATCCGCCGGGCAGCGCCCATGATCCGGCGTACGGCTCGTGGCCCCGCTCGACGAGCAGGACGTGCAGGCGGTCCTCGCGGAGGGTGAAGACGGCGAGGTCGGCCGTGACGGCGAAGGGCTCGAAGGAGTACCGGTCGTAGCCCTCGGGGGCCTGGTGAGCGTTCATCGGCGCTCCGGCATGGGATCGGCGAGGTCCCAGCCCTCGGTGAGCAGCGCGTCCACGGCGGCGACGGCCGCCGCGAGCCGCTCCTCGTGCGGTCCGCTGAGGACGGCGGTCCTGCGGCCCGTGTGGGCGAGCTGGGTGAGGAAGCGGGCGGTCATCCAGGGCCGCAGGTGCTCCCCGTCGCGCAGTCCGTCGTCCTCGAAGTCGACGCCCCGGTGGTCGGTGAGCAGCCAGAGGTGCTGTCGGCCGTGGGCGGCGATCTCGCCGACGGCGGGGCTGGTGGTGCCCATGTACCGCTCGTGCCAGATGGTGGTGGCGAAGGCGTCGGTGTCGCAGAAGAGCACGGGCGATCCGGCGCGCGCGGCCTCCTCCTCCAGTTCGGCCTGGCGCAGCGCGATCAGCGGGAAGTCCTCGGTGTGGAAGGTGACGTCCTCCCAGCCGGCGTCGGGGCGCGCGGCGCGCAGTTCGGCGAGCTTGAGTTCGCTGAACTCGCGCCCGTACTCCGGTACGTAGCGGGTGCGGGCCCAGACGCTGCCGCGGTTCCGGTAGTGCTCGGCCAGGGCGCGGGCCATGGTGGTGGTGCCGGTGGACTCGGCGCCGAGGACGACGACGCGCCGGGTGAGCGCGGCCCGTACCGGCGGTTCCAGATAGTCCCAGCATCCGACGGGGTCCTTGCGGACGGCGGTGCCGGAGACGGGGAAGAGCGTACGGTCCGGGTCGACGCACACGGATTCGGCGCCGAAGCGGCGGCCGAGCTCCTCGCCGTACGGCTCCGAGGTGAAGACGGCGTCGACGCGTTCGGGCACCGCGGCCCGGAAGACGGCCATGTGGGCGGCCCACACATCGGGGTCGTGGAGGTCGACGGGGATGTCGTCGACGGCGCCGACGACAAGGGCGTCGGGGTGGATCTCCCGCATCCAGGCGACCCGTTCGGCGAGCGGTACGGATTCGACGGAGGAGGCGCAGACGAGCACGGTGAGGCGCTCGCAGCGGTCGCGGGCGGTGCGGACGAGATGGTGGTGCCCGGCGTGCGGCGGATAGAACTTGCCGAGGACCAGGCCGTGTCCGTAACGCTTCATGCCGCCACCTCCGCGGGAAGCGCGCGCCGCTGCGTGAGGTCACGGCTCCAGCTGCGCAGGCCGAGGACGCAGAGGGTCATGAAGCCGACGTACAGCAGGGAGGTCAGGTAGAGCTCCTTGTACGCGTACAGGGGCACGTAAACGATGTCCGCGGCGATCCAGAGCCACCAGGACTCCAGGCGCTTTCGGCACTGGCCGTAGGTCGCCATCAGGGAGAGCGCGGTCGTCAGGGCGTCCCAGAAGGGGACGGTCGAGTCGGTGGCGCGGTCGAGCAGCAGGGTGAGCGCCACGGTCCCCACCACCCCCGCCGTGAGCAGCCATGTCCACTCGGTGCGCGAGGTGCGGCGCACCGGGAGGGCGTCGGAGCCTGGTCCACCCCCGTGGGTCCAGGTCCACCAGCCGTACACGGCGAGGGTGATGAAGACGATCTGGAGGCCGGCGTCGGCGTACAGCCCCGCCTGCGAGAAGAGCAGGATGAAGAAAAGGTTGTTGGCGATGCCGATGGGCCAATTGGCGATGTGCTGGCGGGCGACGAGCCAGACGCAGAGCGCACCGCTGCCGAAACCGAGCACTTCGGTCCAGCTGACCGGGGTGTCCAGGACGGTGAAGAGCGGTTGCTGCAGGGGTTCGAGCAGGTTCGCGAGGTTCACGCCCACCTCCTTAAGAGTCATGATGACTATAAAGTGCGGCGGACGTCGACCACAAGTACGAACCCGCATGATCGAACGCTCAGATTCGCCGCGCACGTACGACGCGCACGCGAAGAAGCCCGTGACCGCCGTCGGGCGGTCACGGGCTTCTTCGTGGAGCGGTGGAGCGGGACTACATGCCGACTTCCTTCATCAGCATGCCGACCTCGGTGTTGGTCAGCCGGCGCAGCCAGCCGGACTTCTGGTCGCCGAGCCCGATCGGGCCGAAGGCGGTGCGCACGAGCTTCTCGACCGGGAAGCCCGCCTCGGCGAGCATCCGGCGCACGATGTGCTTGCGGCCCTCGTGCAGCGTGACCTCGACCAGGTAGTTCTTGCCGATCTGCTCGACGACACGGAAGTGGTCGGCGCGGGCGTAGCCGTCCTCCAGCTGGATGCCCTCCTTGAGCACCTTGCCGACCTCGCGGGGAAGCGGACCGGTGATGGCGGCCAGGTAGGTCTTCTTCACGCCGTACTTCGGGTGCGTGAGGCGGTGGGCCAGCTCACCGTGGTTGGTGAGGAGGATGATGCCCTCGGTCTCCGTGTCGAGCCGGCCGACGTGGAAGAGCCGGGTCTCACGGTTGTTGACGTAGTCGCCGAGGCACTGGCGGCCGTCGGGGTCCTCCATGGTGGAGACGACGCCGGCGGGCTTGTTCAGCGCGAAGAAGAGGTACGACTGGGTGGCGACGGTCAGGCCGTCCACCTTGATCTCGTCCTTCTCCGGGTCGACGCGCTTGCCCTGCTCCAGGACGATCTCGCCGTTGACCTCGACGCGGGCCTGCTCGATGAGCTCCTCGCAGGCGCGACGCGAGCCCATGCCGGCCCGGGCGAGGACCTTCTGCAGCCGCTCGCCCTCCTGCTCGGCGCCGGGGAAGGTCTTCGGGGTCTTGATCTCCGGCCGGTTCTCGTACCGCTCCCGGTTGCGCTGCTCGATCTTGGCGTCGAGCTCGCGCGAGCGGGCCGGGGCCTGCCGCTGCCCGTGCGGGCCACGACGGGGCGGGGTGCCGCCCTGGGGGACCTTGGGGCCGCCCTTGGCGCCTCCGCGGGCCGCGGCGCCGCGACCCTTCTTGGGGCCCTCGGACGGGCCGCTCACGTCGTAGGAGCGCTCCTCGGGGCGAGGCTTGCGCGGGTTGCCGCCGCGCTTCTGGTCGTCGCGGCCACCGCCGCCGCCACCGGAGCCCCGGTAACCGCCACCTCCACCGCTGCCGCCACGGCCGCCGCCGCTGCCGCCACGGCCGCCGCCGCCACTGCTGCCGCCACGGCCGCCGCTCTGGCCACCACGGCTCCCGCCGTTGTTTCCGCTGTTCCTGCCGCTGCTGCTTCGCATCAAACTTCCGTCTTGTCGTCGTCGTCCTCACGATCCGGTGCATCCGGATCGAACGACGGGACCCCTTCCAGCGTCTCCGCCTCGATCGCGTCCGCCTCGGGGAGGAAGGGCGCGAGCTCCGGGAGCTCGTCCAGGCCGCGCAGGCCCATTCGCTCCAGGAAGTAGTTCGTCGTCCTGTACAGGATCGCACCTGTTTCGGGTTCCGCGCCCGCCTCCTCCACGAGACCGCGCTGGAGGAGGGTGCGCATGACGCCGTCGCAGTTCACTCCGCGGACCGCGGAGACCCGGGATCGGCTGACCGGCTGGCGGTACGCAACGACGGCGAGGGTCTCCAGGGCCGCCTGGGTGAGACGGGCCTGCTGCCCGTCGAGGACGAATGCCTCGACGGCCGGAGCGAACTCCGCGCGGGTGTAGAAACGCCAGCCGCCGGCGACGAGGCGCAGCTCGAAGCCGCGCCCCTGGGCGGTGTACTCGTCGGCCAGCTCGCGCAGGGCGTCGCCGACCTCGCGCGGGCTCCGCTCCAGGACCTTGGCGAGGTGGGCCTCGGTGGCCGGCTCGTCGACGACCATGAGGACGGCTTCGAGGGCGGGCTTGAGGTCGCTCATGCCTTCTCCTCCACTACGTGATCGAACTCGTCGGTGACATGGGTCTCCTGGTCCCCGCCCGTCCAGGAGACGGTGAGCTCGCCGAGGGCGTCCTCCTGGTCGAGGGCGACGGCCTTCTCCCGGTAGAGCTCCAGGAGGGCGAGGAAGCGGGCGACGACGGTGAGGGTGTCGTCGGCGCCGTCGGCGAGCTCCCGGAAGCTGACGCTCCCGCGCTCGCGCAGCAGGGCCACGACGATGCCGGCCTGCTCGCGGACGCTGACGAGGGGGGCGTGGATGTGGTCGACGTACACCTGCGGCTTGGCCCTGGGCTGCATGGCCTTCACGGCGAGCTTGGCGAAGCCCTCGGCGCCGATGGAGATGACGACCTCGGGGAGCAGCTCGGCGTGGTGGGCCTCCAGACCGACGGTCCGGGGGTAGCGCCGGCCCTCGGTCTCCCAGCGGTCCTCGAAGATCGTGGCGATCTGTTTGTACGCGCGGTACTGCAGGAGCCGCGCGAAGAGCAGGTCCCGCGCCTCCAGGAGCGCGAGATCGGCCTCGTCCTCGACCTCGGCGGCGGGCAGCAGCCGGGCGGCCTTCAGATCGAGCAGCGTGGCGGCGACGACGAGGAACTCGGTCGTCTGATCGAGATCCCAGTCGGGCCCCATGGCGCGGATGTGCGCCATGAACTCGTCGGTGACCTTGGAGAGGGCGACCTCGGTGACGTCGAGTTTGTGCTTGGAGATCAGCTGAAGCAGCAGATCGAAGGGCCCCTCGAAGTTCGCCAACCGCACGGTGAACCGCCCGTCGTCACCCCCGTCCCGCACGGGCGGGGCGGCGGGCGCCGGGGCCGCCGCGCCGTCGCCGTGGCGCGCCTCGGCGGGATCGACGACGGGATCGCCATCGCCGGCCGGGGCATCGACCCCGAGGCCACTCGCGATGTCCACTTCGTCGTCGGAGACCGCCGCGCTCCGCCGGGCTCCAGCAGGCCCGGCAGGGGCCTGCCGGCTCAAGCCCGGGTGCTTCCCGTCGGCCGGGGGCGCGAACGCCCCGTCGGCGGTGCCGGGCGCGGGCTGCCGGGCGGTGCCTGCTCCAGGGTGGGCCTCAGCGGGCCCCGGACCGGGCTCCGTGCCCGGAAGGTCCGCGGACGCCGACCGCCGGGCGGGCACCGGCGGACATTCGGCCCCAGGGGCCGTGGAGGCCGCCGCAGGGCCCGGACCGGGCTCCGCGTCCGGCGATGCGGCCCGCCGGACGGGCGCCGGCGGGGATTCGGCCCCGGGCGGTGTGGAGGCCGCCGCAGGGGTCGGGTGGGGTTCCGGGGCCGGGGAGGGGGCCTGGGCGGTCTCGGGGGCCGGCCGGGGCTCCGCGGGGGCCGTTCGAGGGGCCCCCGGGCCGCGTCCCAGGGCGCGGCGGCGGGCTGGGCGGGACGTTTCGTCGGGGGGCGGGGGCATCGGGGTCCAGGGAGGAGCGGGGGCGCGGCAGCCCGCAGGCTATCGTCAGCGGCCGCGCAGGCGGCGCACGAGGATGCTCGCGTCGCCGCGGGACTCCAGGTCCGCCAGGACCACCGCGACCGCCTCGCGGACGATCCGGCCCCGGTCCACGGCGAGCCCGTGCTCGCCACGGAGCACCAGACGCGCGTGCTCCAGGTCCATCAGCTCCTCGGCGGAGACATAGACCGTGATCTTCTCGTCGTGCCGCTCACGCCCGCTCGGCCGCCGGTTCGGCGACCGGCCGCGGCGGCGCTGTGGCGCGGGCTCCGCCGTGCGGGCCCGGGGCTCCCCCTGCTCCGCGGGCTCCGCCGCCGAGTGCTCGGCGGGAGCGGAGCCCGAGGCGGAGCCGGAAGGAGCAGCGGACGCCGGCGCCGAGCCGGATCCCTCCGCCGCCTCCGTGTCGCTCTCGCCCGCCGGAGCCGGTACCCGGCCACGGGGCGAGGAGGACTGCAGCGCCATCCCCCCGGTCGTACGGAACAGTTCGTCGGCGCCGGGCAGACTCACTCGGCGTGACACCGGGCGAGCACCTCCCTGGCGAGCTGACGATAGGCGGCGGCACCCACCGAGTTCGACGCGTACGTCGTGATCGGCTCACCGGCGACCGTGGTCTCCGGGAAGCGCACGGTACGGCCGATGACGGTGTGGTAGACGTGGTCGTCGAAGGCCTCGACCACGCGCGCCAGCACCTCGCGGCTGTGCACCGTACGGGAGTCGTACATCGTGGCGAGGATGCCGTCGAGCTCCAGCTCCGGGTTGAGCCGCTCCTGGACCTTCTCGATCGTCTCGGTCAGCAGGGCCACACCGCGCAGCGCGAAGAACTCGCATTCCAGCGGCACGATGACCTTGTGAGCCGCCGTCAGGGCGTTCACGGTCAGCAGGCCGAGCGAGGGCTGACAGTCGATCACGATGTAGTCGTAGTCGTTCATCAGCGGCTTCAGGGCGCGCTGCAGCGTCGACTCGCGCGCCACCTCGCTGACCAACTGCACCTCGGCGGCCGAGAGGTCGATGTTGCTCGGCAGCAGGTCCATGTTGGGCACCGCGGTCTTGAGCAGCACCTCGTCCGCCGACATGCCCCGCTCCATGAGCAGGTTGTAGACGGTGAGGTCGAGCTCCATCGGGTTCACACCGAGTCCGACCGACAGGGCTCCCTGCGGGTCGAAGTCGACGAGCAGCACCCGCCGTCCGTACTCCGCGAGCGCTGCACCCAGGTTGATGGTCGACGTGGTCTTGCCGACGCCGCCCTTCTGGTTGCACATCGCGATGATCTTCGCGGGTCCGTGATCGGTCAGCGGACCCGGGATCGGGAAGTACGGCAGGGGCCGTCCGGTCGGGCCGATCCGCTCGCGGCGCTGACGGGCAGCGTCGGGTGCGAGGGTGGCCGCGTACTCCGGGTCGGGCTCGTATTCGGCGTCAGGGTCGTAGAAGTGCCCCTCGGGCACCTCGTCGTAGGCGGCGAAGTGGGTGGACTCTCGGCCACTCTCGTTGCCGGCCGTGGCGTTCACGTGTAGGCCGTCCATCATCTTCATCGTGTGGGCTGTCGTCACGGGCTGATGCGTCGCGTCGGTCGCGAAGGTGCGGACAGCGACGGAGCCGACAGGGATTCCTGGCAGTCCGCCCCCGGGAGTAAATGTCGACTCATTCACAAGTCGTCTTACCTCCTTGGATGTGACCAGGAACATTTATCGATAGGTCAGCGTGGCACCATGCCGACGGTTGGCGACTCTATGGCGTGTCACCGCTCCGCAGCAACACAATCCGCCGGACCCGGCCCGATGTGTCGGCAACCGAACACCCCTCTGTCAAGGGTGCGCAGCGATCCATCCGCACGTTTCAGGGGTGTGCGAAACGGTTAAAGGGTTACGTTCGAGGCGAGTTGAACAAGGCCCCCGAAGTGGCCGGAAGCACATCCGGCCGGACCTTGCTGCACAAGGTCCGGCCGGATGTGTGAGGTTGACGGCGCGGGTTGACGCGACGTCTAAGGAGCTCAGCCCAGGAGGCTGGCCAGCTCGACGTGGTCGAGGCCGTGCGCCTCGGCGACCTCCCTGTAAACGACCTTGCCGTCATGGGTGTTGAGGCCCAGGGCGAGCGCGGCGTCGCGGCGCAGCGCCTCGACCCAGCCGTTGTTCGCCAGCGACACGATGTAGGGCAGCGTGGCGTTGGTCAGGGCGTACGTGGAGGTGTTCGGCACCGCGCCCGGCATGTTGGCGACGCAGTAGAAGACCGAGTTGTGGACCTGGAAGGTCGGCTCGGCGTGGGTGGTCGGGTGCGAGTCCTCGAAGCAGCCGCCCTGGTCGATCGCAATGTCGACAAGGACACTTCCGGGCTTCATCTTGGCGACGAGCTCGTTGGTGACCAGCTTCGGGGCCTTGGCGCCCGGGATGAGAACGGCGCCGATGACGAGGTCGGCCTCGATGACGGCCTTCTCCAGCTCGAAGGCGTTGGAGACGATCGTCTTCACCTTGGTGCCGAAGATCTTGTCGGCCTCGCGGAGCTTGTTGATGTCACGGTCGAGCAGGGTCACGTGGAAGCCCATGCCGACGGCGATCTGCGTGGCGTTCCAGCCGGAGACGCCGCCGCCGATGACGACGCACTCGCCGGCGTGGGTGCCGGGGACGCCGCCCGGGAGCACGCCGCGGCCGCCGACCGAGCGCATCAGGTGGTAGGCGCCGACCTGCGGAGCCAGGCGGCCCGCGACCTCGGACATCGGGGCGAGCAGCGGGAGCGCGCGGTTGGCGGTCTCGACGGTCTCGTACGCGATGGCGGTGGTGCCGGACTCCAGGAGGGCGTCCGTGCACTCCTTGGAGGCTGCGAGGTGCAGGTAGGTGAAGAGGGTCTGGTCCTTGCGGAGGCGGTGGTACTCCTCGGCGATGGGCTCCTTGACCTTCAGCAGCAGGTCGGCCGTGGCCCAGACCTCGTCGGCGGTCGGCAGGATCTGCGCGCCGGCGGAGACGTACTCCTCGTCCGTGATCGAGGAGCCCACACCGGCGTTCTGCTCGACGAAGACCTGGTGGCCGTTGCGGACGAGCTCGTGGACACCGGCGGGGGTGATGGCCACGCGGAACTCGTTGTTCTTGACCTCGCGGGGGATGCCGACCTTCATCGTCGATCACGGTCCTTGAATCAGGGGGAAACGGGGGTGCACTGCGATACATACCCGGATGCACTACCGCGCACCGGGACAGACCGCGGTCGATCGCGGCGCACCCAGTCTAATGAAGGAGTTCCCCGTGTCTAGCCTTGCAAAGCATTAATCTTCATTCGAAGCACTGCGGATTTCGTAGGCGGAAGGTCCTGTTCCATCGCCCGTTCCCTCGTCCGTCCCCAGCAGGCGCCCGGCCGCCGACCGGTGCAGCCTGGCCGCGGCGGGGTCACCGAGCCGGTCGAGCGTGTCCGCCAGCCTGAGCTGCAGCGCGGCCTGGAGCCGTACGTCCTGGGCACGCCGGGCCCAGTCGATCGCCTCCTCGCAGGTCCGCAGCGAGTCCTCGGGTCGGCCGGCGTACTCCTGGACGCGGGCGGCCTCGCTCAACGCCCGCGCGTAGCCGGGCAGATCGGCGAGCCGCCGGTACCCCGCCGCGGCGGCGCGCCAGTTGCGCAGGGCCTCGCCGTAGCGGCCCGCGTAGGTCTGCACCGCGCCGAGCCGTCCGTACAGCCGGGCCTGGTCGGCCCGCTCGTCGCGGGCGAGGCGCTGGGCGAGCGCGCGGCCGTACCAGTCTCCGGCCCGCTGCCAGTCCCCCAGCGCCTGGTAGGAACCGCCTACGGATTCCATCGCCCGGCCGATCGCGTACGGATCGTTCGCGGCCCTTCCGGCATCCAGAGCGGCCCGATAGCGCTCCAGGGCGTCCCGGGTGCGGCCGGTCCTGGCGTCCAGATCGGCGAGGTTCAGCAGTGCGGCGGCCCGCTCCCGGTGCAGTCCGCGCCGCTCGGCCACGTCCAGGACGAGCCGGTGCAGGCCGTACAGCACGGGCGCGGCCGCCTCGGCGCCCCGGTGCGCCGTCTCGGCCCTGACCAGGGCGGCGACGAGCCGGCGGGCCAGGGTGTCGAGCTCACCGTCGGCGACGGCGAGGCGGGCGGAGGCCAGGAGTACCGGCCGGCGGCCGGTCAGCCATTCGGCGGCGGCCGGCGCGGTCGGGAACCGCAGGGCGCGGGGCAGCCCTGCGAGCTTCTTGCGGGCGGAGGAGTCCTCGGGCTCGGTGACCGCCCGGCAGGACTGGAGGAGCCGTACGGTCCGCTCCAGCATCCGGGCCCGGGCGAGCTGCACCTCGGCGGGCCGGTCGCGCTCCTCCATCTGTGTACGCAGGAGGGGGACGAGGTGCCCCGGAACCTCGTACTGACCGTCCCCGCAGTCGGTGACGAGCCCCAGCCCGACGAAGCCGGTCAGCGCGCTCGCGGCGGCCGAGATCGAGCATCCGGCCAGGGCGGAGGCGGTGTGGGCGTCGGCGCGGCCGAGGGGTGCGAGGGAGAGGTATCGCAGTATCCGGGCGGCCGGCTGGGCCAGCGCGTCGTGGACCAGCAGGAACGCGCGGGCGAGCGGGTCGCCGGAGAGGGCGCGCAGCCGTTTGGCCAGGTCGGCGACCGAGGCCTTGGGGCGGGCGGCGAGCCAGCCTCCGGCGAGGACGACGGCGGCGGGCTGGCCGCCGCACTCCTCGGCGAGGGTCTCGGCGGCCTGCGGGTCGACCGTCACCCGGACGGACCCGGTGTAGGTGGTGAGCATCTCGATCGCGGACTTGGGGTCGAGGCCGCCGAGGGTGCACGGGCGGACATCGGGGATCCCGGTCAGCGGTCCCCGCGCCACGGCGACGACGAGGGCGTCGGGGTTGTCCGGGATCAGCGGATCGACCTGCTCGGCGTCGACCGCGTCGTCGAGGACGAGGACGGTACGGCGTTCGGCGAGGGCCTCGCGGACCAGCTCGGTCAGCTCGTCCTCGGCGGCGCCGGGCGGTTCGTCGATGCCCAGGTCCTGGAGCAGCCCCTGCGCGACGCGCCCGGTGGGGACCGGGTCGCCGCCGGGCTCGGTCAGCCGGGCGCGGAGCACCCCGTCGGGGTAGGCCGCCGCGAGCCCGGCGACGAGTTCCTCGGCGAGCGCGGTCCGCCCGGAGCCGGGGCGGCCCGCGATCAGGAGGACGCGTGCGCGGGGGGCCTTGCGGCCGGCGAGGGTGTCGAGTCCGGTCCGTTCGATGTCGGCGCGCAAGGCTTTCAACTCCCGCTGCCGCCCGAAGAAGTTCCGTACCCCGCCCGCTGCCACCGCCTGATCCGTCACGGGCCACGCTCCCGTCCACCTGCGCACGAGCCGAGCCCGCGGGGGGTCTCCGCACGGGCGATCCCGAGCGTAGTTCAGGGCACGTGCCGGTCCCGGCGGAGCAGGGCGGAGAGATCCCCCGATCGGATCAGCAGATGTTCAGACCGGCGGGTCATCGGGCAGGCGGCTCGGCTGCCCGATGGTGGGCCACCGTCCGACACGAGCCGCCACCGTCCCGCCGCCCGCCCGAGGGCTACGCCTCGAACGGCCGCGCCGGCCACGGCGCGTCCGCCGGGCGCAGCGCGTCGAGGCCCTCGGCCGCGCGGGCCGCGGTCAGCGCAAGGACACCGACCACCAGGCAGTTGTTGTGCAGCTCCCCCGCCAGTACGCCTCGTGCGAGGTCCGCCAGCGGGACCCGGGCCAGCTCCATGTCGGCCTCCTCCTCCGAGACCTCGAAGCGTTCGCCCTCCGCCTCGGACAGGTGCCGCGCCAGGAAGATGCGTACCGCCTCGTCGCAGCCCCCGGGCGTGGTGTAGACGTCGGCCAGGACCCGCCATTCCTCGGCCTTGACGTGCGCCTCCTCGTACAACTCCCGCTGCGCGGCATGCAGCGGGTTCTCCCCCGGCACGTCGAGGAGCCCGGCCGGGATCTCCCACAGCTTCTGGCGTACGGGGTGCCGGTACTGCTTGAGCAGCAGCACCCGGTCCTGGTCGTCGAGGGCGAGGACCGCCACCGAGCCGGGGTGGACCTGGTAGTCGCGGCGCGCGACCGTGCCGTCGGGCATGACCACGTCGTCCGTACGGACACTCGTCTTCTTTCCCTGGAACGGGGTCGTCGTCGCGACGACCCGCCACTCCTCCGGGGTGTCCTGCAACTCCATCTGCGTCCTCCCACACACGAGCCACACACGAAAGCCGGGGTACGGATCCCGGCAGGACCCGTACCCCGGCAACGTTAACGCCTTGTACTACTTGCCCGTCTTGCGCTCCACGGCGGCCTTGACCAGGCCGGCGAAGAGCGGGTGCGGACGCGTCGGACGCGAGCGCAGCTCCGGGTGGGCCTGGGTCGCGACCAGGTACGGGTGCACCTCGCGCGGGTACTCGACGTACTCGACGAGCTTGTTGTCCGGGGAGGTGCCCGAGAAGACGAGGCCCGCCTTCTTCTCCAGCTCCGCGCGGTAGGCGTTGTTCACCTCGTAGCGGTGGCGGTGGCGCTCCTCGACGTACGGCTGGTCGGCGTAGACCTCGCGGACGATCGAACCCTCGGCGAGCTTCGCCGGGTAGAGGCCCAGGCGCATCGTTCCGCCCAGGTCGCCGGCGCCCTCGACGTACGCGAGCTGCTCCTCCATCGTGGAGACGACGGGGTGCGCGGTGGCGGCGTCGAACTCGGTGGAGTTGGCCTCGGGGATGTCGGCCAGGTTCCGGGCGGCCTCGATCACGATGCACTGCAGACCCAGGCAGATGCCGAGCAGCGGCACCTTGTTCTCGCGGGCGTACTGGATCGCGCCGATCTTGCCGTTGACACCGCGGTCGCCGAAGCCGCCGGGGATCAGGATCGCGTCGACGTCACCGAGCTGCTTCGCCGCACCGGCCGGGGTCTTGCAGTCGTCGGAGGTGACCCACTTGACCTTGACCCGCGCCTTGTTGGCGAAGCCGCCGGCGCGCATGGCCTCGGTGATCGAGAGGTACGCGTCGGGCAGGTCGATGTACTTGCCGACGAGCGCGACGGTGACCTCGTGCTCCGGGTTGTGGACGCGGTCCAGCAGGTCGTCCCAGGTGGACCAGTCCACGTCACGGAACGGCAGGTCGAGCTTGCGCACGACGTAGGCATCCAGGCCCTCGGTGTGCAGCACCTTGGGGATGTCGTAGATCGACTTGGCGTCGATGGCGGCGACGACGGCGGCCTCGTCCACGTCGCACATCAGCGAGATCTTGCGCTTGATGGCGGTGGGGACCTCGCGGTCGGCGCGCAGCACGATGGCGTCCGGCTGGATACCGATGTTGCGCAGCGCGGCGACGGAGTGCTGGGTCGGCTTGGTCTTCAGCTCGCCGGAGGGGCCGATGTAGGGCAGCAGCGAGATGTGCACGACGAAGACGTTGTCGCGGCCGACCTCGTGGCGGACCTGGCGGACGGTCTCCAGGAACGGCAGCGACTCGATGTCGCCGACCGTGCCGCCAACCTCGGTGATGACGACATCGACGTCGTCGGTCGCCATGCGGCGGATCCGGGACTTGATCTCGTTGGTGATGTGCGGGATGACCTGGACGGTGTCGCCGAGGTACTCGCCGCGCCGCTCCTTGGCGATGACCTGCGAGTAGACCTGGCCGGTGGTGACGTTGGCCGAGCCGTCGAGGTCGACGTCGAGGAAGCGCTCGTAGTGGCCGATGTCCAGGTCGGTCTCGGCGCCGTCGTTGGTGACGAACACCTCGCCGTGCTGGAACGGGTTCATCGTGCCGGGGTCGACGTTCAGGTACGGGTCGAGCTTCTGCATCGTGACCCGCAGGCCCCGCGCCTTGAGGAGCGCACCCAGGCTGGAGGCGGTCAGGCCCTTGCCGAGGGAGGAGGCGACACCCCCGGTGACGAAGATGTGCTTGGTCGTCGTGGTTTTGGGCGGCATCGCCAAGAGGGGGCTCCCGTGGTCGCGTTCTGGAGGTGCGTTCCGGCGTGCCCTCCGGAAGAATCGGGGGGTGCCGTCGCTGCGGTTGCGGGGGCTCGGCTGTCGCCGTTTCCCACCGGTCCACGGGGTACCAGGGTATCAGCGACAACGGGAGACCGCTTCCGGCCACACGGGGCAGTCGGGTGCACACGGACGGCGACATGCCTCCGCCACACGGCCGCACCGGGGTGGTCGCGGCGTCAAGCCGTGCTCACCCGATCGGCGCAATGGCGTTACAAGTAAGCGCTGCTCCGCGTCGTATCCTGCTCGGACACTCGCCGCCGATCGTCAACATCAGTTGACCGCTGATCTGTAGCAAGCGCCCTGCGGGGCGGACGGGCCGTTCGACTGGAGAGAGCACGTGGCCGGGCGCATCGAGGATTACGCACTCATCGGGGACATGCAGACCGCCGCCCTCGTCTGCCGGGACGGCAGTGTCGACTGGCTGTGCCTCCCCCGCTTCGACTCCCATGCCGTCTTCGCGGGGCTCCTCGGTACGGAGGAGCACGGGTTCTGGCGGGTCGGTCCGGCCGTGCCGAACGGCGCCGCCCCGGCTCCCGCCGACCGCCGCCGTTACCGCGGCGACTCGCTCATCCTGGAATCCGAGTGGGACACCCCGCGCGGCACGGTCCGGGTGACCGATTTCATGCCCCCGCGCGACGGCGCGCCGCAGTTGATCCGGATCGTGGAGGGCGTCTCCGGCCGGGTCCAGATGCGCTCGGCGCTGCGGATGCGGTTCAGCTACGGCCGGGTGGTGCCGTGGGTCCACAAGGTCGGGGACCGCACGGTCGCCGTCGCGGGTCCCGACTCGGTGTGGCTGGACATGGACGCCGAGACGCACGGCAAGGACCTGACGACGTACTCGGACTTCACCGTCACCCCGGGTGACCGCGTCACCTTCACGATCAGCTGGCAGCCCTCGCACAAGGAGCCGCCCGCCCTGCCGGACCCGGAGGGTTCGCTGGAGGCGACCGTCGACTTCTGGCGGGAGTGGGTCGAGCACTGCACGTACCACGGCCCGTACCGGGAGGCCGTCGTACGCTCGCTGATCACGCTGAAGGCGCTGACGTACGCGCCGACGGGCGGCATCGTCGCGGCGCCGACCACCTCGCTGCCGGAGGAGATCGGCGGCGTCCGGAACTGGGACTACCGCTACACCTGGCTGCGCGACGCGGCGATCACCCTCTCCTCGATGCTGCGCACCGGCTACCGCGAGGAGGCCCGTGCCTGGCGGGACTGGCTGCTCCGCGCGGTCGCCGGCGACCCGGAGAACCTGCAGATCATGTACGGGATCGCCGGTGAGCGCGAGCTCGGCGAGGCCGAGCTGGACTGGCTGCCGGGGTACGAGAACTCGGGCCCGGTCCGGGTGGGCAACGGGGCCGCCAACCAGCTCCAGCTGGACGTGTACGGCGAGGTCACCGAGGCCCTGCACCTGGCACATATGACGGGTCTGTCCCGCAACGACTACGCCTCACTGCTCCAGCTGAAGCTCATCCGCTACCTGGAGACGCACTGGAACCAGCCCGACGAGGGCATCTGGGAGGTGCGCGGCCCGCGCCGGCACTTCGTGCACTCCAAGGTCATGGCCTGGGTGGCGGTCGACCGCACGATCAAGCTCATCGAGTCCGGGGACGCCGACGGCCCGCTGGAGCGCTGGCGCGAGCTGCGCGACGACATCCACCGGGACGTCTGCGAGAAGGGCTACGACAAGGAGCGGAACACCTTCACGCAGTCGTACGGCTCCAAGGAGCTGGACGCCTCACTGCTGCTGATTCCGCAGATGGGCTTCCTGCCGCCGGACGACAAGCGGGTCATCGGCACGATCGAGGCGATCCAGCGGGAGCTGTCCACGGAGGACGGCTTCGTGCTGCGCTACCCGACCGCCGGCGAGGAGGCCGGCGTGGACGGCCTGGAGGGCGACGAGGGCGCCTTCCTCGCCTGCTCGTTCTGGCTCGCCGACGACCTGGCGATGATCGGGCGCGTGGACGAGGCCCGCAAGCTCTTCGAACGGCTGCTGGCGCTCCGCAACGACCTGGGTCTCCTCGCGGAGGAGTGGGACCCGCGACTGCAGCGGCAGGTGGGCAACTTCCCGCAGGCGTTCAGCCATGTTCCGCTGATCGACACGGCGCTGCGGCTGACGGCGAGCGGCGCGTACGGCGGCTGAGGCGCGGGAAGGGGCGCCCCGGAATACGCTGAGAGGGTCCTGTCCCCCCCGAGGAAAGGGGGGCTTCCCCATGGCTCCCCAGCACACCGTCCCGGACAGCGCCCTGACCGGACTCCGCGAGGATCTGGCCGGTGAGGTGTACGTCCCCGGTGATCCGGGCTACGACACGGCCCGGACCATCCACAACGGCATGATCGACCGGCGTCCGGCGGTCATCGCCCAGTGCGAGACGGCGGAGGACGTTTCCAACGCGGTCCTCTTCGGCCGGGAGACCGGGCTGCCGATCGCGGTGCGCGGCGGCGGGCACAGCGTCGCCGGGACCTCCGTCGTCGACGACGGTCTCGTGATCGACCTGCGCCGGATGCACGCGGTCGTCGCCGACCCCGAGCACATGACGGTACGCGTCGAGGGCGGCGCGACCATGAGCCATCTGGACCACGCGTCCCAGCCGTTCCATCTGGCCACCACCGGTGGGCGGGTGTCGACGACCGGGGTCGGCGGCTTCACGCTGGGCGGCGGATCGGGTTGGCTGGAGCGGAAGTTCGGGCTGGCCTGCGACAACCTCCTCGCCGCCGAGCTGATCACCGCCGAGGGCAAGCATGTGCACACGGACGCGGGGGAGAACCCGGAGCTGTTCTGGGCGCTGCACGGCGGCGGCGGGAACTTCGGCGTGGCGACCTCGCTCACCCTGCGGCTGTACGAGCTGCCGGAGATGAGCATCGCGATGCTGTTCTTCATGCCCGAGACGGCGCCCGAAGTGATGCGCACCTTCCGCGATCTGGCGGCCTCCGCCCCGGACGAGGCGGGCGGCGGGGTCATCTACTTCCCCGCGCCCCCCGAGCCGTTCGTCCCCGAGCATCTCGTCGGCGAGCTGCTCTGCGCCACCCTGTTCACGTACGCCGGTCCGGTCGCCGAGGTCCGCGAGCTCTGCGCACCGCTGTTCGCGCTGAAGCCCGTGATCGAGGTCGTCACGGACATCGGGTACGCGGATCTCCAGTGCATGATCGACGACCCGCCGGGGCTGCGGAACTACTGGTCGGCGGAGTATCTGAGCGAGTTCCCCGACGCGGCCGTGGACGTCTTCTGCGAGCGCGCGCAGAAGATCCCCATGCCCACGGCCACGCAGCATGTGCTCTTCATGATGGGCGGCGCGGTCGCGGCGGGGCCGGCCGACTATCCGATCCCGTGGCGTTCGGCGCCCTGGGCGGTCCACCCGTTCGCGACCTGGGAGGACCCGGCCGACGACGAGCGGACGAGGCAGTGGGTACGGGACGTGCGGGCCGACGCGGAACCGTGGTCGACCGGAGCCGTGTACCTCAACTTCATCGGCTCCGAGGGCGATCAGCGGGTCGTCTCGGGCTTCGGCGCCGAGAACTACCGCAGGCTCGCCGCGGTCAAGGCCACGTACGACCCCGACAACGTCTTCCGCTTCAACCACAACATCACACCGGCCGGCTGAGCCTCATCGCAGCGCGTCGATCACCTCCCGCGCCGCCCGCTCGCCCTCGGTGGCGCCGCCCTCCATGAAGCCCTGGAAGTCGTAGCTGCAGTGCTCGCCGCCGATGTGGACGTTGCCTTGAGCGGTGCCCTCGTACCCGGCGTACCGGTGCAGGTAGCCGACGGGCCAGCAGGAGTACGCGCCGAGCGTGTACGGGTCGCGGTGCCAGGCGGAGAGCTGTGCGCGGCCGGTGTAGGCCCGGGAGGTGCCGGGGAAGAAGGCGTCGACGCCGCTCAGGTACCGGCCGACGAGACTTCGTACGTACGGGTCGGACTCGGTGGAGAAGGGCGCGGCCGGTGTCAGGGCCCTGGCGAGGCTGCCGCCGCCGTACTGGATGAGGATGCCTCCCGTGCCGCC
This sequence comes from Streptomyces sp. NBC_01353, assembly GCF_036237275.1. Lineage (GTDB taxonomy): Bacteria > Actinomycetota > Actinomycetes > Streptomycetales > Streptomycetaceae > Streptomyces. Next base: position 6,734,290 of record NZ_CP108352.1, on the reverse strand, counting down.
CTGGACCCTGGTGGTGTCCCAGGTCTGCTGGACCTCGATGTCGGTGAAGCAATCACCGGCCGAGACGCCGGGCCAGGCGCCGGTGCCGCGCCACGGACGGGTGCCGAACTGCATGTTGAGCTTGGTGCAGTACCCCATCCGGGCATCCCGCAGCAGGTTCTTCATCAGCGGGTCGAAGCCGGCGGCGGTGAGATCGAGCTGCTTGAGGACAGGCAGCGGCAGGCACAGGACGGTGTGGTCGGCGGTGACGGTGCGGGTGGCGCCGGCCTCGGTGAAGGTCAGGGTCTGGGTGCCGTCCGCGTTGGCCCGCACGGCACTCAGGGACCAGCCCGGACGCAGGGTTCCGGGAGCGAGGGCGCCCGCGACGGCGTTCGGGAGCCGGTCGTTCCCGCCGGTGATGTGGTACCGCTCGTTGGAGAGGCCCCAGATGTTGAAGTGGCCCGGATTGGTCTGGTAGCCCATGAGCAGAACGAGGGCGAGCGAGGACTGTTCGGTGGTGTCGGCGCCGTACTCGACGTTGTAGGCGACGTCGATGAACCGTCCGAGGGGTGAGGAGTGGCCGCCGGGGACCCTCGACTCGATCCATTCGTGGATCGACATGGTGTCGAGTGCGGTGCCGGTCGGGGTGGCCTGGTTCCACCTGACCTCGCCCGCCTCGGACAGGTCGCGGCGCAGCGACTGGTAGACCGCCTTGAAGTCCTCGTCGGCCTGGTGACGCGGGTAGTAGGCGCCGTTGAACCAGAGGACTTCCTCGGCTCCGTTGGGGCCGCCGCCGAGGAAGTCCTCCACGGGGAGGTCGAAGCGGCGGCAGAGCTCCAGGATCTTCTTGTGGCTCGTGTCGATCAGCTCGCCGCCGATCTCGGAGGTCTGCCCGTACGCCCAGTGGCTCCGTTGGCTCCACATACGGCCGCCGACGCGGGTGGGGTTCGCCTCGTAGAGCGTCGGGCGCACGCCCGCGTCCTGGAGGGTGAGGGCGGCGGTGAGGCCGGAGATGCCGGCGCCGACGACGGCGACGCGGGCGGGCGTCACGGCCCGTGCCACCGCCGGCCGGGCGACGGCGGTGGCGGCGGAGACGGCGATCCCGGCCGCGGCGGCGTACTTCAGGAGGGAGCGCCGTCCGACGGATTCGGACCTCATCCCCCTCAACTCGTCGACGGGAAGGTTCAGCCGTCGGGCGTCGGCGTGCTCGGCGGCGAGGCGGTTCAGGAGGTGCATCGGGTTGGTGCGTGCCATGGGGCGCTCCTGGACGGGTGAGGGTTCAGCTCTGGGACACGGCGGTGGGGGCGGGGGCGGTCGGCTCGTCGGTGCGCTCGGTCGCGTCCTCCAGCACGATCCGGCCGATGATCTCGTAGCGCTCGGGCTGCCTGGCCCTGAGGTAGAAGCCGAGAGCGAGGCCGCCGAAGAAGACCGCACCGACGATCCACGGGATGGCCTCGAAGAAGAGCGAGTCGGCGGCGAGCCCCGCCGCGGTCTCCATGTTCATGATCAGCAGCACGACCACGGCGGTCATCCCGATGCCGCCGAGCAGCGGCGCGGTGAGCGTCCTGAACCAGTGCCGGTCCTCGGGGTGGTTCTTGCGGAAGTACCCGATGACGGCGAAGGAGCAGAGCGTCTGGACGATGAGGATCGCCATCGTGCCGAGGATCGCGAGCAGTGTGTAGAGGTGGATGTAGGGGTCCTGGTCGGTGAGCCAGAACGCGCCGACGAGGGCGACGGCGATGGCGCTCTGGACGTAGGACGCGATGTACGGGGAGCCGTGCTTGGCGTGCGTCCGGCCGAGGGCCGGGTGGAGGAATCCCTCTCGGCCGATGGCGTAGAGGTAGCGGGAGGCGCACTGGTGGAAGGCCATGCCGCAGGCGAAGGAGCCGGTGAGCAGCAGCCATTGGAAGGCGTCGACGGCCCAGGCGCCGATGAAGGACTGGGTGGGGGCGAAGAAGAGGTCGAGGGGCGTGGCGGAGGAGGACAGTTTCACGGAGCCGGAGAGCCCGTTGCCGGCGATCGTCATCCAGGAGACGTAGATGTAGAAGAGGCCGACGCCGACGACGGAGACCAGGGTCGCCCTGGGGATGACGCGCTTGGGGTCGCGGGACTCCTCGCCGTACATCGCGGTCGACTCGAAGCCGACCCAGGACCAGAAGGCGAAGAAGAGGCCGAGCCCGGCGGACGCGCCGGTGAAGGCGTTCTTGGGGTTGATCGGCTCGACGGGGATCCCGTCGGGGCCGCCGCCGGAGATCAGGACGGCGGTGGCGACGGCGAAGAGGACGGCGATCTCGGCGAGCAGCATCACGCCCAGCGCCTTGGCGGTGAGGTTGATGTCGAAGTGGGCGAGGACGGCGGTGATCGCGAGCATCCCCGCCGCGTACACGATCCACGGCAGGTCCACACCGAGCTGATCGGCGACCGTCGTCTTGGTGAAGTAGGCGAACACGCCGACGATCGAGGCCTCGAAGACGATGTACGCGAGGACGGCGAGCATTCCGGAGGCCATGCCGGCGATCCGGCCGAGGCCGTGCGAGATGTAGCCGTAGAAGGCACCGGCGGCGGTGATCCGCTTGGCCATGGCGACGTAGCCGACCGAGAAGACGGTCAGGACGAGCGTCGCGAAGAGATAGCCGGCGGGGGCGCCGGTGCCGTTGCCGAAGCCGACGGCGATGGGGAGGTTCCCGGTCATCGCCGTGATCGGGGCGGCGGTGGCGACGGCCATGAAGACGACACCGACGAGGCCGACCGAGTTCGCCTTGAGCCGGTGCACTTCGGGGGTGGGGCCGGATCTGGAGCCTGGGGTGGAGTTGTCTGCCATGGCGGGAGAGCATCCTCCCGGGTGACGTACGCCACAATCGACATGCGGTCGCACAATTGGCCCATTGGGGCGACGAGTTGTCGACGAGATGGACGATCTGTCTGGTCCTGTGACCGTCGGGTGATGTCGCCGAAACAGGGACGGAGGTAGCGTCCGGCTCCATGGAGAATCAGGGCGGGATCACCGTGCAGCGGGCGCTGGAGCTGCCCGGACTCCGCGGCGGACTCCCGGAGGTCGTCGCCGGCGCGGACCGGCTGCACCGTACGGTGCGCTGGGTGCACGCGGGCGAGGTCCCGAACATCGCGTCCCTGCTCAAGGGCGGCGAGCTGCTGCTGACCACCGGTCTGGGCCTCGGCACCCGCCCGGCGGAGCAGCGGGCGTTCGTGCGACGGCTCGCCGAGCGAGGCATCGCGGCGCTGGTGGTGGAGCTCGGCCCGCGCTTCTCGCGCCTGCCGGCGACGATCGTGGAGACGGCGCGTTCCGCGGGCCTTCCGCTGGTGCAGCTGCACCGCGAGGTGCCCTTCGTGGCCGTCACGGAGGAGATCCACACCGAGATCGTCAACGGCCACTACGCGCTCCTGCGGCAGGCGGAGGAGGTCCACCGGCAGTGCACCGAGGCCCTGCTCGGCGGGGGCGGGGTGCCGCAGGTCCTGCGCATCCTGGCCGACTTCACCGCGAACCCGGTCTTCCTGGAGACGGCGGACGGGCAACTGCTCTACGCGGCGGGCACGGAGTCCGGCCCGGCGGACCCGCTCCAGGTGTGGGACGGTCTGCGGGGCCAGCGGGCGGCGCGGGAGTCGGGTCCGCCGACGGGCGCCGTCCTGGTGGACGTGCCCGGGGGCGGACCGGGCACCGGCTCGGTCCGGGCCCGCCTGGTTCTCCTCGCGGTCTCCGGCCCGCTGTCCCCCGTGCACCGGATGGCGGCGGAGCGGGCGGCGGGGATTCTGGCGGTCGTGCTGATGCAGGCCCGGCAGGAGGAGGAGCTGGCGGCCCGGGGGCGCGGCGACTTCCTGACGGACCTGGCGGAGGGCCGGATCACGGCGGAGGACGCACCGGCGCAGGCGCGCGTGCTGGGCTTCCGCCCGGGCGACGGCCCGCTGCTCCCCGTGGTGATGCGGCTCGCCTCCGAGCTCTCCCCCTCGGGGAACTGGGCGCTGCTGGCGAGGGCGGTCCTGGAGGAGCTGTCGTCGGTGGGGGTTCCGGTGCTCCTCGGCGTACGCCCGGTGGAGGGCCGTGTCCCCCTCCTGCTGGGCCTGCGCTCGGAGTCGGAGCGTACGGCGGTGGCGGACCGGGTCGCGGCGGCGCTGCGGGCGGGCGTGGAGCGGGCCGGTCTCGAAAGGGCCGGGGCGCACGCTCCGGTGGTCGTGGTGGGCATCGCGGGCGGCTGGGCCGCGGCGTCGGCGTCCCTGCGGCACGCGGGCGAGACGGCGACGGCGGCGCAGGGCCTCTCCGACCGCCCCTGGTACGACGCCCGACGCCTGGACATCGACCTGCTGCTGTGGCGCCTGCGGGAACACCCGGACCTGGCGGCCTTCGTGGACCGCGCCATCGGGCCGCTGCGGGAGCACGACCGCACCTCACGCCCGCCGCTGCTCCCGACCCTGGAGACCTATCTGGCCCACGCGGGCCGCAAGGCGGAGACGGCCCGCGAACTCCACCTGAACCGCCAGACGCTCTACAACCGCCTGGCCCGGATCTCCGAGCTCCTCGGCACGGACCTGGACGACCCGCAGACGGTCCTGGCCCTGTCGCTGGCGCTCCGGGCGAGGCGCCACACACCGTAGGGCGCCGCTGTGGCCGGACCGCCGTCAGCGGCGGTCCGACAGCTCGTCGTACACGCTCAGGACGTGTGCGATCGTCTCGTCCTCCGTGGGCCATGTGCCCGCCTGCACCCGCCCCGCGGCGGCCAGGTCCATCCGCCGGTCCACATCCGCCAACAGCCCCCGCACCACCTCCGCCAGCGCCACCGCGTCCCCCCACGGCACCAACTCCGCCGCGTCCCCGACCAGTTCGGGCACCCCGCCGACGGCCGTCGCGACCAGGGGTACTCCGAGCCGCAGCGCCTCCTGCGCCAGCGGGGAGCGGGCCTCCCAACGCGACGTCAGGACCGCCACGTCCGCCGCGGCCAGCAGCTCCGCCACGTCGTCCCGACTGCCGATCAGCCGGACCGCCAGCCCCTCCGCCTCGATCCGCCGCTGCATCGCGGCCCGTTCGCGCCCCTCCCCCGCGATGACGAGCAGCGGCTGCGGGTCCAGGTCCCGCCACACGCGCGCCGCGTCCAGCAGCATCCCGTACCCCCGCTCGGGCACCAGCGCGCCGACGGCCATCAGCAGCGGCCGGTCCACCGCCCCCAGTTCTGCCCGCGCCTTCCCGTCGTGCAGACAGACCGGTGCACGCGACGCGGGCACCGTCACCGGCGCAAGCCGGACGTCCCGCGCCCCGCGCCGCCGCGCCCGGTCGACGAGTTCGGAGGAGGTGCCGAGGACGACGGCGGCCGCCCGCGCGGTCCTTCGTTCAAGGAGACGCAGCAGCCCGCCCCGCGCGCCGTCCACATGGCTACGGGTGTGCCAGGTCGTCACCAGCGAGGGCGTCCGCACCCCACCCGACAGGGCGAGCATCGCCCGCACGGAGGCGTGCAGCCCGTGCGCGTGCACGACGTCCGCGCCGATGCAGGCGTTGCGGAGCGCCGCGACCGTCGCGGGGTCGTTACGGCGCGGGACGGGCACGAAGTGTGCGCCGGCACCGATGAAGTCGTAGGCGCGGTCGAGTTCGGCCGGGGCGCACACGGTCACCCGCACGCCCCTCGCCACCAGCCCCGAGGCAAGTGATCTGACGTGAGCGCTGCTGCCCGCGCTGCCGCCGCCCAGCACTTGGACCGTACGGAGCTGTGTCACGCGCCCAAGGATGCCAGCCCGTACGCACGTTCCGGCACCGAAGCCGCCTCGTTCCCGTGTCCGAGCCCTCAACTCGCCGCGCGGTATCACTCACATGGGTGAGCGCGCGAGGTCACCAAGCCTCTCTCCGCACGCCGCCGCGGCGATGAGCCCCGCCGCGTGGACGGCGAGTCCGAACCGCCCGTTCCCGGCGGCGATCGCGCTGCCGACGGCCGCGCCGAGCGCGTGCGCGCCCGTGTCACCGAGCATGGTGCGCTCACCGAGGTCGTCGGTGAGGACGGCAGCCGCGGCGCCCATCGGCGCGGCTGCGAGCGATCCGCGCAGGAGTCCGGGCGCACCGAGCCCCAGGACCGTCAACGCGGCGCGCCCGGGAGCCACGTCCACGAGGTTGACGAGGTGCGCGGTGCCCGCGATCACCACGCCCGCCAGGACCTTGTCGACCGGACGCTCCTTCAGCAGCGCCCCGGCCACGAGCCCGGCCGCGCCGATCCCGAGCAGCTTCACGGCGCCGCTGGTGACCTCACCGTGCCGCAGGGCATCGAGGTGCGCCCGGAAGCCCCTCCGGTGGTCGCCCTTCACATCGTCGTACGCCCCGCAGGCGCCGGCGGCGAGGACGGCGAAGGCCGCCGGTGCTCCCCCGGCCTCCGGCCGGGGGGACCCCCACCTCGCTGCGCTCGCCGTGGCCAGCGCGGTCCCGACGGCGGTCGCGGGACCCGCGTACAGATCGACGCTCCGACCGGCGTGGTTCTCCCGCCGCCACCGCTCGTCGTCCCGACGCCGGAGCCCGGCATAGACGGCCCGGCTCACGCCCGCCGCCACCGCGAAGGTCCCGGCCCTGCCCAGCTTCCCGATCATGGGCCCAGCCTAGGCGCGCGGGTGACGGCGCCGAGCGCCAGGGTGGAACCTCGCCCCGCCCGCCCACACACACGCCCGACGTGCCCGCCCGGTTCCGCCGGACACGGCCCCGCCGGAAGTGCGGGTGACACCGCTCGGCGCCGGGGTGAGCCGGCGGCCGAGTCGGGAAGCCCCGCCCAAGCCCCCGTCAGCCGTCCGCCCGTGCCGTCGCCAGCAGTTCCTCCGCGTGCGCCCTGGCCGTCTCCGAGTCCTCCTGGCCGGCCAGCATCCGCGACAGCTCGCGGACCCGGTCCTCGCCCTCCAGGACGGTGACACCGGACCGGGTCACGGACCCGTCGTTGGTCTTCTCCACCAGCAGCTGCCGGTCGGCGAACGCCGCGACCTGCGGCAGGTGCGTGACGACCACGACCTGCGCCGACTTGGCGAGCTTGGCGAGGCGGCGGCCGATCTCCACGGCCGCCTTGCCGCCGACGCCCGCGTCGACCTCGTCGAAGAGATACGTCGGCACCGGGTCCGTGCCCGCGAAGACGACCTCGACGGCCAGCATCACCCGGGACAGCTCACCGCCGGACGCGCCCTTCGCGATCGGCCGCGGCGGCGCGCCCGGGTGCGGGGCGAGCAGCAGCTCGACCTCGTCGGCGCCCGACGGCCCGTAGGCCACGGTCCGCCCGCCGACCTCGACGCCCGAAGCCTCGTCGACGGACTCTGTCTGCCGGATGTCGAAGGACACGCGCGCGTGGGGCATGGCCAGCGAGGCCAGTTCGGCGGTGACGGCGTCGGCGAACCGGGCCGCCGCCTCCGTACGGGCGTCCGTGAGCGCCTGCGCGAGGACCGACAGTTCGGTCCGCAGCGCGTCCCGCTCGGCCGTCAGCTCGCCGACCTTGTCGTCGTCGCCCTCCAGCTCGGTGAGCCGGACCGCGCTCTCCTGCGCCCAGGCCAGCACGGCGGCGACGTCCGCGCCGTACTTCCGGGTGAGCTGGGTCAGCGCCGCGCGCCGCTCCTCGACGGCCGCGAGCCGGCGCGGGTCGGCGTCCAGGTTGTCGGCGTACCCGGCCAGCTCCCCGGCCACGTCGGCGAGCAGGATGGAGATCTCCCCCATCCGGTCCGCCAGCGCGGCGAGCGCCGGGTCGTGCGACCGTACGGCCTCCAGGGCCCGCCCCGCGCCCGCGACCAGGGTCGTCGCGTCGACGGCCTCCGGGTCCTCGGGCTGTCCGGCGAGCGCCGCGTGCGCCAGGGCGGCGGCGGAGGCCAGGGCCTCCGCGTGGCCGAGCCGCTCCGCCTCCGCGGCCAGCTCGGTGTCCTCACCGGGCAGCGGCTCGACGGCCTCGATCTCGCCGAGTCCGAAGCGCAGCAGATCGGCTTCCTGGGCCCGTTCCCGCGCACGCGTGGTGATCTCGTCCAGCTCGGCGACGACGGCCCGCAGCCGCCGGTACGCCTCCCCGTACGCGGCCAGCGGTACGGCGACGGCGTCGCCCGCGTACCGGTCCAGGGCGCCGCGCTGGCGGGCCGGCTTGAGCAGGCCCTGCTGGTCTGTCTGGCCGTGGACGGCGACGAGTTCGTCGGCGAGCTCGGCGAGCAGGCCGACAGGCACGGAGCGCCCGCCGAGGTGGGCGCGCGAGCGCCCCTCGGCCGAGACCGTCCGGCTGACGAGCAGCGCGCCGTCGTCGAGCTCGGCGCCCGCCTCCACCGCCCGTGCGGCGGCTGCCGCGCCCTCGGGCAGCGTGATCCGCCCCTCGACGACGGCCGAGCCGGCGCCGATCCGCACCAGGGCGGGGTCGGCGCGCCCGCCGAGCAGCAGCCCCAGGCTCGTGACGACCATGGTCTTGCCCGCACCGGTCTCACCCGTCACCGCGGTGAAACCGGGCGACAGCTCGACAACAGCGTCGTCGATGACCCCGAGCGACCGTATCCGCATCTCCTCCAACACGGGGAAGACCTTACGAGGTCGAGGCCCGGCTGTGCGACGGCCCCTGCCGGAACGGTACGAACGCGCAGGTCGGGGATGCGGGTGTCACCCGTGGGGGTGGGGAGTCAGGGGCCGCCCCGGCGCCTCAGTGCGGCGCGCCGCGCCACCCCGACACCGGCAGGGCGAACTTCGCCACGAGACGGTCCGTGAACGAGGCGTGGTGCAGCCGCGCCAGCCGTACGGGAACCTCCCCGCGCCGCACCTCCACCCGTGCTCCCGAAGGGAGTTCCACCGTCCGTCGGCCGTCGCACCACAGCACCCCGTGCGGGGTGTGCGGCTCGACCTCCACCGTGAGCACCGATTCCGGCGTCGTCACCAGCGGCTTCGCGAACAGCGCGTGCGCCCCGATCGGGACCATCAGCAGCGCCTCGACCTCCGGCCAGATCACCGGTCCGCCGGCCGAGAAGGCGTACGCCGTGGAGCCCGTCGGGGTCGCGCAGATCACGCCGTCGCAGCCGAATCCGGTGACCGGCCGGCCGTCGATCGCTATCACGACCTCCAGCATCCGTTCCGGGGAGACCTTCTGCACGGCGGCCTCGTTCAGGGCCCAGTCCCGATGCAGTACGTCGCCGTTCTCGTACACGACGACGTCGAGGGTCATCCGCTCCTCGACCTCGTACGCGCGCGTGACGACCCGGTCGACGACCTTGTCGAGGTCGTCGCGCTCGGCCTCCGCGAGGAAGCCCACCCGGCCCAGGTTGACGCCGAGCATCGGCACACCGGACGCCCGGGAGAACTCCGAGCCGCGCAGCAGCGTCCCGTCACCGCCGAGGACGACGAGCAGCTCACAGCCCTCGAGGGCGTCGGTGCAGGCCTCCGGCACCATCTCCACGGAGGGCGGCAGCGGCAGGTCGGCCGCCTCCGCCTCCAGGACACGGACGCCGATCCCGCTGCGCAGCAGCCCGAGGACGACGAGTTCGGCGCTGCGCACGGCGGCCGGCCGGCCGGTGTGCGCGAGCAGGAAAACGGTGCGCTGTGCTGCTGTCGTTGAGCTCAACGAGGTCCCTCCGCCACGGCGCGGTCGACATCCGCCGGATCCAGCGCGGGCGCCCCTGCCCGCAGCCACAGAAAGTACTCGACGTTGCCGGAGGGCCCCGGCAGCGGGCTCGCCGTCACGCCCAGCACCCCGAGCCCGAGCTCGGCGGCCTTGCGCGCCACGTTCCGTACGGTGTCCGCCCGGAGCTCGGAGCTCCGGACGACTCCGCCGGTGCCGAGGCGTTCCTTGCCCACCTCGAACTGCGGCTTGACCATGAGCACGAGGTCCGCGTCGGGGGCGGTGCAGCGCGCGAGGGCGGGCAGCACGAGACCGAGCGGGATGAAGGAGAGGTCGCCGACGACGAGGTCGACAGGCGTTCCGTCGATGGCCTCGAGAGTCAGCTCACGGACGTTCGTACGGTCCTTCACGGTGACCCGGTCGTCGCTCTGCAGCGACCAGGCGAGCTGGCCGTAGCCGACGTCGACGGCGACGACATGCGCGGCGCCGGCGCGCAGCAGGACGTCGGTGAAGCCGCCGGTCGACGCGCCCGCGTCCAGCGCCCGCCGACCCTCGACCTTCAGCCCCTGCGGTACGAACGCGGCGAAGGCACCGGCCAGCTTGTGGCCGCCGCGCGAGACGTAGTCGGGGTCGGCGTCGTCCTGGGCCACGACGATGGCCGCGGCCGTCTCCACCTGGGTGGCCGGCTTGGTCGCGACCGTCTTGCCGACGCTCACCCGCCCTGCGGCGATCAGCTGGCTGGCGTGTTCGCGCGAGCGGGCGAGCTTGCGGCGTACCAGCTCGGCGTCCAGACGGCGGCGTGCCACTCCTGCCACGTTCGGTTCAGCTCCTGTGATGGTCGGGGCGGCCCGAAGGGCCACGATGAGGGGTGGTGGTCGGGTGACCGGGGGGCGACGAGGTCGGCGGTGTCGGTCCGGGGTGGGCGGCGTCGAGCGACGTCAGCTCGGAGCGCAGCCCACGGTGTACATCCTCGTACACGTCCAGGTGTCCGTCCGCCGGGAGGTGGTCCGCGTCGGCAAGACGCTCCAGGAGGGCGTCCACGGCGGGACGTCCGGTCGGGGTGCGCTCCACGCCGAGGGGCGCGGGCGCGGCGGCCTCGTACGCCGCCTCCTCGTCTCCGGCCGGCGTCCCCTCCTCGTCCGGGCCCGGACGCCCATCCGGCCCGGGACGCACATCCGTCCCGGCGGCCGGCGTCCCGTCCGACTCCGGGGCCGGCGTCCCATCCGTCACGTCGCTCATGCCCCGACGCTATCGCGAAGCCCTGGGGTACGGTCGATCACAATGGCCACGATCACGGAGTGCCGTAGCGCACTCGACAAACTTTCGGACAATCTCTCGCGCGCGGACGGCGAGGTGCGCAGCGCCGCCGCGCTCGACCGCACCCTGAGCTGCCACATCACGGACCTGGACACCACGTTCACCGGCCGTCTCGCGGACGGCCGGATCGAGGTCCGGGACACGGTGGCGGGCCCACCGCCCGCAAAGGCGCAGATCCGGCTGGCGATGACCGGCGACGACCTGGTGGCGATGGTGAACGGCGAGCTGAACTTCGCGAAGGCCTGGGCCTCCGGCCGGGTCAGGCTGGAGGCGGGCTTCCGCGATCTGCTCCGGCTGCGCTCACTTCTTTAGCGCGGGCTCCTGCTTCTTGGCCCGGGCCTTCCGCCCGGCGGGCACGACCAGCGGCGTGCCCGTCTCGGGGTCGTCGATGACCTGGCAGCGCAGCCCGAAGACCCGCTCCACCAGCTCGGCCGTCACCACCTCGGCCGGCGGGCCCTCGGCGACCACCTCGCCGCCGCGGACGGCGATGAGATGGGTGGCGTACCGGGCGGCGTGGTTGAGGTCGTGCAGGACGGCGACCAGGGTGCGGCCCTGGTTCTCGTGCAGCTCGGCGCAGAGGTCGAGGACGTCGATCTGGTGCTGGATGTCGAGGAAGGTCGTGGGCTCGTCGAGCAGCAGCAGCGGGGTCTGCTGGGCGAGCGCCATCGCGATCCAGACCCGCTGGCGCTGGCCGCCGGACAGCTCGTCGACGTACCGCTCCGCCAGCTCGGCGACGCCGGTCGCGGCCATCGACTCCTGGACGATCCGCTCGTCCTCCGGCGACCACTGGCGCAGCAGCCCCTGGTGCGGGTAGCGGCCGCGGGCCACCAGGTCGGCGACCGTGATGCCGTCGGGGGCGATGGAGGACTGGGGCAGCAGGCCGAGGGTCTTGGCGACCTTCTTCGCCGGCATGGTGTGGATGGTCTGCCCGTCGAGAAGCACCCGCCCCTGGGACGGCTTGAGCATCCGGGACAGGGCGCGCAGGAGGGTCGACTTGCCGCAGGCGTTGGGTCCGACGATGACCGTGAAGGAATTGTCGGGGATCGCCACGGACAGGTCGCGGGCGATGATCCGCTGGTCGTAGGCGAGGGTGACCGACTCCGCGCTGAGCCGCTGGGTCTGACCGTCCATGGAGGTGCTCCTGAGATCCTTCGCGTTCTTCGCGTTCATATCCGTCCCGCCTTGCGTTCGGTGACGAGCAGCCACAGCAGATAGCAGCCGCCGAGCACACCGGTGATGACGCCGACGGGCAGCTGCCGGTCGCCGAAGGCGTTGGTCGCGGTCCAGTCGGCGATCAGCAGCAGCGCCGAACCCATGAGGGCGGAGGCGGCGAGGTTGGGGCCGGGCGAGCGGGTGAGCCTGCGGGCCAGTTGGGGCGCGCTGAGCGAGACGAAGACGATGGGTCCGGCGGCGGCGGTCGCGACGGCGACGAGCAGCACGGCGGAGCCCATCAGCACGATGCGGGTCCGCTCGACCTTCACACCGAGGGCGTACGCGGCGTCGTCGCCCATCTCCAGCATCCGCAGCGCCCGCCCGTGCCCCAGGACCAGGGGGACGAGGACGCAACTGACGGCGAACAGCGGCCAGAACTGCGCCCAGTCGCGCCCGTCGAGCGAGCCGGTCATCCAGACCGTGGCGCGGGTGGCGTCGACCAGGTTGGCCTTGGTGATGAGGTAGTGGATGACGGCGGTGAGCATGGCGGCCGCGCCGATGCCGACGAGGACGAGCCGGTAGCCGTGGATCCCGCGCTTCCAGGCCAGCAGGTAGATCGCGGCACCGGTGATCAGGGCGCCGACGACGGCCCCGCCGGCGGCGGCCATGGCGCTGCCCTGGAAGAGCACGATGACGGTGAGCGCGCCGACCGTCGCGCCCTGGCCGAAGCCGATGACGTCGGGGCTGCCGAGCGGGTTGCGGGAGATGGACTGGAAGACGGCTCCGCCGATGCCGAGCGCGGCGCCGACGAAGACGGCGACGAGGACGCGCGGCAGCCGCAGGTCCATGACCGCGAACTCCTGGACGGCGGTGCCGTTTCCGAGGAGGGTCGCGACGACGTCGCCGGGGGCGATCGGGAAGTCGCCGCTGCCGATGAGCACGACGGCGGCGGCGAGGGTGAGGGCGAGCAGCCCGACCATGGAAAGCGCGGCGCGGGGTGCGTAGCGCAGGGAGAGCCCGCCGCCGGTCCGTAGCGTCTTGGTGGTCACAGCTGGGCCATCCTCTTGCGGCGGACGAGGCGGATGAAGACGGGTCCGCCGATCAGCGCGGTGACGATGCCGACCTGGAGCTCCGCGGGGCGGGCGACAAGCCGTCCGATCACATCGGAGCCGAGGAGGAGGACGGGCGAGAGGACGGCTGCGTAGGGGAGGATCCAGCGCATGTCGGGGCCGGTGATGGCCCGTACGAGATACGGGACCATCAGCCCGAGGAACACGATCGGCCCACACGCGGCCGTCGCGGCGCCGCACATGAGCGTGACGGCCGCCATGGCGATCACGCGAGTGCGGTTGAGGTTGGCGCCGAGCGCGCGGGCGGTGTCGTCGCCCATCTCCATGGCGTTGAGGGGCCGCGAGATGAGCAGGGCGAGCACCACACCGACGAGGATGAACGGCGCCACCCGGCGTACGGTCTCCATGTCGGCGGAGGCGAGCGAGCCGACGGTCCAGAAGCGGAGCCGGTCCAGGGCCGCGGAGTTCAGCAACTGAACGGCGTTGACGTAGCCGTAGAGCGCGGCGGTGGCGGCGGTTCCGGCGAGCGCGAGGCGTACGGGGGTGGAGCTGCGGCTGCCACCGAGGACGTACACGACGACGGAGACGACGGCGGCGCCGGCGAACGCGAACCAGATGTAGTCGCTGACGTCCGTGACCCCGAGGAACGCGATCGCGGAGACGACGGCCGCGGCGGCGCCGGCGTTGACGCCGAGCAGGCCGGGCTCGGCGAGCGGATTACGGGTGAGGCCCTGCATCACGGCCCCGGAGAGGCCGAGGGCGACGCCCACGAGCAGCCCGAGGAGCGTGCGGGGGACGCGCACGTCATGGATGATGACGTCGTTTCCGACACCGGTGTTCCGGAACAGCCCGTGCCACACATCGCCGAGCGGCACCGGTTTGGCGCCGATCATGACGCTCAGGACACAGACCAGCAGCAGGACTCCGACGGCCACGACCAAACCGACGGCGCGCACGGAATGCCGGCGCGTCGGCGTCTGGTCAGGGCCGGTCGAATCCGCGCTCGCTCGGGAGGGACTCTCGACCAACACGGCAGTTAGGTTAGCCTACCCTGCCATCGGCGTTCGATCCCCGTCCGCAGGTCAGGGCCCCGATGAGAGGCCCCTCCCGGTCACAGCCCCAACCGCTCCAGTGCCTTGCCCGCGTCCAAGCCGCACGCCCCCGCCCCGGCCTCCGTCCACGCCGCCGCGCACAGCGCCCGCACCCCGTCCAGAGCCGGCCCCTCGCCGTCCAGGACGAGCTCGCCGCCGCGCGCCTCGGCCGACCAGCCACCGCAGACATGGCCGCCGTGCACCCCGACCACCTGCGGCTGCCTGGTCAGCAACCCCCGCAGATCCGCGTCCACATACGTCGGCCGGTGCTCCGGCACCGCCGCGAGCAACTGCGGCACATCCGTCACCCCGGTCAGCACCAGCAGCGAGTCGACACCCCCGTTGAACGCGCCCTCGATGTCCGTGTCCAACCGGTCCCCGACCACCAGCGGCCGCTCCGCCCCCGTCCGCAGCACCGTCTCGCGGTGCATCGGCGGCAACGGCTTCCCCGCGACCTTCGGCTCCACCAGTCCGCCCGTGGCGATCCGTACGACCTCCACCGCCGCCCCGTTCCCCGGCCCGATCCCCCGCGCCCCCGGAATCGTCAGGTCCGTGTTCGAGGCGTACCACGGCACCCCTCGCGCCACGGCGTAGCTCGCCTCCGCGAACCGCGCCCACGGCAACTCCGGCCCGCCGTACCCCTGGACGACCGCCGCCAGGCCGTCCTCGTCGGCCGACTCCACCGGCACCAGGCCCCGCTCCCGCAGCGCCACCCGAAGCCCCTCCCCACCGATCACCAACACCCGTGACCCGGCGGGCACTTCGTCGGCGATCAGCCGCGCCACCGCCTGCGCCGACGTGATGACGTCCCCCGCCTCCGCCGGCACCCCCAATTCGGTCAGATGCGCGGCCACCGCGTCCGGCGTCCGCAGCGCGTTGTTGGTGACGTACGCGAGATGCATCCCGCCGGCCCGCGCCGACCCCAGCGCCTCCACCGCGTACGGGATCGCCTCCCCGCCCGCGTACACCACACCGTCCAGATCGAGCAGCGCCGTGTCGTACGCCTCGCTCAGCGCCCGCTCGCTCCCGCCCGGCCGAAACCTGCCCTGCCGACCCCGAACGCCGTCACCCATGACCTCGTACCCCTCACATCAAAACGAAACGATCACGTCACTCCCCGTCTCCCCCGATCATCGCTCATCGCCACCGCCCACTTACGATTGCGTAATGAACACCTCAGGTCCCGCGGCCGACGACGTCCGCGCCGACGGTCTGCACATGGTCCCGTTCCGAGGACTGCGCTACGTCCCCGAACGGGTCGGCAGCCTGGCCGCCGTGACCTCCCCGCCGTACGACGTCGTCGTACGGCCCGACGGACTGCACCACCTCGAGTCCGCCGACCCGCACAACATCGTCCGGCTGATCCTGCCGCAGGCGATCACCGCCGGCACCCGCCACCGCAAGGCCGCCGTCACCCTCGACCGCTGGCTCGCCGACGGCGTCCTCGCCCCCGACCCCGAGCCCGCCCTGTACGTGTACGAGCAGAGCGGCGACGGCATCCTGCAGCGCGGCATCATCGGTGCCCTGGAACTCTCCACCCCGGCCGAGGGCATCGTGCTCCCCCACGAGGACGTCATGCCGCACGTCGTCGAGGACCGCGCCGCGCTGATGCGGACCACGGCCGCCAATCTGGAGCCGCTCCTCCTCACCTACCGCGGCGAGGGCGACGGAGCCGCCGAGGTCATCGAGCGCACCGTGCGGCGCGAGCCCCTGCTCGCCACGACCACCGAGGACGGCTTCAGCCATCGCCTCTGGGCAGTCACGGATCCCGCGGAGCTCGCGGCGGTCTCCGCCGCCCTCGCGGAGCACCAGGCGCTGATCGCCGACGGCCACCACCGCTGGGCGACGTACCTGCGGCTCCGCGAGGAACACACGCAGCCCAGCCCGTGGAACTACGGCCTCGTCCTCCTCATCGACACGGCCCGCTATCCCCTCCGCGTCCGCGCCATCCACCGCCTCCTCAACCGCCTCCCCGTCGCGGACGCCATCGCGGCTCTCGGCGACGGCTTCCGCGTCCGCCGCATCGAAGGCCCCCTGTCGACGGCCATGGAGACCCTGGAGTCCGCCACGGCCGACGGCAACGCCTTCGTCCTGGCCGGCGACGGCGCGTTCCACCTCCTCGACCGCCCCGACCCGGCACTGCTCGCCCGTACGATCCGCGCGGACCGCCCCGAGGCATGGCGCACCCTGGACGCCACGATCCTGCACTCCACACTCCTCGACCATGTCTGGCACATCCCGGACGCCCCCGAGGAGATCAGCTACATCCACGACACCGAGGCCGCCGTCGCCCAGGCCGAACGCCGCGGCGGTACGGCGGTGCTCATGCATCCGGTACGGGAGGACGTCGTACGGGATCTGGCCCGGCAGGGCGTCACCATGCCCCGCAAGTCGACGTCCTTCGGACCGAAGCCGGCGACGGGCCTGGTCCTCAGAAGCCTCGCGCTGGACTGAGCGCACGAAAAAAGGGCGGCACCCCCGGAGGGGTGCCGCCCTTTCACACACTCACACGACGTCAGGCCTTGAGGTCCGTGTCGTCGTCCTCGTCGTCCTCGTCGTCTTCGCCGTCCTCGTCGCCGAGGTCGTCGGTCGCGTCCGTCTCGTCAGCGGCGTCGGTCTCCGCGACGTCCTCGGACTCGTCCAGCTCGTCGATGGCGTCGACGAACTCGACGCCGTCGAGCTCCGCGAGCCGGTCGGAGGCGTCCGTGGCCCCGTCCTTGTCCGACTCCGCCGTCTTGGCGAACCACTCACGGGCCTCGTCCTCGCGCCCGGCCGCGAGCAGCGCGTCGGCGTAGGCGTACCGCAGGCGCGCGGTCCACGGGTGGACCGCGGTGGACGCGAGCTCGGGGCTCTGCAGGGTCACGATGGCGGCGTCGAGCTGCCCCATGTCCCGGCGGGCGCCGGCGGCGACGAGCCGCATCTCGACCTGCCCGGCCTTGTCCAGCTTCTGCACCTCGGGCTCACCGGCCATGGCGAGGGCCCGCTCGGGGCGGCCCATGCCACGCTCGCAGTCGGCCATCACGGGCCACAGCTCGACACCACCGGTCATCCGACGCGCGGCCCGGAACTCGGCCAGCGCCTCGGAGTACTTCTGCGTCGCGTACGCGGCGAAGCCGGCCGCCTCACGCACGGCGGCGACACGGGACGCGAGCCGCAGGGCGATGCGGGAGTACGCGTACGCCTGCTCCGGGTCCTCGTCGATCAGGTTGGCGACCATGACGAGGTTGCGCGCCACGTCCTCGGCGAGCCCCTTGGGCAGGCTCATGAGCTCCTGACGCACGTCCTGGTCGATCTCCTCGCCCGTGACGTCGTCCGGGATCGGCAGACGCTTGATGGGCGCGCGGTCCGGCCGGTCCCGGTCACGGTCGTCCCGACGGCCGTAGCCACCCCGGTCGTCACGGCCGCGGTACCCACCCCGGCTGTCGTCATGCCGGTCGTCACGGCGGAAGCCACCACCGCGGCTGTCGTCACGACGGGGCCCACGGGGACGGTCGTCGCGGCGGTCGTCACGGGGACGGTCGTCGCGGCGGAAACCGCCACCACGATTGTCGTCACGACGGTCGTCGCGCGGACGCTCATCACGACGCTCGTCGCGACGGAACGACGGACGCTCATCACGACGGTCGTCCCGACGGAACGACGGACGGTCGTCACGGCGGTCGTCACGGGGACGGTCATCCCGGCGGAACGAGGGACGGTCACCGCCACGGTCGTCACGGGGACGGTCGTCGCGACGGAAACCGCCACCACGGGTGTCGTCACGGCGATCATCGCGACGGAAGCCACCGCCACCACCACGGTTGTCGTCACGGCGGAAACCGCCACCGCGGTTGTCATCACGACGGTCGTCACGCGGACGCTCATCACGACGCTCGTCGCGACGGAACGACGGACGCTCATCACGACGGTCGTCCCGACGGAACGACGGACGGTCGTCACGGCGGTCGTCACGGGGACGGTCATCCCGGCGGAAGCCACCGCCGCGGTTGTCATCACGACGGTCGTCACGCGGACGGTCATCCCGGCGGAACGAGGGACGGTCACCGCCACGGTCGTCACGGCGGAAACCGCCACCGCTGCCGCCACCACGGGTGTCATCACGGCGATCATCGCGACGGAAGCCACCACCGGTGCCGCCACGGTTGTCGTCACGACGGAAGCCACCACCGGTGCCGCCACCACGATTGTCGTCGCGACGGAAGCCACCACCGGTGCCGCCACCACGATTGTCGTCGCGACGGAAACCACCACCGCTGCCGCCACCACGATTGTCGTCACGACGGAAGCCACCACCGCTGCCGCCACCACGATTGTCGTCGCGGCGGAACGAGGGACGGTCACCGCCACGGTCGTCACGGGGACGGTCGTCGCGACGGAAGCCGCCACCGCTGCCGCCACCACGGGTGTCATCACGGCGATCATCGCGACGGAAGCCACCGCCACCGCCACGGTTGTCGTCACGACGGAAACCGCCACCGCGGTTGTCGTCACGACGGTCGTCACGCGGACGGTCGTCACGGCGGAAACCGCCACCGCTGCCGGCACCGCGGTTGTCGTCACGACGGTCGTCCCGACGGAACCCGCCACCACGGTTGTCGCCACCACGGTTGTCGTCACGGCGCGGCCCACGGAAGCCGCCCCGCTCGCCACCGTCCCTACGACGCGGCTCGCGCTCCGGACGATCGTCGGGAGAGTTGGTGGACATCGGCGTGACTCCTGTCTTCGGGTACTGCAGTCATTCTCGCGCAGTCGGCACCCCGACGCGCTTCGAAAAGTTCATGGAAAAACAAAAGGACCCTTGGTCCCAGCATGAACGCTGGGACCAAGGGTCCTGAAAGATTGTTCGGCGGCGTCCTACTCTCCCACAGGGTCCCCCCTGCAGTACCATCGGCGCTGAAAGGCTTAGCTTCCGGGTTCGGAATGTAACCGGGCGTTTCCCTAACGCTATGACCACCGAAACCCTATCGGGTTCTAGCGAACAAGCACACTTTTCAATTAAGTAAGTGAAACTGGTTCAACCGGTGCGACTGTTCGCAACCCGGGAACCACACAGTGGACGCGAGCAAATGAGGACAAGCCCTCGGCCTATTAGTACCGGTCAGCTCCACCCATTACTGGGCTTCCACATCCGGCCTATCAACCCAGTCGTCTACTGGGAGCCTTACCCTCTCAAGGAGGTGGGAATACTCATCTCGAAGCAGGCTTCCCGCTTAGATGCTTTCAGCGGTTATCCCTCCCGAACGTAGCCAACCAGCCATGCCCTTGGCAGGACAACTGGCACACCAGAGGTTCGTCCGTCCCGGTCCTCTCGTACTAGGGACAGCCCTTCTCAATATTCCTACGCGCGCAGCGGATAGGGACCGAACTGTCTCACGACGTTCTAAACCCAGCTCGCGTACCGCTTTAATGGGCGAACAGCCCAACCCTTGGGACCGACTCCAGCCCCAGGATGCGACGAGCCGACATCGAGGTGCCAAACCATCCCGTCGATATGGACTCTTGGGGAAGATCAGCCTGTTATCCCCGGGGTACCTTTTATCCGTTGAGCGACGGCGCTTCCACAAGCCACCGCCGGATCACTAGTCCCGACTTTCGTCCCTGCTCGACCCGTCGGTCTCACAGTCAAGCTCCCTTGTGCACTTACACTCAACACCTGATTGCCAACCAGGCTGAGGGAACCTTTGGGCGCCTCCGTTACTCTTTGGGAGGCAACCGCCCCAGTTAAACTACCCATCAGACACTGTCCCTGATCCGGATCACGGACCGAGGTTAGACATCCAGCACGACCAGAGTGGTATTTCAACGGCGACTCCACCATGACTGGCGTCACGGCTTCAAAGTCTCCCACCTATCCTACACAAGCCGAACCGAACACCAATATCAAACTGTAGTAAAGGTCCCGGGGTCTTTCCGTCCTGCTGCGCGAAACGAGCATCTTTACTCGTAGTGCAATTTCACCGGGCCTATGGTTGAGACAGTCGAGAAGTCGTTACGCCATTCGTGCAGGTCGGAACTTACCCGACAAGGAATTTCGCTACCTTAGGATGGTTATAGTTACCACCGCCGTTTACTGGCGCTTAAGTTCTCAGCTTCGCAACCCCGAAAGGTCACTAACCGGTCCCCTTAACGTTCCAGCACCGGGCAGGCGTCAGTCCGTATACATCGCCTTACGGCTTCGCACGGACCTGTGTTTTTAGTAAACAGTCGCTTCTCGCTGGTCTCTGCGGCCACCCCCAGCTCACGGAGTAAATCCGATCACCAGTGATGGCCCCCCTTCTCCCGAAGTTACGGGGGCATTTTGCCGAGTTCCTTAACCATAGTTCACCCGAACGCCTCGGTATTCTCTACCTGACCACCTGAGTCGGTTTAGGGTACGGGCCGCCATGAAACTCGCTAGAGGCTTTTCTCGACAGCATAGGATCATCCACTTCACCACAATCGGCTCGGCATCAGGTCTCAGCCTTAATGTGTGACGGATTTGCCTATCACACGGCCTACACCCTTACCCCGGGACAACCACCGCCCGGGCTGGACTACCTTCCTGCGTCACCCCATCGCTTACCTACTACCACCTTGGTTCGCCGGCTCCACCACTTTCCTTTCCCCGAAGGGTCCGGAACGGCTTCACGGGCTTAGCATTAATGGGCTCGATATTGGGCGTTTCAAAGCGGGTACCGGAATATCAACCGGTTGTCCATCGACTACGCCTGTCGGCCTCGCCTTAGGTCCCGACTTACCCTGGGCAGATCAGCTTGACCCAGGAACCCTTAGTCAATCGGCGCACACGTTTCTCACGTGTGTATCGCTACTCATGCCTGCATTCTCACTCGTGAACCGTCCACAACTCGCTTCCGCGGCTGCTTCACCCGGCACACGACGCTCCCCTACCCATCACAGCGGGCGTTGGCCCTATTGCTGCAATGACACGACTTCGGCGGTACGCTTGAGCCCCGCTACATTGTCGGCGCGGAATCACTTGACCAGTGAGCTATTACGCACTCTTTCAAGGGTGGCTGCTTCTAAGCCAACCTCCTGGTTGTCTCTGCGACTCCACATCCTTTCCCACTTAGCGTACGCTTAGGGGCCTTAGTCGATGCTCTGGGCTGTTTCCCTCTCGACCATGGAGCTTATCCCCCACAGTCTCACTGCCGTGCTCTCACTTACCGGCATTCGGAGTTTGGCTAAGGTCAGTAACCCGGTAGGGCCCATCGCCTATCCAGTGCTCTACCTCCGGCAAGAAACACACGACGCTGCACCTAAATGCATTTCGGGGAGAACCAGCTATCACGGAGTTTGATTGGCCTTTCACCCCTAACCACAGGTCATCCCCCAGGTTTTCAACCCTGGTGGGTTCGGTCCTCCACGAAGTCTTACCTCCGCTTCAACCTGCCCATGGCTAGATCACTCCGCTTCGGGTCTTGAGCGTGCTACTGAATCGCCCTGTTCGGACTCGCTTTCGCTACGGCTTCCCCACACGGGTTAACCTCGCAACACACCGCAAACTCGCAGGCTCATTCTTCAAAAGGCACGCAGTCACGACCCATTGGGTAAACCCAATGAGCGACGCTCCCACGGCTTGTAGGCACACGGTTTCAGGTACTATTTCACTCCGCTCCCGCGGTACTTTTCACCATTCCCTCACGGTACTATCCGCTATCGGTCACCAGGGAATATTTAGGCTTAGCGGGTGGTCCCGCCAGATTCACACGGGATTTCTCGGGCCCCGTGCTACTTGGGTGTCTCTTAAACGAGCCGTTAATGTTTCAGCTACGGGGGTCTTACCCTCTACGCCGGACCTTTCGCATGTCCTTCGCCTACATCAACGGTTTCTGACTCGTCTCACAGCCGGCAGACTGTGAAAAAGAGATCCCACAACCCCGTATGCGCAACCCCTGCCGGGTATCACACGCATACGGTTTGGCCTCATCCGGTTTCGCTCGCCACTACTCCCGGAATCACGGTTGTTTTCTCTTCCTGAGGGTACTGAGATGTTTCACTTCCCCTCGTTCCCTCCACATGCCCTATGTGTTCAGGCATGGGTGACAGCCCATGACGACTGCCGGGTTTCCCCATTCGGAAACCCCCGGATCAAAGCCTGGTTGACGGCTCCCCGGGGACTATCGTGGCCTCCCACGTCCTTCATCGGTTCCTGGTGCCAAGGCATCCACCGTGCGCCCTTAAAAACTTGGCCACAGATGCTCGCGTCCACTGTGTAGTTCTCAAGCAACGACCAGCCACCCATCACCCCGCCACAAACAGGCGAGTTCACTGGGGCCGGCATCGCGAAGATACAAACCTTACGGCCGTACCCTCAGATACCCAACAACGTGCCAAGCGTGAGCCACCCTCCGTGTCCCTCTTTCCACGCCGAAGCAGTACTGGAAGAACCATCGAGTTCACTCACGCCAACTAATCAACGTTCCACCCATGAGCTGACCGTGCAGAACGTTTGTCTGCAATCGGTACTGTGCTCCTTAGAAAGGA
This sequence comes from Streptomyces sp. NBC_01353, assembly GCF_036237275.1. Lineage (GTDB taxonomy): Bacteria > Actinomycetota > Actinomycetes > Streptomycetales > Streptomycetaceae > Streptomyces. The sequence continues at coordinate 6,711,667 of NZ_CP108352.1, read as the reverse complement.
GGTGATCCAGCCGCACCTTCCGGTACGGCTACCTTGTTACGACTTCGTCCCAATCGCCAGTCCCACCTTCGACAGCTCCCTCCCACAAGGGGTTGGGCCACCGGCTTCGGGTGTTACCGACTTTCGTGACGTGACGGGCGGTGTGTACAAGGCCCGGGAACGTATTCACCGCAGCAATGCTGATCTGCGATTACTAGCAACTCCGACTTCATGGGGTCGAGTTGCAGACCCCAATCCGAACTGAGACCGGCTTTTTGAGATTCGCTCCGCCTCGCGGCATCGCAGCTCTTTGTACCGGCCATTGTAGCACGTGTGCAGCCCAAGACATAAGGGGCATGATGACTTGACGTCGTCCCCACCTTCCTCCGAGTTGACCCCGGCGGTCTCCTGTGAGTCCCCATCACCCCGAAGGGCATGCTGGCAACACAGGACAAGGGTTGCGCTCGTTGCGGGACTTAACCCAACATCTCACGACACGAGCTGACGACAGCCATGCACCACCTGTATACCGACCACAAGGGGGGCACTATCTCTAATGCTTTCCGGTATATGTCAAGCCTTGGTAAGGTTCTTCGCGTTGCGTCGAATTAAGCCACATGCTCCGCTGCTTGTGCGGGCCCCCGTCAATTCCTTTGAGTTTTAGCCTTGCGGCCGTACTCCCCAGGCGGGGAACTTAATGCGTTAGCTGCGGCACCGACGACGTGGAATGTCGCCAACACCTAGTTCCCAACGTTTACGGCGTGGACTACCAGGGTATCTAATCCTGTTCGCTCCCCACGCTTTCGCTCCTCAGCGTCAGTAATGGCCCAGAGATCCGCCTTCGCCACCGGTGTTCCTCCTGATATCTGCGCATTTCACCGCTACACCAGGAATTCCGATCTCCCCTACCACACTCTAGCCTGCCCGTATCGGATGCAGACCCGGGGTTAAGCCCCGGGCTTTCACACCCGACGTGACAAGCCGCCTACGAGCTCTTTACGCCCAATAATTCCGGACAACGCTTGCGCCCTACGTATTACCGCGGCTGCTGGCACGTAGTTAGCCGGCGCTTCTTCTGCAGGTACCGTCACTTTCGCTTCTTCCCTGCTGAAAGAGGTTTACAACCCGAAGGCCGTCATCCCTCACGCGGCGTCGCTGCATCAGGCTTTCGCCCATTGTGCAATATTCCCCACTGCTGCCTCCCGTAGGAGTCTGGGCCGTGTCTCAGTCCCAGTGTGGCCGGTCGCCCTCTCAGGCCGGCTACCCGTCGTCGCCTTGGTAGGCCATTACCCCACCAACAAGCTGATAGGCCGCGGGCTCATCCTTCACCGCCGGAGCTTTTAACCAGCTTCCATGCGGAAGCCGGTGTTATCCGGTATTAGACCCCGTTTCCAGGGCTTGTCCCAGAGTGAAGGGCAGATTGCCCACGTGTTACTCACCCGTTCGCCACTAATCCACCCCGAAGGGCTTCATCGTTCGACTTGCATGTGTTAAGCACGCCGCCAGCGTTCGTCCTGAGCCAGGATCAAACTCTCCGTGAATGTTTACCCGTAATCGGGTGCACACCACGAGAGCGGAACGACCGGTCGGAATAGGACCAGTCGTTCACAGCGTCCTCGCTGTGTTGTTGCCTACCCGCCACAAGGACCGGTAGGACTTTCAAAGGAACCTCGCCATCCGAAGATGGACGGGGTATCAACTAATCTGGCGTTGATTTTTGGCACGCTGTTGAGTTCTCAAGGAACGGACGCTTCCTTTGTACTCACCCTCTCGGGCTTTCCTCCGGGCTTTCCCTTCGGTCTTTCGTGTTTCCAACCTTACCAGATCCTTTTCCGTTCCGTTTCCGGTTCGGATTTTGTTTCCGGTGGCCTGTTGGCGGCCTTGCCTTTCGGCGTGGTCACTACTTTAGCCGAATTCCCCGGCGACTCATAATCGAGCCATTAGGACCAAATTTCGGCATGCCGAAATCCGCACCCGTTGGGGTTCGTCGTAGGTAGTGGATGGCCGCTCCGGGGTGCTTGAGCAAGCATGTCCCGTTTCAAGCGGCTCACCTACGTTAGGCGTCCCCAGCACCCGAGTCAAGTCGGGTCAAGAGGTCCTCTTGCGGGGCACATGGGCGCGGTACGGGCTCACCGTCGGTTCGGCGTCGATCCAGAAGCGCCAGGGGTGCGGTGCTCCGTCGCCGCCCACTCCCGTGCGCGGGCCGCTGCGAACCTGCTCGGCCGGGGGTGGGGTGCCTGTAAGGAGGGACAAGGGGGAGTCCGGGCCGGCGCAGGTGTCGGTGCCGTTCAGGGCGAGGGCCACGTCGAGGGCCGTGGCCAGCCGGGCCGGGCCTTTGGCCAGTTCCGTGTCGTAGCGGGCCGAGAGTCGACGGGTCCGCGCCTGGTCCGCGCCCACGATGATCTCCCCCGCGCGCAGCAGGACTCCGCTCGCGTGGCCCTCCGGACCGCACACCAGATTGAGGCAGTGCCACATTCCGTAGGTGAAGTAGACGTACGCGTGTCCGGGTGGGCCGAACATGACGGCGTTGCGGGCGGTGCGGCCGCGGAAGGCGTGGGAGCCGGGGTCGATCGCGCCGGCGTACGCCTCCACCTCGGTGAGGCGGAGTTCGATGCGGCCGGCGTTCGAGTTCCGTACGAGGGTGCGGCCGAGCAGATCGGGGGCGACCTCCAGGACGGGGCGGTCGAAGAAGGTCCGCGGGAGCGGCGTACGGTCGGGGCTCTCGCTCATGGCGTCCGAGCGTACTGGGGCCTCCTGGGTATGCGGTGGGGAACCGGCTACGGTCGTCGCGCGTATGTAGAGGTCAAGGTCAAGCAGGACAAGAGGGAGTGTTCATGGGGTTCAAGAAGCTGCTCGCGAGCCTGGGTGCCGGGGGCGCGTCCGTCGAGACGGTGCTCACCGAGGAGAACGTCGTCCCTGGTGGCGTCGTGCAGGGTGAGGTGCGGATCCAGGGCGGTTCGGTCGACCAGCAGATCGAGGGGCTGTCCGTAGGACTGCAGGCCCGGGTCGAGGTCGAGGGCGCGGACCAGGAGACCAAGCAGGACATCGAGTTCGTCAAGGTCCGGCTCGGCGGCGCCTTCACGGTGCAGGCCGGTGCGGTGCATGTGGTGCCGTTCGGTCTCGAGATTCCGTGGGAGACGCCGGTCACGACGATCGCGGGGCAGCAGCTGCGCGGCATGAACATCGGTGTGACCACCGAGCTCGAGATCGCCCGTGCGGTGGACTCCGGCGACCTGGACCCGATCAACGTCCACCCGCTGCCGGCGCAGCAGGCGATCCTGGACGCCTTCCTCCAGCTGGGCTTCCGCTTCAAGACCGCGGACATGGAGCGCGGGCACATCCGCGGGACCCGGCAGAAGCTGCCGTTCTACCAGGAGATCGAGTTCTTCCCGCCGCAGCAGTACCGCGGTCTGAACCAGGTCGAGGTCAGCTTCGTCGCGGACGACCGTGAGATGGACGTCGTCCTGGAGATGGACAAGAAGCCGGGGCTGTTCAGCGAGGGCAGCGACTCGTTCCGCGCGTTCAAGGTCGGTCTGCAGGACTTCCACTCGACCGACTGGGCTGCTTACCTCAACCAGTGGCTCGCCGACGTCGGTGGCAAGCGCAACTGGCTCTAGGCTCACCCCCGTACAGCAGTCAGCGATACGGAGGTACGGACGTGGCCGAGGGGAAGAGGGCGCCGCTCCCTCACGACTTCCATCCGCAGGTGCCGGCGTTCACCGTGGTGAGCGACGACATCGTGGCGGGTGGTGTGCTGAAGGACGCGCAGGTGTACGCGGCGGGGAACATCTCGCCCCAGCTGAGCTGGGAGGGATTCCCTGCGGAGACGAAGAGCTTCGCCGTCACCTGCTTCGACCCGGACGCGCCGACGGGCAGCGGTTTCTGGCACTGGGTGCTGTTCGACATCCCGGCGTCGGTGACCGAGCTGCCGGCGGGCGCGGGCACGGGGTCGTTCGCGGGGCTGCCGGCCGGTGCCGTGCAGGCGCGTAACGACTACGGGTCCAGGGACTTCGGCGGTGCCGCTCCCCCGGCCGGTGAGAACCACCGCTACGTCTTCACCGTGTACGCGGTGGACACGGAGAAGCTCGGCCCGGACGCGGACACCTCGCCGGCGGCCGTCGGGTTCAACCTGCGGTTCCACACGCTGGGGCGCGCGCAGTTGATCGCCGAGTACACCGGTCCCGCGCGCAGCTGAGCGTTCGTTTGTTGTTTGCCCGCTTCTGGTCTTGGAGAGATCAGAAGCGGGCATCTTTCGTTGCGCACGATATTGCGTTGTCCAACCCGGCGCGCCCGGCCAGAGTTGATCCCAGCCCGGAGCCCTGCCACGGGGCTGGGCCGGCACACGGGAGGTGGGCACAATGCGGGACACGCTGGTTCTCAACGCGAGCTTCGAGCCGCTTTCGACGGTCACACTCAACCGTGCGGTGGTGCTTGTCCTGCAGGACAAGGCCGTCGTGGAGCAGGAGCATCCCGATCTTCGTATGCGTGCCGCCGCCGTCGACATACCGGTGCCTCGGGTGATCAGGCTCTGCCGCTACGTACGGGTGCCGTTCCGAAGACAGGCTCCGTGGTCGAGGCGGGGGGTGCTGGTCCGGGACCAGCACCGGTGCGCGTACTGCGGGAGGCGCGCGACGACCGTGGACCATGTGGTGCCGCGGGCGCAGGGTGGTGGGGACAGCTGGCTGAACACGGTGGCGTCCTGCGCCGAGGACAATCACCGCAAAGCGGACCGGACTCCGGAGCAGGCGGGGATGCCGCTGCTGCACGAGCCGTTCGTGCCGACGCCGGCGGACGCGATGCTGCTGGCGATGCGGGCCGGTGAGAGGTCCGAGCTGCCGCAGTGGCTGGCCAATTCGGCGGCGTGATCCGGTGCTTCCGGATGTGCGCGGGAGCGTACGACGAGGGCCCGCTTCCCTTCTCGGGGAGCGGGCCCTCGTCGTTCAGCGGAGCAGCAGCTGCACGATGGCGGCGGTGCCGACGGTGACGATGACGCCGCGTAGGACGGGCGGGGGGAGGCGGCGGCCGACCTTGGCGCCGATCTGGCCGCCGATGGCCGAGCCGACGGCGATGAGCACGACGGCGGTCCAGTCGAAGTCGGCGACGAAGAGGAAGAAGAGCGCGGCGATGCTGTTGACGATCGCGGCGAGGACGTTCTTGACGGCGTTGAGGCGCTGGAGGGTGTCGGCGAGGAGCATTCCCATGAGGGAGAGGTAGATGATCCCCTGGGCGGCGGTGAAGTAGCCGCCGTAGACGCTGGCGAGGAGCAGTCCGGTCAACAGGAGCGGGCCGCCGTCGGGGTCTCCTTGACTGCCTTTGCGTTCGCGGCGGGCCTGTACGGCCTTGGAGAGCCGGGGCTGGAGGACGACCAGGACCAGTGCGAGGGCGACGAGGACGGGGACGATGGTCTCGAACGCCCGGGCCGGGAGCATCAGCAGGAGGACGGCTCCGCAGAGTCCGCCGATCGCGGCGACGGAGCCGAGGCGGAGGATGCGGCGGCGCTGGCCCTTGAGTTCCTCGCGGTAGCCGATGGCTCCGCTGATGGAGCCGGGGATGAGACCGAGGGCGTTGGAGACGGTGGCCGTGACCGGGGGCAGTCCGGTGAGGAGGAGGACGGGGAACGTGATCAGCGTTCCCGATCCGACGATGGTGTTGATGGTGCCGGCTCCGACGCCGGCCGCGAAAACGGCCAGTACTTCCCAGATGGACAAAGCCATCTCCTTACAGGATCAGCGGTTCGCCTCCCCGCCCTGACGTCCGTCGGGGTCGAGGGGCTCGCACCGATCATGCATGACTACGTGTACGTGTCAGTCGACCGGGGGCACTTCGCGGCGTTCGGTCTCGGTGCCGGTGCGGCTGCCGGGCACCGTGCCGGTGTTGAAGCCGGGCATTCCGCCGCCGAGATTGCCGAAGGCGCCGGAGAGGCCCTTGAGCGCGTCGCCGATCTCGCTGGGCACGATCCAGAGCTTGTTGGCGTCGCCCTCGGCGATCTTCGGGAGCATCTGGAGGTACTGGTACGAGAGGAGCTTCTGGTCCGGGTCTCCGGCATGGATGGCCTCGAAGACCGTACGGACGGCCTGGGCCTCGCCCTCGGCACGCAGGGCTGCGGCCTTGGCCTCACCCTCGGCGCGGAGGATCGCGGACTGCTTCTCGCCCTCGGCGGTGAGGATCTGCGACTGGCGGATGCCCTCGGCGGTGAGGATGGCGGCGCGCTTGTCGCGGTCGGCGCGCATCTGCTTCTCCATCGAGTCCTGGATGGAGGTCGGCGGCTCGATCGCCTTGAGCTCGACGCGGTTGACGCGGATGCCCCACTTGCCGGTGGCCTCGTCGAGGACGCCGCGCAGGGCCGCGTTGATCTCCTCGCGGGAGGTGAGGGTGCGTTCCAGGTCCATGCCGCCGATGATGTTGCGCAGGGTGGTGACGGTGAGCTGCTCGATGGCCTGGATGTAGCTGGCGACCTCGTAGGTCGCGGCGCGGGCGTCGGTCACCTGGTAGTAGATGACGGTGTCGATGTTGACGACCAGGTTGTCCTGGGTGATCACGGGCTGCGGCGGGAACGGGACGACCTGTTCGCGGAGGTCGATCCGGTTGCGGATCGAGTCGATGAACGGGACGACGATGTTCAGGCCGGCGTTGAGGGTGCGGGTGTAGCGGCCGAAGCGCTCGACGATCGCGGCGCTCGCCTGCGGGATGACCTGGATCGTCTTGATCAGGGCGATGAAGACAAGCACCACCAGAATGATCAGGACGATGATGACTGCTGACATCGCGTTCCCTGTGCCCTTCGCTGCCGGTCGACTGCCGGGTTGGTTGTGATGATCGAGTTTCCCAGACGGCGCGCTGTCGCGTGGGGGGTTCGGTCACATGACCACGGCGGTCGCCCCGTCGATGTCGACGACGTCGACCTGCTCTCCGGGTTCGAAGGCAAGGCCGGAGTCGAGCGCGCGGGCGGACCAGATCTCACCGGCGAGCTTGATGCGGCCGCCGTTGCCGTCGACCCGTTCCAGGACAACGGCTTGACGGCCTTTCAGCGCGTCGATGCCGCTGGCGTGCTGGGGCAGGCCGTTGCGATGGCGGGCGGCGATGGGTCGTACCACCGCGAGGAGCGCGACGGAGACGACGACGAAGACGACCACCTGCGCGACGATGCCGAAACCGAGACCTGCGGTCACGGCTCCGGCGATCGCACCGACGGCGAACATGCCGAATTCGGGCATCGCGGTCAGGACGAGCGGAATGCCGAGTCCTACCGCGCCGATCAGCCACCAGACCCATGCGTCGATGTCCACGTGGTCATGGTAGGGCGGTGGGGTGGGTCCGGGACAGGGTGCGATACCCGGCCGGATCCGGCTACTTCAGCGGGAGGCCCTGGGCGGTGTAGCGGTCGCCGACGTGCTCGACGACGAGCGGCAGGCCGAAGCAGAGGGAGAGGTTGCGGGAGGTCAGCTCGGTCTCCATCGGGCCGGCCGCCAGCACCTTGCCCTGACGGATCATCAGGACGTGGGTGAAGCCCGGGGCGATCTCCTCGACATGGTGGGTGACCATGATCATGGAGGGGGCGTACGGGTCGCGGGCGAGGCGGCCGAGGCGCCGGACGAGGTCCTCGCGGCCGCCGAGGTCGAGTCCGGCGGCGGGCTCGTCGAGGAGGAGGAGCTCGGGGTCGGTCATCATCGCGCGGGCGATCAGGGTGCGCTTGCGCTCGCCCTCGGAGAGGGTGCCGAACTTGCGGTCCAGGTACTCGGTCATGCCGAGGCGGTCGAGGAAGGCGCGGGCGCGCTGCTCGTCGACGGCGTCGTAGTCCTCGTGCCAGGTGGCGGTCATGCCGTACGCGGCGGTGAGGACGGTCTGCAGGACGGTCTGCTTCTTGGGGAGCTTCTCCGCCATGGCGATGCCGGCCATGCCGATGCGGGGGCGGAGGTCGAAGACGTCGGTGCCGACGCCGCCGAGCTGCTCGCCGAGGACGCGGGCGGTGCCGGCGGAGGGGAAGAGGTAGCTGGAGGCGATGTTGAGGAGGGTGGTCTTGCCGGCGCCGTTGGGGCCGAGGATGACCCACCGCTCGCCCTCCTTGACCGACCAGGAGACATCGTCCACCAGAGCCCGTCCGTCGCGGACCACGGATACGTCCACCAGCTCCAGTACATCGCTCATGAGCGCGTTGTCTCCCCTTGCGGTCGAGTCGAGTCGTCGCGTGCGCCTGTGGGCGCGGCGTCCAGGGAAAACCTACGCCACTGTCGGAGCGGGCCGGTCGTTAGGTCCGGCACTTCCCTGCCGCGGGGCGGGGAGTCCCTAATCTGGGGGCATGCTTTCGGAACCACGCTCAGGACGCCTGGCCGCTTGGGGCAATGCCCTGTTGGCCGGATCGGTATCGCCGGACGACGCGGCGCTGGCCATTGTCGGGGAGGACGCGGTGCACCGCGTGGAGGGGCTGCCGGGCGAGGCGGGGCCGGTCGGGCTGACCCTGGCGCTCGGCCGGCTGCGGCGGCTCGGGGTGTCCGGGTGGCGGGTGGCGCTGCCGGCGCCGGGGCATCCGCTGGGGCTGAGCGGGCCGCCGGACTTCAACGCGCGGGCGCTGGAGGCGGAGGAGGCGGTGGTCGGTTTCGGCGCTCCGTACGGTCTTGTGCCGGAGGTCACGGAGGCGGGTCCGCCGGGTGATCTGCATGTGGAGGTGGTCTGGCGGTGTCTGACCGTGCGGGAGGCGCCGCCCGCGGACGTACCGTCGCTCGGCGAGGCGGAGCGGGAGCTGGCGGAGGCCCTGCGCGAGGCGACGGCGGTGCTGACGAAGCTGGACGTCGCGGGGTCGGGTCCGGTGGCCGACGCGGCCCGCGAGGCGTACCGGGCGCGGGCGGAGGCGGGGCGTGAGGTGCTGGCCCCGGGGTATCCCGCGCGTGCGGTACGGGTGTTGGAGCTGGCCCAGCGGGTGGGCCTGCTGATCGACCTGGCGTACGACCACGGCCACGGCGGCGCGGTCAGCGCCTCGGAGATGGCGGCGCGCGGGGCGGCGCTTCGGCCGGTGGAGCGGGTGGCCCGGCGGGCGCAGGTGGCGGCGTACAACGCGTACGTGGAGGAACGGGAGCGGGAGCTCTAAGGGCGGGAGCTCTAAGGGGCTCGGCCAGGGGCCCCGGCACGACCGGCGGGCAGAGTCCGCCGCAGCGGGGCGGGGCCCGGGAGGCGCCCCGGCGCCGACTGGTGCGAGGGACGCGTCGGGAAAAGGGGAAAGCCCGGCCCCCGGGGGATCGTCCGGGGGCCGGGCTGGTCGCGGGGGCGTCAGTGGTTGACGGCGCCGTTCGCGAAGGCCGGGTTCAGCAGGCCGATCACGTTGACCGTGTTGCCGGAGACGTTCACCGGGACGTGGACCGGGACCTGCACCAGGTTGCCGGACGCGACGCCCGGCGAGTTGAGGGCTTCGCCATGCGCGTCCGCCCCACCGTGGGCGGAGGCGACACCCGCACCCGCGGCGACGATGCCACCGGCGATCATGGTGAGGGCAGCGGCCTTCTTCAGGTTCTTCACTTCAGGATCCTCCTGGTATTCGCTGCGGCCGGCCGCCGCAGCACGCCATGGAGAACGCCCGCACCCCCGCCGGGTTGCGCCGAACGGGGGACATACACCCGACGGTATGAAGAAGGGAACGGAGGTGCCCCTTCCGCCTCACCCGTTTCACGAGGTCAGGCCGTGCCGCACCGCCCAGAGCGCCGCCTGCGTCCGGTCCGCGAGATCGAGCTTCATCAGGATGTTCGACACATGCGTCTTGACCGTCTTCTCCGAGAGGACGAGCGCCCGGGCGATCTCGCGGTTGGACCGGCCGTCCGCGATCAGGCCGAGGACCTCGCGCTCGCGCTCGGTGAGCGTGGACCCTCGACCGGTGCCGCCCTGGCCGTCCTCCTGGGAGAGCAGCGCCCCGGCCACCTCCGGCTGGAGCAGCACGTGCCCCGCGTGTACGGAGCGGATGGCGCCGGCCAGCGCGTCCGGGTCCACGTCCTTGTAGACGTACCCCGAGGCACCCGCACGCAGCGCGGGAACGACCGTGCGCTGCTCGGTGAAGCTGGTGACGATCAGCACCCTCGCCGGATTGGCCAGCTCGCGCAGCTTCCGCAGCGCCTCGATGCCGTCCATGCCGGGCATCTTGACGTCCATGAGGACGACGTCGGGCCGCAGCTCCTCGGCGCGCGCGATGCCCTCGGCTCCGTCGGCCGCCTCGCCCACGACCTCTATGTCGTCCTGGATCTCCAGGAAGGTCCGCAGGCCGCGCCGGACCACCTGGTGGTCGTCGACCAGCAGAACACGAATGGTCCTCCCGTCTCCCACCGCCCTTCCAACGAAGCTCCCCCGAACTCCGTCCGGGGGGACCCCCACCGCGCTGCCCCTGTTGTTGTCACCCACCGGGGACCTCCATCTCGATCGTGGTGCCTCGGCCGGGCTCCGATGTCACGGTGAGTCTGCCGCCGACTCCGGCGGCCCGGTCCCGCATGGAGACGAGACCGAGGTGCCGGCCCGCCCTGCGGACCGTGCGGGGGTCGAAGCCCTTGCCGTCGTCGGAGACGGTGAGCAGCGCGCCCTGGCCGGCACGGACCAGGGAGACGGCGACCAGCTCCGGCTCCGCGTGGCGCAGGGCGTTGTGCAGGGCCTCCTGGGCGACCCGCAGCATGGCCTCCTCCTGCGCGGCGGGCAGCGCGCGCACCCCCGAGCTGTCGAAGGTGACACGAGCGCTGTGGGCCCGGTCCAGGACCTGGATCTGCGTGCGGAGGGTGTGGACGAGCCCGTCCTCGTCGAGCGCGGCGGGCCGCAGCTCCACGACGGCGGCGCGCAGCTCGTCCGCGGCCTCGGCGGCGAGCGCGGCGACCTGCTGGAGCTCGCCCTTGGCGCGGGTCGGGTCCCGGTCGACGAGGGCGGCCGCGGCCTGGGCGGTGAGGCGCAGCGAGAAGAGCTTCTGGCTGACGGCGTCGTGCAGCTCGTGGGCGAGGCGCGAGCGCTCCTCGGCGATGGTGAGCTCGCGGCTGCGCTCGTAGAGCCGGGCGTTGGTCAGGGCGATGGCGGCGTGCTGCGCGAGGATCGAGAGCAGCTCCTCGTCCTGCTCGGTGAAGCCGCAGCCGCCGTCCGGCTTGGGGCAGCGCTTGTTGGCGAGGAAGAGGGCGCCGATGGTCTCCTCGCCGTCCTGGATGGGCAGGCCGAGGAAGTCGGACATCTCCGGGTGGGCGGAGGGCCAGCCCTCGAAGCGGGGGTCCTTGCGTACGTCCGCGAGCCGCTCGGGCTCGGCCTTGTGGAGCATGGCCGCGAGGATGCCGTGCTGGCGCGGCAGCGGCCCGATGGCCCGCCACTGCTCGTCGCTGACGCCGTCGACGACGAACTGGGCGAAGCCGCCGTGGTCGTCCGGAACGCCCAGCGCCGCGTACTCGGCGTCGAGGAGCTCGCGGGCGGAGGCCACGATCGTCTTGAGGACGTCGCGCACCTCCAGATGGCGGCTCATCGCCAGGAGTGCGGTGCTCACGGCGGCCAGGCCGGAGCTCGGTCGATGACTCATGAATTCACCGTACCGGTGCGTAGTGACCGTGCGTATCCGCCTGGGGACGGCCGTCGGTTGGGACCGTGGGCCTAGGTCGAAGTGCCTTGTGCGGTCGGGGCCCGCGGACGAGGCGGCGGCAGGGGGCGCGGTCGGAGGCTGGATCCATCGGCAGGAGAGGGGATGGATGTCATGCCAGTCGCGATCATCACGGGTGCGTCGAAGGGTCTTGGCCGGGCGCTGGCGGGCGCGCTGGCCGGGCGGGGCTGGGATCTGGTGCTCGACGCCCGGACGGCGAAGGTTCTCGAGGAGAGTGCGGAGGCGGCACGCGCGCGTGGGGCGCGGGTGGTGGCGCTGCCCGGGGATGTGACGGACGGGGCGCACCGCCGGGAGCTGGTGGCGGCGGCGCGGGAGCTCGGCGGGCTCGATCTGCTGGTGAGCAACGCGAGCGCGCTGGGGGCCGAACCTCTGGTGCGGCTGGACACCCTGCCCCTGGACGGTCTGCGGGCGGCGCTGGAGACGAACGTGGTGGCCGCCCTGGGACTCGTACAGGAGGCGCTGCCGCTGCTGAGGGAGAGCGCCGTGGGGGCGGTGGTCGCGGTGAGCTCGGACGCGGCTGCGGAGGCGTACGAGACGTGGGGCGGTTACGGGGCGTCGAAGGCGGCGCTGGACCAGCTGGTGGCGGTGCTGGCGGTCGAGGAGCCGGGGCTGCGGGTGTGGGCGGTGGATCCGGGGGACATGAACACGGACCTGTACGCGGCGGCCGTCCCTGAGGACGACGATCCGCGGCCGGAGCCGGGGGCGGTGGTGCCGGGGTTCCTCACGCTGCTCGACCGCAGGCCGGCGAGCGGCCGGTACGCGGCGGCGGATCTGGTGGAGGCGGTCCTATGAGGGTGTCGGCGGCCGTCACCGTGCCCGAGGAGCTGTCCGCGCGTGTTCCGGCCGAGCAGCGTGGGCCGGGGCGGGGACGGGAGGACGTGCGGCTGATGGTGTCGCACGGGACGAAGGTGTCGCACCACGCGTTCCGGGAGCTGCCGGCGCTGCTGCGGGCCGGTGACGTGCTCGTCGTCAATACGAGTGCGACGCTCGCCGCCGCCGTGACCGGGCTGCTGGGTGGGAAGAGCGGTGGGGAGGCGGTGGTCGTGCACTTCTCGACGCGTGGGGACGACAGCCGGTGGGCGGTGGAGGTGCGGGAGCCGGACGGGCGGGGCGGCACCCGGCCGCGGGCGGGTGGTCCCGCGGGCACGGTGGTCCGGCTGCCCGGAGGGGCGCGCCTCGTGCTGGAGGAGCCGCTGGTGGCGGGGGCTGCCCGGCTGTGGTGGGCGCGGGCGGACACCTCCGTACCGGAGCTGCTCGCGCGGTACGGGCGGCCGATCCGGTACGGGTACACGGAGCGGGACCAGCCGCTGGCCGCGTATCAGACGGTCTTCGCGCTCCCTTCCCCCGACGGTTCGGGGTCGGCGGAGATGCCGAGCGCGGGCCGGCCGTTCACTGCCGCTCTCGTGGCGGAGCTGGTGCGCCGGGGGGTGCAGTTCGCTCCCCTCACCCTGCATACGGGGGTGGCGTCGGCCGAGGCCCATGAGCCGCCGTACCCGGAGCGCTTCGAGGTCCCGGCGTCGACGGCGTGGCTGGTGAACGCCGCGAGGGTGGGCAGCAAGGGGGGCCCGCGAAGCGAATCCTTGGAAGGGCGGTGGCGGGCGACGGGTGGGCGGGTGATCGCCGTGGGGACGACGGCCGTGAGGGCCCTGGAGTCCGCCGCCGATGGGAGCGGACTCGTACGGTCCGCGGCGGGGTGGACGGATCTGGTGGTGACGCCGACGCGTGGGGTGCGGGTGGTGGACGGGCTGCTGACCGGGCTGCACGAGCCCGAGGCCTCACATCTGCTGATGCTGGAGGCGATCGCCGGGCAGCCCGCTCTGTGCCGTGCCTATACGGAGGCGGTGCAAGAGCTCTACCTCTGGCACGAGTTCGGCGACGTCCACCTCATCCTCCCGAAGGAGAGCCCTCACCATGCGCACGTGCGAAGCAACGCGCGGTGAGTTCGTTACATGGCCGATGTGAGCCCGCGCATAGGACGCAGGTCACTTACGAACCGCCCTAGTGGACCCAAAAGGGACAGATAACCACTGTCTGAGCGGGCGCCGGGCGGGTTTCCATGCGTGCTGCACAGGCCCCTGATCCACTACCCGGGATCGTACGTCACACCTTTGCCACAGGATTTTGCTGCCGCTAACAATTGCAGCCGTCGCCGCCGAGAGGGCGTAGCGCCGCCCCGGCCTGAGCGACCCCCTGCTATTCGAAGAGGTAGTCCTGCATGTCTGCGAACACTCCTGGTCACAGTCGTCGTCTGAACAAGACCCACAAGGCTTCGATCGCCGGTGTCGCCGTTCTCGGCGCCGCAGCCCTCGGCTTCTCCCTCGTGCCGGCGAACGCCGCCACCGAGGTCGAGCCGCAGGCGCTGGCGAACACGCAGCAGGTCGCCCTGGCCTACAACGCTGACAGCGCGCAGGCCAAGGCCCTGCAGGCCAGCCTCGCCGACCAGACCGCGAGCATCGGTCTGAAGGCCAAGCAGGAGGCCGAGGCCAAGGCCGCCGCAGCCGCCGCGAAGGCGAAGGCCGACGCGAAGGCCAAGGCCGACGCCAAGGCGAAGGCCGCTGCCAAGGCCAAGGCCGAGGCCGAGGCGAAGAAGCGCGCCGCGGCGAAGGCGGCCGCGAGCCGTGCCGCCGCCCGTACGCCGATCTTCGCGAACAACCTCGACGGCTGGATCCGCGAGGCGCTGTTCATCATGGACAAGCACAACATTCCGGGTACCTACGAGGGCATCCACCGCAACATCATGCGGGAGTCCAGCGGTAACCCGCGGGCCATCAACAACTGGGACATCAACGCCATCAACGGTGTCCCGTCGAAGGGCCTGCTCCAGGTCATCTACCCGACCTTCAAGACGTACCACGTGGCCGGCACGAAGTTCGACCAGTACGACCCGGTCGCGAACATCGTCGCGGCGTGCAACTACGCCGCTGACCGCTACGGCTCGATGGACAACGTGAACAGCGCCTACTGACCGTAGGCAGCGCAGACGCCGAAAGGGCGGCACCCGTGCTGGGGTGCCGCCCTTCGGCGCGTTCGGCAGGTGCTACTTGCGCATGACCTCGGGCTCGTGGCGGCGCAGCAGACGCGCCACCGCGAAGCCGCAGGCGATGCCGATGAGCAGCAGGATCGTGAGGTTGAAGCCCCACTGGCCGACCGTGTGGTCCCACAGCGGGTCCAGGTTGGTCGGGTCCTTGTGGTCCCACGGCGGCATGAGGTGCGCCAGGTCGAGGGTCGAGCCCGCGGCGGCGATGGCCCAGCGCGAGGGCATCAGCCAGGCGAACTGCTCCAGGCCGGGCGATCCGTACACCTGGAAGAGGATGCCGGTGAACACGACCTGGACGATCGCGAACATCACGAGCAGCGGCATCGTCTTCTCGGCGGTCTTCACCAGCGATGAGATGACCAGGCCGAACATCATCGAGGTGAAGCCGAGCGCGATGATCGTGACGCAGAGCTCGACGGCCGGCGGGAGCACCAGACCCTCGGCCGGCAGCTCACGGGTGGCGAAGCCGATACCGCAGATGATCACGCCCTGGATGGCGGTGATCACGCCGAGGACGATGACCTTGGACATCAGGTACGCCGAGCGGGACAGGCCGGTGGCCCGCTCCCGTTCGTAGATGACCCGCTCCTTGATCAGCTCTCGTACGGAGTTGGCTGCGCCCGAGAAGCACATGCCGACCGCGAGGATCAGCATGATCGTGCCGGCGTCGCCGTTGAAGCGGGACGGCGGCTTCGGCGGCGCGAGGCCGAAGTCGGCCGGGATGACGACCGAGACCAGGCCGAGGACGGCCGGCAGGATCACCATCAGGCCGATGAAGCCCTTGTCCGAGGCGATGACCGAGGAGTAGCGGCGGATCAGGGTCCACAGCTGCGAGCCCCAGCCCTGCGGCTTGGGCTGCCTGGCCATGGCCTGCTGCGGCATCTGGACCGGCTGCGCGGCGACGGCGTCGATGTCCGCGGCGTACATCTGGTAGTGCTGCGAGCCCTTCCAGCGGCCCGCCCAGTCGTAGTCGCGGTAGTTCTCGAACGCGGAGAAGACATCGGCCCAGGTGCTGTAGCCGAAGAAGTTCAGCGCCTCCTCCGGCGGACCGAAGTAGGCCACGGAGCCGCCGGGCGCCATGACGAGGAGCTTGTCGCACAGGCCCAGCTCGGCCACCGAGTGGGTGACGACGAGGACCGTGCGGCCGTCGTCCGCGAGGCCGCGGAGCAGCTGCATGACGTCGCGGTCCATGCCCGGGTCGAGGCCGGAGGTCGGCTCGTCCAGGAAGATCAGCGAGGGCTTGGTGAGGAGCTCCAGGGCGACGGAGACACGCTTGCGCTGGCCACCGGAGAGGGAGGTGACCTTCTTCTCCTTGTGGATGTCGAGCTTGAGCTCGCGCAGCACCTCGTCGATACGGGCCTCGCGCTCGGCCGGGGCGGTGTCGCCGGGGAAGCGGAGCTTGGCCGCGTAGCGCAGCGCCTTCTGGACGGTCAGCTCCTTGTGCAGGATGTCGTCCTGCGGGACCAGACCGATGCGCTGGCGCAGCTCGGCGAACTGCTTGTAGAGGCTCCGGTTGTCGTAGAGGACATCGCCCTCGTTGGCCGGGCGGTATCCGGTGAGCGCCTTGAGCAGGGTGGACTTGCCGGAGCCGGACGGGCCGATGACACCGATCAGCGACTTCTCGGGGACGCCGAAGGAGACGTCCTTGAGGATCTGCTTGCCGCCGTCGACGGTGACCGTCAGGTGGCGGGCAGAGAAGGAGACCTCACCGGTGTCGACGAACTCCTCGAGCTGGCCGCCGACCATCCGGAAGGTCGAGTGGCCGACACCGACGATGTCGTTGGGGCCGATGAGGACGGAGCCGCCCTTGGCGATCGGCTGACCGTTGACGTACGTGCCGTTGTGCGAGCCGAGGTCACGGATCTCGAAGCGACCGTCGGGCGTGGCGTGGAACTCGGCGTGATGGCGCGAGACCTGGAGGTCGGAGACGACCAGTTCGTTCTCGAGCGCACGACCGATACGCATGACGTGGCCGAGGGCCAGCTGGTGGAACGTGGTGGGGCTGCGGTCCCCGTAGACCGGCGGCGCCCCCGCGGCTCCGCCGCCCTGGCCGGGCGCCCGCTGCGCCAACTGCTCGGCGGGGCCGCCCTGCTGGTGCGGGAACTGCTGTCCCTGCCCCTGCTGCTGCCAGCTCTGCTGCGGCGGCGGGGCCTGATGCGTGGCCCAGTCGGCCTGCTGTGCGTTCGGCGCGCCGTGGGCCGCCTGCGCCGCGTGCGGCGCCTGGGCCGCTGCCTGTTGCTGGGCCGGGGCGCCGCCGGCGAGGTTCAGCCGCGGGCCGTCGGTCGCGTTGCCGAGGTGTACCGCGGAGCCGGGGCCGATCTCCATCTGATGGATCCGCTGCCCCTGTACAAAGGTGCCGTTGGTCGAGCCGTGGTCCTCGATGACCCAACTCCGGCCGCCCCAGCTGATGGTGGCGTGGCGCCACGAGACCCTGGCGTCGTCGATCACCAGGTCACCCTGCGGATCACGTCCCAGGGTGTACGACCTGGACGGATCGAGAGTCCAGGTCCTTCCGTTCAATTCCAGTACGAGTTCTGGCACTCCATGCCCCACTACTTGTCCCCCGATGTACCCCCGTCGCAGGGAGTCTAGGGATGGCGAACATCGGGGGGAACTATTTCAGGCCCTGCCCGTACTCCGAAAGTCGGGCGGTGTGAAGACCCCGCAGAGGCGTGCTTCGACCGCCCCCGAGTGCCCCCGCACGGGCCGTTGACGCAAGGAGAAACCACCCCGGAGAGTGGTAAGCACCCATGAGTGCATACGGATCATGCATGAATGGGGCAACTCGCCACGAACCGGGGGGTTCTGATGGATGCGGGCGGCGATGGCGGGCGGGCGGGCGCGATCGATGTGATTCTGGCCTCGATCGCCGCGGTGAGCTGGGCACTGGTGGGGATGGCGGGTGCCGCGGCGCTCGGACTCCATCTGCTGGGCGCGGACGCGGCCGGTGGGCTGGGGCCGATGACGGCCGCCGTGGTCGTGCTCGGTGTGGGCGGGTCCGTGACACCGTCGGGCGATGTGTCGGCGTTCGGTCTGGAAGGTGCGGCGGTGGAGACCGCCGTCGACTTCACGCCATTGGGGGTCTCCCTGACGGGGGCACTGTTCCTCGCGTACTTCTTCCTGCGCTCGCTGCGCCGCGCCGGGCCGTACGTCTCGGGGACGGAACTCGCCGCCCGGGTCCTGGTTCTGGTGACGCTGTTCCTGGCGGTCGTGGCCGGTCTGGCGTGGGCCGGGAACGACGTGGTGACCATCGACGGGGGCGCGTGGGGCGTCGACGAGATTCCGGGGGCGGGCGGGATCGCGGACATCGACGTCGGTGGCATCGGTGGCATCGGGGACATCGGCGGGCTGCTGCCGGACCGGGTCAGCGACCTGGTGGAGGCGGAGGCGTCGGTGGGGTTCTCGGTGAACGCCGTCGAGTCGCTGGCGGGGGCGCTGTTCTGGGTCGTCGGGGTGGTGCTGATCGCACTGCTCGCCTCGCGGCGGGCGCCGCTGCCGCCGGGGCGGGTCGGGGACGCGGTGCGGCGGGCGGCGCGGCCGGCGGTTTCGGCCCTGGTGACGGGGGTCCTGGTGGCGGTGGCCGCCGGTTGCGCCGCGGCGGGGTACGCGGCGCTCGGCGACGACGATCCGCGCCGGGTTGCCGGGGCGGCTCTGCTGGGCGCGCCGAACGGGGTGGGGGTCGGGGTCCCGCTCGGGCTCTTCGTGCCCTGGCAGGGCGCCGGGCGCGGGTCGATGGCGGAGGTGCTGCCTGATCCGCTGGACGCGCTCGTACGGGGTTCGGCGGAGCGACCGGTGACGGTGGGCCGGCTCGCGGAGCTCGACGAGGGGGTCTGGTTGCTCGCGGTCGCCGCGGTCGTGACGATGCTCGCCGCGGGGGTGCTGGCCGCGGCCCGTACGCCCCGGGCGGGGCTGGGGGCGGCCGGCTTCGCCTGGCGGTGCGCGGTGCGGCTCGGTGTGGCGAACGCGCTCGCGCTGCCGTTGCTGGTCGTGCTGAGCGGGGTGTCGGTGGACGCGTCGCTCGCGGTGCTCGGGGTCGACGCGTTCGACGCGGGGATCGAGCTGCACGGGGACGTCGGGGCGGCGCTGTTGCTGGGGGCGGTGTGGGGAGCGGGTGCGGGGGGCCTGGGGGCGCTGCTCGCGTGCGCGGCGGGGGTGGCGGGTGGCCGGGAGCGTACGTACGGAGACCCGGCCCGTCCGCCGGGGCCGTACCGCCCCTCGGTGCCGTACCGGCCGCCGGGCGTGGGGACGCGTCCGTACGGGAGCGAGCAGGGCGACGGCGGGCTGCACAGCGCTCCGACGCAGGCGGGTCCCGGCCTCTGGGCCCCTCCTCCGCCACCGCCGCCTCTACCGCCCCCGCTGCCCGGTCCGCCCGGTCCGCCGCGGCCTGGTCCGCCTGGTCCGCCGCGCCCTGGTCCGTCCCGTCCGTCCGGCCCGTCGGGTCCGTCCGGCCCGTCGGGTCCGTCCGGTTCGGCGGGTCCGTCCGGTTCGGCGGGTCCGTCCGGTTCGGCGCCCGGTCGGCCGGGGCGCGGGTCGTCGTGACCGGTCGCGCCCGCCGCCCTTCGGAGGGCTACGGTGACAAGGGTGCGACCAGCCGGGTGTCCGGTACGCGGGACGGGGGGACTGGTGGCACCCAGTGCCCGATACGGTGGAACCACCATGAGCGCATCGCAGACCTCAGACGTTCCCACCCTTCTCGTCAAGATCTTCGGGAAGGACCGTCCCGGGATCACCGCCGGGCTCTTCGACACCCTCGCCGCCTACTCCGTCGACGTCGTGGACATCGAGCAGGTCGTGTCCCGCGGCCGCCTCGTCCTGTGCGCGCTCGTCACCGAGCCGACCGTCGCCTCCCAGGGCGAGCTGCGCGCGACGATCCACAGCTGGGCCGAGTCGCTGAAGCTCCAGGCGGAGATCATCTCCGGCACCGGCGACAACCGTCCGCGCGGCAGTGGCCGTTCGCACGTCACCGTCCTCGGGCACCCGCTGACCGCCGAGCAGACCGCCGCCATAACGGCGAGGATCGCCGAGAACGGCGGCAACATCGACCGTATCTTCCGCCTCGCGAAGTACCCGGTGACGGCGGTCGAGTTCGCCGTCTCGGGCTGCGAGACCGAGCCGCTGCGGACCGCACTGGCCACGCAGGCGCACGGCATCGGTGTGGACGTGGCCGTGGTCTCGGCGGGGCTGCACCGCCGTGCGCAGCGGCTGGTCGTCATGGATGTCGACTCCACACTGATCCAGGACGAGGTGATCGAGCTCTTCGCGGCGCACGCGGGCTGCGAGGACAAGGTCGCCGAGGTCACGGCGGCGGCGATGCGTGGCGAGCTGGACTTCGAGCAGTCCCTGCACGCGCGCGTGGAGCTGCTGGCCGGGCTCGACGCCTCGGTGGTGGACAAGGTCCGTGCCGAGGTACGGCTCACCCCCGGCGCGCGCACCCTCATCCGTACGCTCAAGCGGCTCGGCTACCAGGTCGGCGTGGTCTCGGGCGGGTTCACCCAGGTCACGGACGATCTCAAGGAGAGGCTGGGGCTCGACTTCGCCTCGGCCAACACGCTGGAGATCGTGGACGGGAAGCTGACCGGCCGGGTCACCGGCGAGATCGTGGACCGTGCGGGCAAGGCGCGGCTGCTGCGCCGGTTCGCGGTGGAGGCGGGGGTGCCGCTCTCCCAGACCGTGGCGATCGGCGACGGCGCGAACGACCTCGACATGCTGAACACGGCCGGCCTCGGCGTGGCCTTCAACGCCAAGCCCGTGGTGCGCCAGGCCGCCCACACCGCCGTGAACGTGCCCTTCCTCGACACCGTCCTCTACCTGCTGGGAATCACCCGCGAGGAGGTCGAGGCGGCGGACGGCGACGAGGAACTGCTGCACTGACGTCCGCGTCCCGCCCCGTCCCGCTGCGTACGGCGAAGGGCCCGGTCCCCCCTGGGGTGGCCGGGCCCTTCGCCGTACGCGGGCGGGTCAGCTGTGCGGGGCCCAGTAGTCCAGCAGGGTGCCCACGCCGAGCTCCACGGACTTCCAGGAGCCGCTGAAGCCGAGGACGGAGAACGCGGCGGTGGGGAAGCCGCCCCGTTCCATCCGGGCCAGGGCGTCGCCCTCGGCCGAGCCCGCGAGGGCGTCGGAGAGGGCGTGCATCCCGGGGTTGTGGCCGATGACGAGGACGTTCTTGACCTCGTCGGAGACCTCGTTGAGCAGGGCGATCAGCTCGCCGGGCGAGGCCTCGTACAACCGCTCCTCGTAGACGGTCCTGGGGCGGTGCGGCAGCTCCTGCACCGCCAGTTTCCAGGTCTCACGGGTCCTGACGGCGGTCGAGCAGAGGGCCAGATCGAAGGTGATCCCGGTTTCGGCGAGCTTGCGCCCGGCCACGGGGGCGTCCGCGCGGCCGCGGTCGGCGAGCGGTCGCTCGTGGTCGGACACCTGGGGCCAGTCGGCCTTGGCATGCCGGAGCAACACAATCCTGCGGGGTTCGGGGGGTCCGGGGGGTGTCCCCCCGGAAGTCGCTGCGACGCTCATGGGCTCCAGCTTCGCACGAAACGAGCCACCGGGCGCAGGGTGTTGGGTCAGTGGGGCAGCGTCTGCTGGATCTGCTCCAGGAGATGCCCGACCGATGGGTCGCCACCGGCCGCGTGGGCCCCGCCCGGTCCCGTGATCAGCAGGAAGAGGGCGACGAACGCGGCCACCGGGAGGGCGAGCGCCCACCAGGGCAGCCGGGTGTCGACGCCGCCGACGGACGGGGACGGGGTCCGGGTGTGCGTACGGGCCGACATGGCCGCCTCCGTGGGTCGGGACTTCCGCGGCGGTGACTGCCGCGATGTCTCCACGCTACGGAGCGCGCATCGTCGAGCCCATCCGGTGATCCACCTACTTCACCCTGAGACTCACCCCCTAGGGGATGGAGGGGTTAACCCCACCTCGAGGGCGGGTCAGGGGGAGGCGATGGTGGCGATGACGGCGATGACGACCGAGATCCCCAGCATCGCGCCGAGCACGAGCAGGAGCTTCTTCTGGCCGTTCGGGGGGTTCGGGTCGAGCACTGGCATGGAGACAGTCTCGCATCTCAGCATTCGTCCTCGACGGTCCGGTCCCTTCCGGCGAGGGTGCCGACGATCATCTGGGGGATCATCAGCCCGGCCATGAGCGCGATGGGCAGGCCCCAGCCGCCGCTGTGCTGGTAGAGGACGCCGACCAGGAGCGGGCCGGGGATGGAGATGAGGTAGCCGACGCTCTGTGCGAAGGCGGAGAGCCGGACGACGCCGGCGCCGCTGCGCGAGCGCATACCGATCATGGTGAGGGCGAGCGGGAAGGAGCAGTTGGAGACGCCGAGGAGCACCGCCCAGACCCAGGCTCCGCCGGCGGGCGCGAGGAAGAGGCCGGTGTAGCCGACCAGACCGCACAGGCCCAGGGCGACGACGATCGGCCCCTGGTTCTTGAGCCGGGTCGCCAGGCGCGGGATGACGAACGCGAGCGGTACGCCCATCACCATGGTGACGGCGAGCAGCACACCGGCCGTACCGGCCGGGACGCCGGCGTCCCGGAAGATCTGCGGCATCCAGCCCATCGTGATGTACGCGCCGGTGGCCTGGAGGCCGAAGTAGGCGCCGAGGGCCCAGGCGGTGCGGCTGCGGGTGATCCGGAGCGGGGTGGCCGAGGGGGCCGCGGCTCGGGCCTCGGGGGCGCCTGTCGCCGACCCCGTACCCCGGTCGCGCAGCAGCGGGACCCAGGGCAGTACGGCGAGGGCGGCGAGGAGCGCCCAGACGCCGAGGCCGGTGCGCCAACTGCCGCCCAGGGCCTCGGTCATGGGCACGGTCGCGGCGGCGGCCAGGGAGGTGCCGAGGGCGAGCGCCATGGAGTACAGGCCGGTCACGCTGCCGACGCGGTCGGGGTAGTACCGCTTGACGATGACGGGCATGAGGACGTTGCTGACGGCGATGCCCATGAGGGCGAGGGCGCTGGCGGCGAGGAAGCCGACGGTGCCTGAGGCGAAGGGGCGGACGGCGAGGCCCGCGAGGATCGCGGCCATGCCGGCGCAGACCACCGCGGCGGGGCCGAAGCGGCGGGCGAGGCGGGGCGCCATGATGCCGAAGACCGCGAAGCAGAGCGGGGGTACGGAGGTGAGGACGCCGGCCACGCTGCCGCTCATGTGGAGTCCGTCGCGGACCTCTTCGAGGAGGGCGCCGAGGCTGGTGATGGCCGGGCGGAGGTTGAGCGCGGCGAGGACGAGTCCGACGAGGACGATCCGGGTGATCCAGAGGGCCTGCCGGTCCGGTACGGAAGAATCCCCCACGGTGGCGGTCTGCTTGGAGGTTCGGGCCGGCGGTGCGGCGGTCTCGAGGGTCTGCGGCTCGTCATGCATGAGCGCCATCATAGAATCATGGGATGATTGATTGTCCAATCCGGAACGAAATGGAAGGTGCACCATGGCGCTCGGCTCCCCCCGGCGTTCCGGGCTCTCCGATCAGGTGATCACAGAGCTGCGGAACCAGATCACCTCCGGTGAGTGGCCGGTCGGGTCACGGATCCCGACCGAACCGGAGCTGGTCGAGCAGCTGGGCGTGGCCCGCAACACCGTGCGCGAGGCGGTCCGCGCACTCGCGCACAACGGGCTGCTCGACATCCGGCAGGGCTCGGGCACCTATGTCGTCGCGACCAGTGAGCTCGCCGGCGTGATGCACCGCCGGTTCGCCGGGTCTGATCCGCGGCACATCGCCGAGCTGCGCTCGACGCTGGAGTCCTCGGCGGCGCGGCTCGCGGCGCAGCGGCGCACGGAGCGGGACCTGAAGCAGCTGGACGCGCTGCTGAGCGGTCGCGAGGAGGCCTGGCGGTCGGGCGACGCCGAGCGGTTCGTGACGGCCGACGGCGCCTTCCACCACGCCGTGGTGGTCGCCTCGCACAACGACGTACTGACCGAGCTCTACGCCGACCTCGGGGACGTCCTGCGGCAGTGGCTGCGCGACGACGTGGGCCAGGAGCTGCGGCCGGAGCACCACATGGACCACGCGCGCCTGGTGGAGGCGATCCGGGCGGGCGACGCGGACACGGCGGCGGCCGAGGCGGCCGGGTATCCGTTCATGTGCCTCAGGAACCCGGGGCCCGCGGAGCCGGCTCGACCGGTTGGTGCGTGAGCCAGACGGAGCGGACCTCCTTCCAGCAACGACCGGTCAGCCGGGCGTAGGCGGTCGCCTCCACGTCGACGGGGGCGCTGTCGGTGTCGACGTCCCACCATCGGTCGCACTCGACGTGCAGCCGGACACGATCGGTGTCGGGGTAGGGGTTGTGACAGTAGGCGGTGACGCGGGAGCCCTCGACGACCGTGCGGCAGGAGGCCCCGAAGTTCTCGGGCTCCTGGGCGACGGCCGGCGGGGCGTCCTCGGTGGGAGCGGGCGCCGCGCGCACCTCGGCCGCGACGGCGAGTCCGGCGAGGAGTGCGGCGGCCGAGGCGAGAGCGGCGGCCCTGTGGTGCGGCGCGCGCATGTCCCTACCTCCTCCCCATCAGTAGCCGGAATATCACGCTCCGATCCAGTGTGAGGGGGTTCACCCGACTTTTCGACTCGGGGGAAGGGCGCGGGAACGACGAAGGCCGGGCGCCCCTCCGTGGAGGGGCGCCCGGCCTTCGTACGAGCCCTTAGGCGCCGATGGCGTGCAGACCACCGTCGACGTGCACGATCTCGCCGGTCGTCTTCGGGAACCAGTCGGAGAGCAGCGCGACGATGGCGCGGCCCGCCGGCTCCGGGTCGGACAGGTCCCACTGCAGCGGGGAACGGTCGTCCCACACGGAGGCCAGCTCCGAGAAGCCCGGGATGGACTTGGCGGCCATCGAACCGAGCGGGCCGGCCGAGACCAGGTTGCAGCGGATGTTCTGCTTGCCCAGGTCACGGGCCATGTAGCGGCTCGTGGCCTCCAGAGCGGCCTTGGTCGGGCCCATCCAGTCGTACTGCGGCCAGGCGAACTGCGCGTCGAAGGTGAGGCCGACGACCGAGCCGCCCTCGCTCATCAGCGGCAGCAGCGCCATCGTCAGGGACTTCAGGGAGAAGGCCGAGACGTGCATGGCGGTGGCCACGGACTCGAACGGCGTGTTCAGGAAGTTGCCGCCGAGCGCGTCCTGCGGCGCGAAGCCGATGGAGTGCACGACGCCGTCCAGGCGGTCGCCGAGGTGCTCGCGGACCTGGTCCTCCAGGCGGGCGAGGTGCTCGTCGTTGGAGACGTCGAGCTCCAGCACCTTCACCTTGTCGGGCTGGGGCAGCTTCTTGGCGATGCGCTCGGTCAGCGTCGGCCGGGGCCAGGCGGTGAGGATGATCTCCGCGCCCTGCTCCTGGGCCAGCTTGGCGGCGTGGAAGGCGATGGAGGACTCCATCAGCACACCGGTGATCAGGATGCGCTTGCCCTCGAGAATTCCGCTCATGTGATCAGTGACCCATGCCCAATCCGCCGTCAACCGGGATGACGGCTCCAGTGATGTACGAGGCGTCGTCGGAGGCGAGGAACTTCACCGCGGCGGCGATCTCCTCCGGCTGCGCGTAGCGGCCCAGTGGCACCTGGGACACGATGCCGGCGCGCTGCTCGTCGGTGAGGACGGCGGTCATGTCGGTGTCGACGAAACCGGGCGCGACGACGTTGAAGGTGATGTTGCGCGAGCCGAGCTCCCGGGCGAGCGACCGCGCGAAACCGACCAGGCCGGCCTTCGAGGCGGCGTAGTTCGCCTGACCCGCCGAGCCGAGGAGACCCACGACCGAGGAGATCAGCACGACGCGGCCCTTCTTGGCGCGCAGCATGCCGCGGTTGGCGCGCTTCACGACCCGGAAGGTGCCGGTGAGGTTGGTGTCGAGGACGGACGTGAAGTCCTCCTCGGACATGCGCATGAGCAGCTGGTCCTTGGTGATGCCGGCGTTGGCCACCAGCACCTCCACGGGACCGTGCTTCTCCTCGATCTCCTTGTACGCCTGCTCCACCTGCTCGGCGTCGGTGATGTCGCACCTGACGGCGAGGCAGCCCAGATCGGTCAGGGCGGCCGGCGGCTCACCGGAGCGGTAAGTGATCGCGACCTTGTCGCCGGCTTCGGCGAACGCGCGGGCGATGGCGAGGCCGATGCCCCGGTTGCCTCCGGTGACGAGAACCGAGCGGCTCAACGGATCACCCTTTCGATAGCGGTCTGGTTACCGAAAACCTATCGGTCCCGTCCCTTCCGCGAGGAATCGACCCCTGACAGTGGCGTACGGATGTCACTGTCGGGTCCCTACATAAAGCTCTGGGCGTGGCGGCCGAAAGCGCGACATGATCGGGGTCGACCGGTCTCACACGACAGGAGACAGCTGTGCCATCTGGCATCCATTCCCTCGACGCGGCCTTCACGGCACTGCCGCTGCGGGCGCTCGCCGACGCGGCGCTCGCACGCGCGCGTGCCCTCGGCTCCGACCATGCCGACTTCCGCCTGGAGCGGGTGCGCAGCGCCTCGTGGCGGCTGCGCGACGCCAAACCCTCGGGCTCCTCGGACACCACGGACCTCGGGTACGCGGTGCGGGTGGTGCACGGCGGGGCCTGGGGGTTCGCCTCCGGGGTCGATCTGACCATGGAGGGGGCGGCGCGGGTCGCCTCGCAGGCCGTCGCCATGGCCAAGCTGTCCGCCAAGGTGATCGCCGCGGCGGGCTCCGACGAGCGGGTCGAGCTGGCCGAGGAGCCGGTGCACGCGGAGCGGACCTGGATCTCCTCGTACGAGATCAACCCGTTCGACATTCCCGGCGCGGAGAAGAGCGCGCTGCTCACCGACTGGAGCGAGCGGCTGCTGCGGGCGGAGGGCGTCGCGCATGTGGACGCCTCGCTGATGACCGTCCAGGAGAACAAGTTCTACGCGGACACGGCGGGCACCGTCACCACCCAGCAGCGGGTCCGGCTGCACCCGCAGCTCACCGCGGTCGCCGTGGACGAGACGACCGGCGAGTTCGACTCGATGCGGACGATCGCGCCACCGGTCGGGCGCGGCTGGGAGTATCTGACCGGCACCGGCTGGGACTGGGACGCGGAGCTGGAGCAGATCCCCGGGCTGCTCGCCGAGAAGATGCGGGCGCCGAGTGTGGAGGCGGGGGCGTACGACCTGGTCGTCGACCCGTCGAACCTCTGGCTGACGATCCACGAGTCGATCGGCCACGCCACCGAGCTGGACCGGGCGCTGGGCTACGAGGCGGCGTACGCCGGGACCTCCTTCGCCACCTTCGACCAGCTGGGCAAGCTGGCGTACGGCTCGTCGATCATGAACGTGACGGGTGACCGGACCGCCGAGCACGGGCTCGCGACCGTCGGGTACGACGACGAGGGCGTCGAGGCGCAGTCGTGGGACCTGGTGAAGGACGGCACGCTCGTCGGCTACCAGCTTGACCGGCGGATCGCGAAGCTCACGGGCCTGGGCCGGTCGAACGGCTGCGCGTTCGCCGACTCGCCGGGCCATGTGCCGGTGCAGCGGATGGCGAACGTCTCGCTGCAGCCGGACCCGGGCGGGCTCTCCACGGAGGATCTGATCGGGGGCGTCGAGCGCGGCATCTACGTGGTCGGGGACCGGTCCTGGTCGATCGACATGCAGCGGTACAACTTCCAGTTCACCGGACAGCGTTTCTTCCGCATCGAGAACGGCAGGCTGGCCGGCCAGCTGCGGGACGTCGCGTACCAGGCGACGACGACGGACTTCTGGGGCTCGATGGAGAAGGTCGGCGGCCCGCAGACGTACGTCCTCGGTGGCGCGTTCAACTGCGGCAAGGCCCAGCCCGGCCAGGTCGCGGCGGTCTCCCACGGCTGCCCCTCCGCCCTCTTCAGGGGCGTCAACATCCTCAACACGACGCAGGAGGCCGGTCGATGAGCCGCGTCAGCAAGCCGTACGAGATCGTCGAGCGGGCCTTGGAGCTGTCCCGCGCGGACGGGTGTGTCGTCATCGCCGACGAGGAGTCCTCCGCCAATCTGCGCTGGGCGGGCAACGCGCTGACCACCAACGGCGTCACCCGCGGACGTACGCTCACGGTCGTCGCCACTGTGGACGGCGCGCAGGGCACCGCGTCCGGTGTCGTCTCGCGCTCGGCCGTGACGGTCGACGACCTCGAGCCGCTGGTACGGGCCGCGGAGGCCGCCGCCCGGGCCGCGGGGCCCGCCGAGGACGCGCAGCCCCTGGTCGAGGGGATCGACGCCTCCCCCGACTTCACGGACGCGCCGACCGAGACCAGCTCCGCCGTCTTCGCGGACTTCGCTCCCGCGCTCGGCGAGGCCTTCGCCCGGGCCCGGGCCGGTGGGCGCGAGTTGTACGGCTTCGCCAACCACGAGCTCACCTCGACCTACCTCGGTACGTCGACGGGGCTGCGGCTGCGGCACGACCAGCCCAACGGCACCCTGGAGCTCAACGCCAAGTCCCCCGACCGCTCCCGCTCCGCGTGGGCCGGGCGCTCCACCCGGGACTTCAAGGATGTCGATCCGGCCGCCCTCGACGCCGATCTGGCGCAGCGGCTCGGTTGGGCGGAGCGCCGGATCGAGCTGCCGGCCGGGCGGTACGAGACGCTGCTGCCGCCGACCGCCGTGGCCGACCTGCTGATCTACCAGCTCTGGTCCTCGACGGCCCGGGACGCGGTGGAGGGCCGGACGGTGTTCTCGAAGCCGGGCGGTGGGACCCGGCTCGGCGAGACCCTCTCGCCGCTGCCGCTGACCCTGCGCAGCGACCCGAACGAGCCGGGTCTCGAGTCCGCGCCGTTCGTGATCGCGCACTCCTCGGGCGACGACTCCTCCGTCTTCGACAACGGTCTGCCGCTGGCGCCGATCGACTGGGTGCGGGAGGGGAAACTGGAGCATCTGATCACCACCCGGCACACCGCGGCGCTCACCCGCCTGCCCGTGGCGCCCGGCGCCGGGAACCTGATCCTGGACGGCGGCGGCGAGCCCTCGCTGGAGGAGGGCGGCGAGCCCTCGCTGGAGGAGATGGTCGCCTCGACGGAGCGCGGCCTGCTGCTGACCTGCCTCTGGTACATCCGCGAGGTCGACCCGGCGACGCTGCTGCTGACCGGGCTGACCCGCGACGGCGTCTACCTCGTCGAGAACGGCGAGGTGGTCGGCGAGGTGAACAACTTCCGGTTCAACGAGTCGCCGGTGGACCTGCTGTCGCGGGCCTCGGAGGCGGGGCGGACGGAGAAGACGCTGCCGCGCGAGTGGAGCGACTGGTTCACCAGGGCCGCGATGCCGGCGCTGCGGGTGCCGGACTTCAACATGAGCTCGGTCAGCAAGGGTGTATGACCCGCCTAGACTGAGGGACGGCGTGACGACCATCGATCAAGGAGACCGGACACCGTGACGGACATCGTCGACGAGCTGAAGTGGCGTGGGCTGTTCGCCCAGTCCACCGACGAGGACGCCCTGCGCAAGGCCCTCGCGGACGGTCCCGTCACGTTCTATTGCGGCTTCGACCCGACCGCGGCCAGTCTCCACGTCGGCCACCTGGTCCAGGTGCTCACCGTCCGCCGGCTCCAGCAGGCCGGTCACCGGCCGCTGGCGCTGGTCGGTGGGGCCACCGGCCAGATCGGCGACCCGCGGCCGACCGCCGAGCGCACCCTGAACGACCCGGAGACGGTCGCGAACTGGGTGAACCGGCTGCGGAGCCAGATCGAGCCGTTCCTCTCCTTCGAGGGGGAGAACGCGGCGGTCATGGTGAACAACCTGGACTGGACCGCCGGCCTGTCCGCGATCGAGTTCCTGCGCGACATCGGCAAGCACTTCCGGGTCAACAAGATGCTGACCAAGGACTCCGTCGCCCGACGCCTGGAGTCCGAGCAGGGCATCAGCTACACCGAGTTCAGCTACCAGCTGCTCCAGGGCATGGACTTCCTGGAGCTGTACCGGCGCTACGGCTGCACGCTGCAGCAGGGCGGGTCCGACCAGTGGGGCAACCTGGTGGCGGGCCTCGACCTGATCCACCGCCTGGAGCCGGGCGCCGAGGCGCACGCGCTGGCGACCCCGCTGATGGTCAAGGCGGACGGCACCAAGTTCGGCAAGACCGAGGGCGGGGCCGTGTGGCTCGACCCGGAGATGACCACGCCGTACGCGTTCTACCAGTTCTGGCTGAACGTGGACGACCGGGACATCTCGACGTACATGCGGATCCTGTCCTTCAAGTCCCGCGAGGAGCTCGAGGAGTTGGAGCAGCAGACCGCCGAGCGGCCGCAGGCCCGGGCCGCCCAGCGGGCGCTCGCCGAGGAGCTGACGACGCTGGTGCATGGTGCCGATCAGTGCGCGGCCGTCATCAACGCCTCGAAGGCGCTGTTCGGGCAGGGTGACCTGACCGAGCTGGACGAGGCGACGCTGGCCGCCGCGCTCTCCGAGCTGCCGCACGCGCGCGTGGCGGAGCTCGGGCAGGTCGTGGACCTGTTCGTCGAGGTCGGTCTGGCACCGAGCAAGTCGGGAGCGCGCCGGACGGTGAAGGAGGGCGGGGCGTACGTGAACAACGTGAAGGTCACCGCCGAGGACGCCGAGGTGGCGGCGGACGAGCTGCTGCACGGCCGCTGGCTGGTGCTGCGCAGGGGCAAGAAGAACCTGGCGGCGATCGAGGTCGGCGCCGAGGGCTGAGGCCCCGGAGCAAGCATGACGTGACGGAGGCCGGTATGCGCATGATGCGCGTACCGGCCTCCGCCGTGTCCGGGGCGACGTGTGGTTCGCGCCGGAAGCGGGCGGGCGCGGGGTCGTCGGCAGTCACGCCGACCCCGCGCTCCTCCGCGTCCGAGCGCCCCGCAGGCGGTCACGTTCGTTGCTTGCTGCCCCGGATCGTGGCCCACAGCATGTCGCCCAAGGCGACCACCGCGATCGCGAAGACGAGTTGGAGCAGGTGGCGCGTCCAGTCGATACCCCGGGTGTCCTCGACCCCGATCCAGCCCGCGACGGCGTTGCCGAGGAGGCCGCCGATGATGCCGAACACGGTCGTCAGCCACAGTGGGATCTGCTGCTTGCCCGGCAGGATCGCCTTGGCGATCAGACCGAGCACAAAGCCCACGATGATTGCCCACAGCCAACTCATGGTCGCCTCCTCATGCGGCGCAATCTGCGCATGTGGGCCCAGTCTCGGCCCATCCTCCATACGACGCATGTCGGACGACGCCATACGTGACCCGGCCTCCTCACCCTCGGCCGTCGGGCGTACCGTGGAGACAGGTCCGGACCGGGGAGAGTTCGGCGTGGACGCTGGCGGTGGAATGCGATGCGGAAGCATGGCGGTACAGAGGTTTTCCGGATCACCGGAGCGCGTCAGGGCCTGGCCGCCGATGTGCGCGGCCGGGAGCGTCGGTACGTGATCTCGATGGCGGTGCGGACCTTGTCCGTCATCGCCGCGGTCCTGCTGTGGAACGTCGAGCGCCATGTGGCCGTCGTGGCTCTCGTGCTCGGCGCGCTGCTCCCCTATATCGCCGTGGTCATCGCGAACGCGGGACGGGAGAGGCCGCCGACTCTTCCGTCGACGTTCGTGCCGGCGCCGACCCGTCCGGAGCTGTCTGCTGGAGAGCCTTCCGCGGAAGCGCGTACGGAACGTTCGCACGGTCAGAGTTGATCATCGCGGCGACCTAAAAGCTCAAGAAAAGCTCAGATCAATCATGAAGTTCCGGTGCACCGTAGCCCATTCCCCGTGACATACTTCCTACGCGCTCCGCATCCCCCGTCGGAGCGACGGACCGATGCCGGGCAGCTCCCCCCGTGGCTGCTCGGCATCGCCATTGCTGGACAATGATCAGGTGAGTGACGAGACCCCGATCTGTTCAGCCAAGGGCTGCCGCGCCGACGCCGTGTGGGTACTGGCCTGGAACAACCCCAAGCTGCATACGCCCGAGCGCCGCAAGACCTGGCTCGCCTGCGAGGAGCACCGCGAGCATCTCTCCCAGTTCCTTGGTGTACGGGGCTTCCTCAAGGATGTCGTGCCGCTCGCCGAGTGGGAGTCGGCCGGGGACTCAGCCGCCGATCGCTGACATCGGGCGCTCCGGCTGGAGGAAGCTCGGGTCGTCCAGACCCGAACCGGCCTTCTTGCCCCACATCGCCAGCTTCCAGATCCTGGCGATCTCGGTGTCCGGGGCGTCGGAGCGCAGCGCCGCCCGCAGGTCGGTCTCCTCGGTGGCGAAGAGACAGGTGCGCACCTGACCGTCGGCGGTGAGACGGGTCCGGTCGCAGGCCCGGCAGAACGGGCGGGTGACGGAGGCGATGACGCCGACCGTGTGCGGTCCGCCGTCCACGACCCAGCGCTCGGCGGGGGCCGAGCCACGCTCGTCCGCGCCCTCGGGGGTCAGGGTGAAGCGGGTGCGCAGCGACTCCAGGATGTCCCCTGCGGTGATCATGCCGTCGCGCTTCCAGCCGTGCTGGGCGTCGAGCGGCATCTGCTCGATGAATCGCAGCTCGTACGCGTTCTCCACCGCCCAGGCCAGCAGGTCGGGGGCCTCGTCGTCGTTGAGCCCGGGCATCAGGACCGCGTTGACCTTGACCGGGGTGAGTCCGGCGTCGCGGGCGGCGGCCATGCCGTCGAGCACGTCGTGGTGGCGGTCGCGACGGGTCAGGGTCTTGAAGACCTCGGGCCTCAGCGTGTCGAGGGAGACGTTGACCCGGTCGAGGCCCGCGGCCTTCAGGGCGGCGGCGGTGCGCTTGAGCCCGATGCCGTTCGTGGTCAGGGACATCTTGGGGCGGGGCTCCAGGGCCGCGCACCGCTCGACGATGCCGACGAGGCCGGGGCGGAGCAGGGGCTCGCCGCCGGTGAAGCGGACCTCGGTGACACCGAGGTCGGTGACGGCGATCCGTACCAGCCGGACGATCTCGTCGTCGGTCAGCAGGTCGGGCTTGGCCAGCCACTGCAGACCCTCTTCCGGCATACAGTACGTACACCGCAGATTGCACCGGTCGGTGAGCGAAACGCGCAGGTCGGTGGCTACACGGCCGTAGGTGTCGATGAGCACTGTGGGCCCCCTCCCTGTCGTTCGGTGATTAATACAGCGAGCCTACGCGAGAGCACGGACAAGCAGCAGGGGCCGATTGGAACGAGGACCGGAGCGGCCTCGTCGTAGGACCCTACGACGAGGCCGCTCCGTGGTCGCTCACCGTGCGCGGTTCAGTGCGCTCCGACACCGGTGAGGGACTTGACCTCCAGCTCCGCGTACTTGCCCTTGTCCGCCTCCTCCTTGGAGAGGAGGGAGCCGAGCCAGCCGAGCAGGAAGCCCAGCGGGATGGAGACGAGGCCCGGGTTCTCCAGCGGGAACCAGTAGAAGTCCACGCTCTTGAACATCGAGGTCGGCTTTCCGGAGACGACCGGCGAGAACAGCACCAGCACGACCGAGGAGATCAGACCGCCGTAGATCGACCAGAGCGCGCCCTGGGTCGTGAACCGCTTCCAGAAGAGGCTGTAGAGGATCGTCGGCAAGTTGGCGGAGGCGGCGACCGCGAAGGCGAGGGCCACCAGGCCGGCGACGTTCAGATCGCGGGCGAGCGCGCCGAGCGCGATCGAGACGATGCCGATGAGGACGGTCGCCCAGCGGGCCGCGCGGACCTCCTCCTTCTCGGTGGCCTTTCCGCGCCGGATGACGTTGGCGTAGATGTCGTGCGCGAAGGAGGACGACGAGGCCAGGGTCAGTCCGGCGACGACCGCGAGGATGGTGGCGAAGGCGACGGCGGAGATGACCGCGAGCAGGATCGCTCCGCCGGTGGAGTCGGCGCCGCCGCCGATCTCCAGGGCCGCCAGCGGCGCGGCCGTGTTGCCCGCCTTGTTGGAGGCGATGATGTCGCTGTTCTTCAGCAGGGCCGCGGCACCGAAGCCGAGGACGATCGTCATCAGGTAGAAGGCGCCGATGATGCCGATGGCCCAGTTGACGGACTTACGGGCGGCCTTGGCGGTAGGCACCGTGTAGAAGCGGATCAGGATGTGCGGCAGGCCGGCGGTGCCGAGGACGAGCGCGATGCCGAGCGAGATGAAGTCCAGCTTCGAGATGCCGGAGACCCCGTACTTGAGGCCGGGCTCCAGGAAGGCCGAGCCCTTGCCGCTGTTGGTGGCGGCCGCGCCGAGCAGGTCCGAGAGGTTGAAGTTGAACTTCCACAGGATGAGGAAGGTGATCAGGAGCGTGCCCGCGATGAGCAGGACGGCCTTGACCATCTGCACCCAGGTGGTGCCCTTCATGCCGCCGATGGTGACGTACACGATCATCAGCACGCCGACCAGGGCGACGATGGCGACCTTGCCGCCGTCGCTGGTGATGCCGAGGAGCAGCGAGACGAGCACGCCCGCGCCGGCCATCTGGGCGAGCAGGTAGAAGATCGAGACGACGATGGTGGAGGTGCCGGCGGCGGTACGGACGGGGCGCTGGCGCATCCGGTAGGCGAGGACGTCGCCCATGGTGAACCGGCCGGAGTTGCGCAGCGGTTCGGCGACCAGGAGCAGAGCGACCAGCCAGGCGACCAGGAAGCCGATCGAGTACAGGAAGCCGTCGTAGCCGAAGAGCGCGATGGCGCCGGCGATGCCGAGGAAGGACGCGGCGGACATGTAGTCGCCGGAGATCGCGAGGCCGTTCTGGAAGCCGGTGAACTGGCGGCCGCCGGCGTAGAAGTCGGCGGCGCTCTTGGTCTGGCGGCCGGCCCAGACGGTGATGAAGAGCGTGGCGACGACGAAGGCACCGAAGAGGGTGATGATCAGCGTTCGGTGCTCGCTGGTGGCGTTGCCCGCCGCGAGGAGAAGTGTGCTGCTCACGCGTCGGCCTCCGACTGCTCCATACGGGACTTGATGGCCTCGGCCTTCGGGTCGAGGCGGTTCGCCGCGTGCCGCGAGTACAGCCAGGCGATGAGGAACGTGGTGGCGAACTGGCCGAGGCCGAGGACGAGCGCCACGTTGATGTTGCCGAAGAGCTTGGTCCCCATGAAGCCGCCCGCGTAGTTGGAGAGCAGCACGTACAGCAGGTACCAGGCGATGAAGGCGACCGTCAGGGGGAACGCGAAGGAGCGGTAGGTGCGGCGCAGTTCGCCGAATTCCGCACCCTCCTGCACCTCGAGGAAGGCCTCTGTCGTGGGCTGGGCGGGGCCTGTGTGGGCGTCCGCGCCGCCTTGGGGCGGCGGCGGCGGTGCTTCGGTAGCCACGGATTCTCCTCGCGACATGGGTGCGGTGGGCATGGACAAAGGGGCCTCACTGGGGGTGGGGGAACGGTGCTCCCGACAGAGCACCTCCCCTGCACAACGGCACGGAGAGCGGGGCGATACGGTTCACCGCGAAACTTCTTTCTTCCTGGATCTTCCTCCGGATCTGCATCAAGTCGTCTCAACTCATTGATGGGCCGGGAAGATCAGCGATAACTTCACTCGTCATGCACCTGCCCGTCCGCAATCCGCGCGCGGGCAGTACATACGGATGATGTGGAGAACCCATGGCTCATCTGGGATCGAGACGCGGCCGAGTACTCGCTCTGCCTGCCGGTCTCGCGCTCACGGCCTCGCTCGGCTTCCTTCCGACCGGCGCATCCGCCGCGGTGGTGAGTGACGCCCCGGCGACGACCGCCGTCTCGACGGACGGCCCCAAGCTGTCGTACGTCGTGAACATCGACGGTGGCCGCTGGACGGCCGAGTCGGTGAAGAAGGCGATAGCCGCGGCCGGTGGCACGGTGGTCATCTCCTATGACCAGATCGGCGTCATAGTCGTCCACTCGCAGAACCCCGAGTTCGCGAAGACGATCCGCACGGCCCGCGGTGTGGTGTCGGCCGGTTCGACGCGCACCGCCCCCCTCTCCGTCCAGACCGACACCTCCGTCGGCGAGGGCGGCCAGGCGCTCACCGCGTCCGAGGCCACGTCCGCCGCGGCCCGTGCCACGGACGATCAGGACGCGCTCGAGCCGCTGCAGTGGGACCTGCCCGCCATCAAGGCGGACAAGGCCCACCAGAGGACGCTCGGCAGCAGGAACGTGACGGTCGGCGTCATCGACACGGGTGTCGACGACACCCACCCGGACCTGGCGCCGAACTTCGACGCCAAGGCCTCCGCCAACTGCGTGACCGGCAAGCCGGACATCACCCCCGGCTCGTGGCGTCCGAACCCGGGCGAGAGCGACCACGGCACGCACGTCGCCGGCACCATCGCCGCCGCCAAGAACGGCACCGGCATCACCGGTGTCGCGCCGGGCGTGAAGGTCTCGGGCATCAAGGTGTCCACCCCCGACGGCTTCTTCTACACCGAGGCCGTCGTCTGCGGCTTCGTGTGGGCGGCCGAGCACGGTGTGGACGTCACCAACAACAGCTACTACACCGACCCGTGGCTGTTCGCGTGCAAGAACGACGCCGACCAGAAGGCGCTGATCGAGGCCGTCACGCGCGCCACCCGTTACGCGGAGCGCAAGGGCACGGTCAATGTGGCCGCGGCCGGCAACTCCAAGATGGACCTGGCCTCGGACGAGATCACGGACACCTCCAGCCCCAACGACACCACGCCGGTGACCCGGGTCATCGACCCGCAGGAGTGCCTCGACTACCCGTCGATGCTCCCGGGTGTGGTCACGGTCTCCGCGACCGGCGCCAAGGACCTGAAGGCCTCGTACTCCAACTACGGTCTCGGCATCGTCGACATCGCGGCGCCCGGCGGCGACCGCACCGAGTACCAGACCCCGGACGCCCCGGCGGTCAACGGCCGGATCCTGTCGACCACGGTCAACGGCGGCTTCAACTACAAGGCCGGTACGTCGATGGCCTCGCCGCACGCCGCCGGTGTGCTCGCGCTGCTGAAGTCGACGCACCCGAAGGCGAGCCCGGCCGCGCTGAAGGCCATGCTGTACGCGCAGGCCGACGACCGCGCCTGCACGAACCCGTACGACATCGAGGGTGACGGCGTCGTCGACGCCGTGTGCGAGGGCGGCAAGAACAAGAACGGCTTCTACGGAGCCGGCCTTGTGGACGCGCTCGACGCGGTCCGCCGGTAGGCACATCGCCGGTAGGCATGCGTAAGGAGGGGCCCCGGTGTGGTTCGCCACACCAGGGGCCCCTTTGCGTGGCACTGAGTGCCATCATGCGGGCATGGACAACACAGCGCGTACGGGTACGGAGTTGTTGTGGTCGGCCCTGGGCGGCGATCCCGCCCTGGTCGACCGGGTGTCGTTCGTCGGCCCGTCAGGAGGGTTGCCGGCGCGGCTGCCGGTGATGGACCTGGCCCGGGCGACCGTCGCGGTCGCGGGTCTGGCCGCGGTGGAGCGGTGTGGGGCGCCCGGCGCGGTCCGGGTCGACGACGGGGCCGTCGCCACGGCCTTCGTGAGTGAGCGTCATCTCCGTGTGGACGGACGGGCGCCGGTGAACTTCGCACCGCTGTCCGGCTTCTTCCGCGCCGCCGACGGCTGGATCCGTACGCACGCCAACTATCCGCACCACCGGGCGGCGCTGGTACGCGCCCTGGAGGTACGGGAGGAGTCGCCGGAGGCCGTCACGTCGGCGATCGGGCAGCGCGGCGCCGAGGAGTTGGAGGCGGCCGTGTACGCGGACGGCGGCCTTGCCGTCGCCGTACGCACACCGGCGCGGTGGGCGGAGTCCGAGCAGGGCCGGGAGGTCGCGGCGCGGCCCCTGTTGACGCGGGAGCGGCTGGACGAGGCGCCCCCGCGGCGGCGTTCGGGTCCCCTCCGGGTGCTCGACCTCACCCGGGTCATCGCGGGACCGGTGGCGACCCGGACGCTCGCGCTGCTCGGCGCGGACGTGCTGCGGATCGACCCGCCGCGGAACCCCGAGCTGCCCGACCAGCACGCGGATACGAACATCGGCAAGCGGACGGCCGCGCTCGACCTGGACCGGCCTGCGGACCGGCGTACCTTCGACGAGCTCCTGGACTCCGCCGACGTCCTGGTCACCGGCTACCGCCCCGGGGCGCTGGACCGCTTCGAGCTCCGCCGGCCCGGTCTGGTGGTCGCGCGGCTCTCCGCGTGGGGCGACTACGGCCCGTGGGGCGAGCGACGTGGCTTCGACAGCCTGGTGCAGGCGGCGACCGGCATCGCGGTGACCGAGGGTTCGGAGGAGGAGCCGGGCGTGCTGCCGGCGCAGGCCCTGGACCACGGCTCCGGGTATCTGCTCGCGGCGGCCGTGCTGCGGTCCCTGACCGAGCAGGACAGGGACGGCGGCACCCGTCTCGTACGCCTGGCGCTGGCGCAGACGGGGCACTGGCTGACGCACACCCTCCCCCGGTACGAGCCGGAGCTGTACCTCGCGGAGACGGACGGCCCGCTGGGCCGGCTGCGGCACGCGCTGTCGCCCGTCTCGTACGAGGGCGGCCCGGCGGGCTGGTCGCGTCTGCCGGGCCTTCAGGGTGAGGACGATCCCGCGTGGCTCGGCGCCTGAGCCACGACGCCCACGGCTTTGGCTACGGCTTGACGAGGACCTTCAGCGCGGTGCGCTCGTCCA
Organism: Streptomyces sp. NBC_01353; assembly: GCF_036237275.1. GTDB lineage: Bacteria > Actinomycetota > Actinomycetes > Streptomycetales > Streptomycetaceae > Streptomyces. The sequence goes on along the minus strand of NZ_CP108352.1, from coordinate 6,673,685 downwards.
TCGCCTTGTAGCCGCCCGGGACGCCGTCGAGGTCGACCGTCAGGTCGAAGACCGGGGCCGGGTCGATGGTGCCGTCGAGGACGTCCGGGAGCAGTTCGGGGATGTACGCGCGGACCGGCGCCACGCCGCCGCGCAGTGCGATGTTCCGGTCGAACATGACGGAGAGGTCGAGCCCCGTGCCGCTGCCGTGCGGGACGCCGACGTAGCCGATGGAGCCGCCGTCGCGGGCGATCGCGACGGCGGTGCGCATCGACTGCTCGGTGCCGACCGCCTCGATGACGGCGTGGGCGCCCTGGCCGCCGGTGAGTTCGCGGACGGCGGCCTCGGCGGCCTCGCCGCGCTCGGCGACGACATCGGTGGCGCCGAAGGTCCGGGCGATGTCGGTACGGACGGTGTGGCGGCCGAGGGCGATGATCCGCTCGGCTCCGAGGCGCTTGGCGGCGAGGACTCCGCACAGACCGACGGCGCCGTCACCGACGACGGCGACGGTCGATCCCTTGCGGACACCGGCGCCCAGGGCGGCGTGGTGGCCGGTGCCCATGACGTCGGAGAGCGCGAGGAGCGCGGTCAGCAGGTGGTCGTCGGAGGCGGCCTCGGCGGGCAGCTTGACGAGGGTGCCGTCGGCGAAGGGGACGCGGACGGCCTCGCCCTGGCCGCCGTCGGAGCCGACGGAGCCCCAGAAGCCGCCGCGCGGGCAGGAGGTCTGCAGTCCCTCGGCGCAGTACTCGCAGGTGCCGTCGGACCAGACGAAGGGGGCGACGACGAGGTCTCCGGCCGAGAAGCCGGAGACGTCCGGGCCCGCCGCCTCGACGATGCCCAGGAACTCGTGGCCGATGCGCTGGCCGGGCTGCCGGGCGGACTCGCCGCGGTAGGCCCAGAGGTCGCTGCCGCAGATGCAGGCGCGCAGGACCCGGACGACGACGTCCGTCGTGTCCTGGATCACCGGGTCGGGCACGTCCTCCACGCGCATCTCGAACGGGGCATGGATGGTGGTGGCGCGCATGGCGGACGGTCCTTGCTGTCAGTCGGTAGTACGACGTTCACCGTACTCCGCCTTCAGCGCTCCCGCGGTCAGCAGGCACTGGGCGGCGATGTAGGTGGCCATGACCCAGAAGTCGGGGGCGGGCAGCTGGGGCCATGCGGCGACGCCGGTCGCGATGAGCGTGTCGGACAGCAGGAACAGCGCGCCGCCGGCGCCCGCGGTGAGCCCCAGGGCGCTTGACCTGTAGGCCATGGCGGTGAGCAGGAGCGAGTAGCCGGCGACGGGGATCCGCAGCTCGGCGGGGAGGTCGGGCCACAGGAGCACGACGGTGCCGACGAGGGCGACGGTGTACGCGATCCCGAGGGGGACGGACGTATGCCGTCGTCCGAAGAGCACGAGGTAGCAGACGTGCCCGGCGGCGAAGGAGCCCATGCCGGCGAGGAAGGCCCAGTCGGCGTCGGAGAGGAGGAAGAGGTCTCCGCCCCAGCCGAGGAGCAGCGCGGCGAGCAGGAGCTTCGGGGCGCCCCGGGTGGCGGCGTACGCGGCGAGCAGCGGCATCAGCAGCGGCTTGGCGATCCGGTGCCCGAGCTCGGCTCCGACGAGGAGGGAGACCAGGTCGACGGCGACGGCCAGCGCGAGGGCGAGGAGGAGCGCGCTCGCGACGGTGGGCCGGGGCGGCGCGGCTGTGGCGCCGGCGGTACGGGCGCTCACGCGGCGGGCTCCGGCGCGGCGGGGCCCGCGGCCTTGCCGGCGACGGGTCCGGGCGTGGCGTCCGGCTGCCATCCCGGACCTCGGAAGACCCGTCCGGCGCGTTCGCGCCAGCTGGTCGCGGCCCGTAGGTCACGGGCGATGGCGGCGTACTCGTGGGTGGCGACGCGCAGCGGGTTGTAGGTCTCGATGTTCTTGGTGAGCCCGAAGACGGGCCGCTCGGTCTCGCCGACCCAGGAGCCGAACAGCCGGTCCCAGAGGATGAGGATGCCGCCGAAGTTCCGGTCCAGGTAGCCGCCCTGCGAGGCGTGGTGGACGCGGTGGTGCGAGGGGGTGTTGAGGACGTATTCGAAGGGCCTGGGCAGCTTGTCGATGCGCTCGGTGTGAATCCAGAACTGGTAGACGAGGTTGGCCGAGGAGCAGAAGGCGAGGGCGGCCGGGTGGACGCCGAGCGCGATCATCGGCAGGTAGAACGGCCACGAGGTGGCGCCGGTCCAGGGCTGGCGCAGCGCGGTGGAGAGATTGAACTTGCGGCTGCTGTGGTGCACGACGTGGCAGGCCCACAGGATCCGGATGACGTGGTGGCCCCGGTGCGACCAGTAGTAGAAGAAGTCCTGGGCGAGCAGCATCAGCGGGATCGTCCACCACAGGACGGGGACGCGGAGCGGGGTGAGCTCGTGGAGCGCGGTGTAGATCGCGACGATCGGGATCTTCCACATGAGGTCGAAGAAGAGGCTCCCGAGCCCCATGCCGATGCTGGTGGCGGCGTCCTTGGACGCGTACCCGGCGGCGTCCTCGTCGGGATGGAGCCGGTAGCTGACCATCTCCAGGACGGTGAGCAGGACGAACGCCGGTATGGACCAGAGCACGACATCGGGCAGGTTCGGCATGCCGATGACGGTAGAGGCGCGGGTCGGGTGCGGCTAGACGCTGTTACCAACAAGTATGCGAGACGACTTGTCAGCAAGCTTTGGCACCTTCCGACAAGGGCGGTCGGCGACGGCGGTCACCGCGAACCTCAGACCCCCGCCGCCCCCAGCAGCGACCCCGCCCCGTACGTCACCGCCATCGCCAGTGCGCCGCCGGCCATGTTGCGCAGGACCGCTCGGGGCGGTGGGGCAGCACCCAGGCGGGCGCTCCACCAGCCTGTGAGGGCGAGGGCGGCGAGGACGGACAGGACCGTGATCCAGAGGCGGATCGAGGCGGGTGGGAGCACGATCGCGAGGAGGGGAAGCAAGGCGCCGATCGTGAAGGCGAGGAAGCTGGCGGCAGCCGCGTGCCAGGGGTTGGTGAGCTGGTCGGGGTCGATGCCGAGCTCCACGCGCGCGTGGGCGCGCAGGGCGTCGCGTTCGGTGAGCTGTTCCGCCGCCGCGCGGGCGACGCCCGGGGAGAGGCCACGGGCGGACAGGAGGTCCGTCAGCTCGGCCAGTTCGGCCTCGGGCTGCTCGCGCAGTTCGCGCCGTTCCACGGCGAGGGCCGCCTTCTCCGAGTCGCGCTGGGTGGAGACCGAGACGTACTCCCCCGCCGCCATCGACATCGAACCGGCGAGCAGACCGGCCAGGCCCGCGGTGAGGAGCGCGGCCTGGGACTCCGTCGCACCGGCGACGCCCACGACGAGGCCCGCGGTGGAGACGACACCGTCGTTGGCTCCGAGCACGGCGGCCCGGAGCCAGTTGAGACGGGTACCGAGACCGCCGCCGTGGGCTTCGTCGTGGGTGGGTGCTTCAGTCACCTCGGGAGGTTCTCACCCGGTCCGTCACCAGACGCGGACCGACCCGCCCGGGGCGAAGGCGGGGCTCGTGGCGTCCGCCGGGACCTCCTTCAGGGGCTCGGCGATCTCCTCGACGGTGGGGCCGTGCACGGCCGCCAGGGCGTCCAGGAGCGACAGGTCGAAGCCGTAGACCCGGGCCGCGTTGCCGCCGACCATCGCCGCGACCTCTTCCCTCGGCAGCCCCGCGTAGGCGATGCGGAGACCTTCGCGGGAGTACGGGGTCGTGCCCTCGTCGTGCGGGTAGTCGCTGCCCCACATGATCTTGTCGAGGCCGATCCGGTCGCGCAGCGGCACCTCGTGCGGGCGCATGAAACTCGCGCCGACGAAGCAGTTGTCCCGCCAGACCTCGCTGGGGCCCTTGCCCATGGACTCCGCCAGCCCTGCTCCGAACTTGGACTCGGCGGTGGCGGCCCGTGAGGCCGCCGCCACCAGGCGCGCGTGGTAGTAGTCCAGCATGTCCATGACCCCGGGGATCCAGCCCGAGCCCTGTTCGGTCAGGACGAGCTTCAGCTCGGGGTGGCGGCGGAAGGCGCCGCCGAAGACGAGGTGCCACAGCGCCCGGTGCGAGAACCAGGTCGTCTCCACCATGAACACCGCACGCGCGGCCGGTTCGTCGCCGAGCGGCGGCGAGGCGGAGCCGCCGTGGTGGTTGACGGGGACGTCCAGCTCCGCGCAGACCGCCCAGATCGGGTCGTACGTCTGCGAGTACAGCTCGGGGATCCCGCTGCCGGGCGGGGCGCCGGGCAGGAGGATGCCGCCAGTGAGGCCCGCCTCCTTGGTGCGGCGGATCTCCCGTACCGCCTCGTCCACGTCGTTGAGGAGGATCTGCGCCACGCCCGCCCGGCGGCCGGGCGCGTCCGCGCAGAACTCGGCCAGCCAGCGGTTGTGCGCGCGCAGCCCGGCCCAGCGCTGCTCGAACTCCTCGCGGGTCGGGGCCGGGGCCATCAGAGAGGCGGAGGGGAAGAACGGCGGGATGGTGTTGGGGAAGACGACTTCCGCGACGATCCCGTCCGTCTCCAGTTCGCGCAACCGGCGCCCCGAGTTCCAGTTGCGGTCGGCGGTGTCGGCGAGCAGGTCCTCGTACGGGTTGACGTAGCCGGCCGCCCAGGCGTCGAAGTCGTCGTGGTGCCTCTTCTCCAGGTACGGCTTGTAGTCGAGCAGATCGGCGCCCGCGTGGCAGTCCGCCGAGATGACGGTGTAGCGGTCCATCAGCTCACCCCCAGCGTGGGGAAGTCGTGGTCCGTCAGCCAGTGGCGGCCGACCTCGCGCGAGCGGGCCCAGGACGCCTCGACCGCCGCCTGGTCGGGCGACTGGCCCAGCTCGGCCGGGGTCGGACCGATGCGCTTGGCGATCGGATCCAATATTCGAATATCGAATCCGAAGACCTCGGCCGCCGCGAGACCCAGCATCCGGCGCGTCTCCGCCACCGGGATGTCGTGGAAGGTGTTCCGCAGCCACGCGCGCGTGTTGGGCCAGGTCCCCTCCGGGTGCGGGAAGTCGGAGCCCCACAGGATGTTGTCCACGCCGATCTCGTACCGCTGGGCGAGCTCGCGCCGCTTGGTGTTGGTGGCGCAGACGAAGACCTGGCGGTCCAGGTACTCGCTCGGCGGCCGCTTCAGCTCGGCGAACGGGGACAGCTTCTTCCCGCCGTGCGCGCCCAGGTAGAGCCGGTCCATGAACCACAGCAGGTTCGGCAGCCACCAGCAGCCCGACTCGGCGACGCCGAACCTCAGCCCCGGGTGCCGCTCGAAGACGCCGGACCAGAGCAGGAACCACAGCGGCCTGGCCGGCCACCAGGTCACTTCGCTGACGTAGATGCCGAGATGGTCGCCGTACTCCTCGCGCGGCGCCGCGCCCGAGTGGGTGACCAGCGGCATCCCGGTCTCGGCGGCGGCCGCCCAGATCGGGTCGTAACGCCGGTCGTGGTACGGCTCCTTGTCCACCCACATGGAGGGGATCATCAGCGCCCCGAGCCCCGACTCCTTGGCCCGGTGGATCTCGGCGACGACCTTCGACGGCTCGGCCGTGATCGGCAGCAGCGCCACTCCGCAGTGCCGCTCGGGGTTCTGCCCGACGAACTCGGCCAGCCAGCGGTTGTGCGCCTGCGCGCCCGCCATGCCGAGCTCCGGGTCCTGGTCGCCGGAGAGCCCGAGGCCGACCCCGAAGGGCGCGGCGGTCTGGCTGTCGACGGCGTCCGCGTCGGGAAAGACGACCTCGGCGGCCACACCGTCCCCGTCGAGCTCCTTGAGCCGCTGGGCGGCGTCCCAACCGCCCCGCAGCCCTTCCTCGTTGTCGCTGAACCACTTGTTCGCGAACGCCTCATTGCGCACCCCGAGCCGGGTCATGGCCTCACGGCGGGCGTCGCGCCCGGCGAGGAACTCGTCGAAGGCGCGGTGGAAGCGGGAGTCCAGATAGGGCCGGTAGCGCTCGGTGGGCAGACCGGCGTGGCAGTCGGAGGAGATGATCAGATACGGGTCTTCATGACTCATGGGGTGCTCCTCAGTCGAGAATGAAGCTCTCCAGGTACGACGGATCGGCGCGGTCGAGCATCGACTGCGAGCGCGCCCGGATCTGCCGGTCGCTGTGCTCGCTCGCCGGGAGCATCCAGAAGCGGTCGGCGCGGATGCCGTCGACGACGTGCTCGGCGACCTCCTCGACGGGGGTGAAGGCGACCTCGTGCCCGGCGCCCTTCATGGCCGCCTCCCACTGGTCGAGGCTGCGGTACGGGGTCTTGCGCGGCCGCTCCTTGGCGTACCGCTCCGGCCTGTTGCGGTGCGACTCCCACAGGCCGGTGCGCAGCATGTGCGGGCCGGGGAAGAGCACGGACGCCCCCACGCGCGCGTGCTCCGCCTTCAGATGCGCGTACAGCGACTCGGTCATCGTGACGACGGCCGCCTTGGTGACGGCGTACACGGAGGCGGTGGGCAGTGGGGCGATCCCGCCGTCGCCGGACGAGGTGTTGACGACGTGTCCGGACTCGCCGCCGGCGATCATGCGCGGGACGAAGGCCTGGATGCCGTGGAAGACGCCCCAGACGTTGACGGCGAAGGCCCACTTCCAGTCGTTGGGCTCGTGCTCCCACATGCGGCCCTCGGCTCCGGAGCCGACGCCGGCGTTGTTGCACAGCACATGGACGGCGCCGAAGGTGTCGTACGCGGCGTCGGCGAGGGCCCGTACGGATTCGGCTTCACTGACGTCGACCGTACGGGCGAGAACCTGCGCGCCGCCCTCCATCAGCTCCCCTGCCGCCTTGGCGAGCGCCGCCTCCTCCACGTCGCCGAGGACGACGGCGAGCCCCTCCTCGGCGAAGCGGCGCGCCATCGCGAGCCCGATACCGCTCGCCGCGCCGGTGACGACGGCGACCTGCCCCTGACGCAGCTCCATCACACGCTCCCTTCCGGCGGACCGTCGAGGATCTGCTGCGGGTCGTCGTACCGCTGGTGGATGTACGGCAGGAGGGCCTGGGCGCTGACCCGCTCCACGACCCGGCCCTTCTGGTCGGTGGTCTTCTCGCCGATGGTGATCTCGACGATCCGGCGTACGGGGAGGTCGGCGACAGGGTCGTACATCGACTCGCGCAGGACGACGTCTCCGGTGATCCGCTCCAGCTTCCGCACCTTCTCGGCCCGGACGCAGTGGACGAGGACGGGGTCGGCGTCGAAGCCCGTTCCGTCCACGCCCGGCAGGAACTTGAAGTAGAAGTCGGTCTTCTCGGCGGGCTCGGGCAGCGGCAGCGGGCCGGAGACCGCGCCGCGCACCTCGACGAAGTCGATGCCGTGTCGCCCGAGCGAGGCGCGGACGACGAGCCCGTCGCGTTCGACGACGACCTCGCCGAGCTTCTTCGGTTCGCCGAAGACCTCGCGGCCGCCGATGAGGGCGCGCTCCAGGGTCATCGGCATGACGAGCGGATACCACCCCTCCTGGTCACCGTGGGCGGCGGCGACGGCGACCGAGCCGGCGCCGAGAGGGTAGCCGGGCAGGTCGACCTGGGAGATGTTGGCCCGTACGAGGGGCCGTTCGGTGGGTTTCAGCGGGGGCGGCAGGACGGCCGCCACCACGTCCGAATCGGTCTCCCAGACGGCGACCACTCCGGTGGACCAGATGTCGGGGAGCTTCGCGCTCTTCGTGCGGGCCGCCGTGATCTCGGCGTCGGTGCGCGCCCCGTACCGTACTCGTGCCATGGACGTACCACCCTTCAGCGGGTCGGGTCTGTAACACAGTTACACCGACGGCGATGAAGGGTAAAGAGCCGTGCAGGCAACAGAGTTGGGGGAACGGATGGCGCGCACCGCACTCACCCGCGAGGAGGTACTGGAGACCGCCGCCGCTCTGGTGAAGCAGCACGGACCGGACGCGCTGACCATGCGCAAGCTCGCCGCCGAACTCGGCACGGCGGTCACCTCGATCTACTGGCACGTGGGCAACCGCGAGTCCCTGCTCGACGCGCTGGTCGAACGGACGGTCGCCGATCTCTCCGCGATCACCCCGCGCGGGCGCACTCCCGCCGCCCGGATCGTCTCGGTGGCCCGCGCGCTCCGCCGCGAGCTGCGTCAGCGCCCGCATCTGGTGGCGATGGTCCACGAACGGGGCCTGACGGAGCGGATGTTCCTGCCCGCCCAGCGCGCCCTGGCCCATGAGGTGCACGCGGCAGGACTGCGCGGTGCGCGGGCGGCGGAGGTGGTCCGGGCCGTGCAGGTCCAGGTCGTCGGCCATGTCCTGGTCGAGCGCAACCGCGAGCGTGCGCCGGTCCAGTCGCCCGCCGAGGTGGAGCTCTGGCAGACGGAGACGACCGACCCGCCCGACCCCGCCCTCGCCCGCGCCCTCGCGGCCCCGGTCGACCCGGAGCGGCTCTTCACCACCTCCGTACGGGCGTTGGTGGACGGCCTGTTGAGGCCCCATGACGGAATCCCGGATTAATTCGGTGGCACGCGCGCGTGGGGCCGTCCTAGCGTGAGTTCACGCGGGGACGGCTCCGCAAGCGTGCTTCCTTCTCTCTTTCTATGACACCCGTAGCGCGCTCACTCTCCGTCTCCCGCCTCACTCCTCCCCTCACTCCTGGAGATCCCTTTTTGTCCGTGGTGTCGTCCGTCCTGCTCCGCCGTCTCCGTACGGTCTACGTCGATCAGGCCGGGCCCCCGGCGACCGCTCCACCGCCGAAGGCCTCACCGCCCTCGAGGCAGAGCTCCTGGACGCGACCTCGATCTGGCGGGACTCGCCCACGCCGGCGTGCGGTTCGCCATGCCGATCGTCCTCAGCTACAACAACGTGCCGTTCGAGCAGCTCCTGGACGTCTTCGCCGGTTTCATGGCCCTCCCTTCCAGGGAGGGCAGGGACGCGGAGTACGACCCGAGGACGGTGCGCCAGCGGTACGACCTCGTGGGCGACGCCCGGATCCATGTGCCGATGCTGGTGGACCTGGAGCACCGCACGTTCCTCTGGACGGACCTGCACCTGCCACCGTCCGAAGGCTTCCAGAGCGTGTCCGCGCACAGCGCCGACCTGGCCCGGGTCGGCAGGGACATGTACCAGTACTTCGCCGCCGGCCGGACGACGCTCTGGGACCTGGCCGTCTGGCATGCCGCCGCGCGCTCGGACCGGGTGGTGGTGCTGCGGCGCGGGCACGAGCGCGCCGACGAGGTGTGGGAGTACGCACGGCGTCCCGACGAGGAGGCCGGCTCCTTCGCGGACCGGATCCGTACGGCGGGGGCGCCGGATCTGCGGCGGACGGCCGAGGACGGACGCACGACGGCGGCGCAGGTGGCGAACGGCCGGAACGCCTTCCTCGCCCTCCTGGACGGCGACGTCGTGCCCGACAAGGCGACGGGCACGGTCTACCGTCTGCTGCCCGGACCGGTGGACGGCTGCGGGCTCGAACAGGCGGCGGCCGGGGACCTGGTGGCCCTGCCGGCGTGAGCGGGGCGGACCGCGCCGGGTGAACTGACCTGCGCTCGCCGCGCCATGGCCGCGGCGAGCGGGGGGGAGGCGTCGATGTCGTGACCGGATTCCGGCGCCCGGGTGGACACCGGGGGCGGCGTTGTCAGCGGTGGCCCGTATTCTCAGTGACCATGCTCGACGACCGTACGACAGCAGCGACGTGGCCGGCCGCCTACCCACAGGGGTACGCGGTCGTCGACGTGGAGACCACCGGACTCGCCCGCGACGACCGGATAGTGTCGGCTGCCGTCTACCGCCTCGACGCCCAGGGCAATGTCGAGGACCACTGGTACACGCTCGTCAATCCGGAGCGGGACCCGGGGCCGGTCTGGATCCACGGGCTGACCACTGACCTGCTGGAGGGCGCGCCGCTCTTCCCTGAGATCGCCGCCGAGTTCTCCGCCCGGCTCGACGGCCGGGTCCTGGTGGCGCACAACGCGATCTTCGACTGGCAGATGATCGCCCGGGAGTACGCGCGGGCCGAGCGCACCGCGCCGGTGCGGCAGCGGCTGTGCACCATCGCGCTCTCCAAGGAGCTGTCGCTTCCGCTGCCCAACCACAAGCTGGAGTCGCTGGCCGCGCACTACGGCGTCGTCCAGCAGCGGGCGCACAACGCGCTGGACGACGCGCGCGTGCTGGCCGAGGCTTTCCGGCCGAGTCTGCACACGGCAGCCGAGCGGAACGTACGACTGCCGCTGCTGGAGTGCCGGCCGCTGACGGAGTGGGCCTCCACGCCGGCCACGCCGCGGATCGGCTACCAGGCCTCGTACCACACGAACAGCTGGCGCCCCTCACGGAAGCGGCCGCCGTGCCCGTATCCCAACCCCGGGCGTTACGAAACGGACAAACCACTCAAGCAGGGGATGCGGGTGGCGTTCTCGGGCGACACCTCCATCGACCGCGAGCTCCTGGAGGACCGCACCTTCGAGGCGGGGCTCCATGTCGCCGGCAGCGTCTCCCGGCTGACGAGTCTGCTGGTCACCAACGACCCGGACGCCGCGACCTCCAAGACGGTGAAGGCGAAGTCCTTCGGTACGCCGATCGTCGACGAGGCGGCCTTCACCCAGTTGCTGCGGGACGTGGCCCCGGCAGACGGGTGACGCACCGGGCGTGCCGCCCACGCTTCACCGGGCGCGCGTCGCACCCTGTGGCGCATGGCACGTTGTGAGGTTTGCGGAAACGATTACGGCATGTCCTTCGAGGTGCACGCGCAGGGCGCGGTGCACGTCTTCGACTGCTTCTCCTGCGCCATTCACCGCATGGCGCCCATCTGTGAGCACTGCAAGGTGCAGATCATCGGCCAAGGCGTCGAGGTCGAGGGCACCTGGTTCTGCGGCGGGCACTGCGCCCGCGCGGAGGGAAAGGTGGGCATCGTCGATCACGTCTGAGCCACGGCCGCCCCGGGCGACCGGAACCCCCGTGCGTGCACCCCATGACCACAGTTGTACGGTCATGGGGTGTACCGCTTCCTGTTGTCCCGGCAGTGGGTGATCCTCACCCTCATCGCCCTCGTCCTCGTCCCGACGATGGTCGAGCTGGGCTTCTGGCAGTTCCACCGGCACGAGCGCCGCGTCGCCCAGAACGCCCTGATCGCGGAGAACCTGCAGGCGAAGCCGCTCCCCATCGAGGAGCTGACCTCCCCCGGCCACACCGTCCCTCGCGCCGACTACTGGCGCCGGACCACCGCCACCGGCACCTTCGACACCGCGCACGAGGTCGTCGTCCGGCGCCGCACCAACGCCGACGACCGCCAGGGCCTCATGGTGCTCACCCCGCTGGTCCTGAAGGACGGCCGGGTCGTCCTGGTCAATCGCGGCTGGGTTCCGGCCGCCCCCGACCAGAAGGCGTACCCCGAGGTTCCGCCCGCCCCGAAGGGCGAGGTCACCGTCACCGGCCGCCTGAAGGCCGACGAGACGACCGACGCCAGCGGCATCAAGGACCTGCGCGGGCTGCCGGACCGTCAGGTGATGCTGATCAACAGCGCACAGCAGGCCGAGCTGCTCGGCCGCGAGGTCCTCGGCGGCTACCTTGAGCAGACGGCGCCCGAGCCCGCGGGGAACACCCCCGAGCTGGTCCCGGAGCCCGACCACGACTCGATCGGCGCGCACATGGCGTACGCCGTGCAGTGGTGGCTCTTCGCCTCCGGTGTGCCGGTCGGCTGGGTGATCCTGGTGCGTCGCGAGAAGCGCGACCGGGAGGCCGCGGCCGACACCGACGGAGGCGCGGAAGCCCCGGAACCCGCCCCAGCCACCGTCTAGGACCCGTCCGATCGGCCGGACAGGGCCCCGGCTCAGCTTCCTCCCTGATTGACCGTCGTCTCTTGCGGGAACACGCCAAAGCGTGACGCAAAGTATCGACGACTACGCCCTCATCGGCGATCTACAGACGGCCGCGCTCGTCGGCCGCGACGGGTCGATCGACTGGTTGTGTCTGCCACGCTTCGACTCGGCCGCCTGCTTCGCCGCGCTGCTCGGCGACGAGGACAACGGTCACTGGCGCATCGCCCCCAAGGGCGCCACGACCTGCACCAGCCGTGGCTACGCGGGCGACTCCCTCGTTCTGGAGACGTACTGGGAGACCCGCACCGGGACCGTGAAGGTCGTCGACTTCATGCCGCAGCGCGACAAGGCGCCCGATGTCATGCGGATCGTGGAGGGCGTCAGCGGCAGCGTCGAGATGACCGCCGCGCTGCGGCTGCGCTTCGACTACGGCTCGATCGTGCCGTGGGTCCGGCGCAGCGAGGGCCATCGGGTCGCGGTGGCGGGGCCCGACTCGGTGTGGCTGCGCAGCGACCCGCCGGTGAAGACCTGGGGGCAGCAGTTCGCCACATGGTCGTCGTTCACCGTCGACGAGGGCGAGAGGGTGGCGTTCGTACTCACCTGGCACCCCTCTCACGAGCCGCGTCCGGAGCTGATCGACCCCTACGGCGCGCTCGAGGACTGTCTGCGGGACTGGCGGGACTGGTCGGCGCGCTGTACGTACGAGGGGCCGTACCGGGAATCGGTGCTGCGCTCGCTGATCACACTCAAGGCGCTCACGTACGCGCCGACGGGCGGCATCATGGCCGCCCCCACGACCTCGCTCCCGGAGGAGCTGGGCGGCGTACGGAACTGGGACTACCGCTCCTGCTGGCTGCGCGACTCGACCCTCACGCTCGGCGCGCTGCTGGCGGCCGGCTATGTCGACGAGGCGGTGGCGTGGCGCGACTGGCTGCTGCGCGCGGTGGCGGGCGATCCGGCCGATCTGCAGATCATGTACGGGCCGGGCGGTGAGCGGCGCCTGCCCGAGATGTCGGTGCCCTGGCTGCGCGGATACGCGGACTCGGCGCCGGTACGGATCGGGAACGCGGCGGTGGAGCAGTTCCAGCTCGATGTGTACGGCGAGGTCATGGACTCGCTCGACATGGCGCGGGCGGCGGGGATCCCGGCCGAGGCGCACGCCTGGAACCTGCAGTTGAGCCTGCTGGGCTTCCTGGAGTCGACCTGGCGGAATCCGGACGAGGGGCTGTGGGAGGTGCGCGGGCCGCGCCGCCACTTCGTGCACTCGAAGGTCATGGCGTGGGTCGCCGCCGACCGCGCGGTGCGGGCGCTCGAGGCGGATCCCTCTCTGCGCGGGGACGCGGCGCGGTGGCGGGTGATGCGGGACGAGATCCATGCGGAGGTGTGCGCGAAGGGGTACGACCCTGCGCGCAACACGTTCACCCAGGCGTACGGCTCGCGGGAGCTGGACGCGGCGACGCTGCTGATCCCGCGGGTCGGGTTCCTGCCGTCGGACGATCCGCGGGTGGTGGGGACGATCGACGCGGTCCGCAAGGAGCTGACACATGGCGGGTTCGTTCGCCGCTACAGCACCGAGGGCTGCTCGGTCGACGGCCTGCCCGGCAGCGAGGGAACGTTTCTCGCCTGCTCCTTCTGGCTCGCGGACGCGCTGCGGATGATCGGGCGGGAGGACGAGGCGCGGGAGCTGTTCGAGCGGCTGCTCGCCCTCCGCAACGACGTGGGGCTCCTCGCGGAGGAGTACGACCCGGTGGCGCGGCGGCAGCTGGGCAACTTCCCGCAGGCGTTCAGCCACATCGGCCTGGTGGGCACCGCCCTCGCGCTGCCCTGGGAGGACGCGGCAGGATAAGGCCATGGATCTTGGACTGAAGGACCGTGTGTACGTGGTGACCGGCGCGACGCGTGGGCTCGGCCGGGCGTCGGCCGAGGCGCTGCTCGCCGAGGGCGCGAAGGTGCTGATCACCGGGCGCGAGGAGAAGGCGGTCGCCGAGGCGGCCGAGGAGCTGGGCCCGGACGCGGCCGGTCTGGCCGCCGACAACGCCGACCCGGAGGCGCCCGCCCGGCTGATCGCCGAGGCGCGGTCCCGCTTCGGGCGCTTCGACGGCATCCTCGTCAGCGTGGGCGGCCCGGCGCCGGGCTTCGGTGCGGACAACAGCGACGAGCAGTGGGCGTCGGCGTTCGACACGGTCTTCCTGGGGGCGGTACGGATGGCCCGGGCGGCGGCGGATTCGCTGACCGAGGGCGGGGTCATCGGCTTCGTGCTCTCCGGCTCCGTCCACGAGCCGATCCCGGGCCTGACGATCTCCAACGGACTGCGCCCCGGCCTGGCCGGCTTCGCGAAGTCCCTCGCCGGCGATCTGGGGCCGCGGGGCATCCGGGTCGTCGGCGTGCTGCCGGGGCGCATCGACACGGACCGGGTGCGTTCGCTCGACGCGATGTCCGGGGACGCGGACGCGGCGCGGGCGGCGAGCGAGTCCCGTATCCCGCTGCGCCGTTACGGCACGCCGGAGGAGTTCGGCCGCACGGCGGCGTTCCTGCTGTCGCCGGCGGCCTCGTACGTGACGGGCGTGATGGTCTCGGTGGACGGCGGGGCGAGGCACGGCTTCTGACGGTCCGCGCCGAGGCAGCGGCCTCGGCCACGGAGCCTCAGGTCACCCTCCGCGCGCCGTGCTTGGTCGCGCGGAGGCGGGCCTCGGCGGGCAGGGACGCCAGGCCCGTCGAGGTGCGGACATTGGCCAGGGCCTCGGTGGTCAGGGAGGTCAGGGCCTCGCCCGGGGAGGCGTAGGGCTCCAGGAGCAGGGCGATACGGGCACGGGGCGCCGTGCGACGGCCCGTCAGGAGGACCCGGACGCGGGCCACGCCCTCCTGTGCCGCCGCGTCCGCCGCCAGGACGGTCTCCAGCGCCCGTCCCCGTACCGTCGCGCCCTCGCCGTCGCCGGTGTCGACCAGGACCTCCGCGAGCCGAGCACGCCGGAACTGGGCGATCAGCCACCACAGGGCGAGCAGCACGACGAGCCCGAGGGCGGCGATGACCGCCGGCCACCACCAGCCCTCGTCGCGCCATCGGTACCGGTCCGCCTTGCTCAGCAGGACGTCGGAGGGCCCGTACCACGGCCACCACGAGGGCACCGACAGATCGAATCCGGCCGCGAGGACCGCCCCGCCGACGACGACGAGCAGCAGGCCCAAGAGTCCGAGCACGATCCGGTTGACGCGCCGGAGAATGACGGTCACCCCTTCACCCCTTCCTCGGTGGTCGGGCCACGCGCACGGTCGGCGCCGGCGGCCGGGCGAGCCCCAGTTCGTCGATTCCCGTGGTCACCACGCTCGTGATGTCGGCGCGTACCTCGTCGAGTTCGCGGAAGTGCGATACCGCGCGCACTGCCACCTTCTTGCGCCCCATCCGTACCCGTGCGGACTGCACGCCCGAGACCTCCGTCACCCGGTCCCGCAGGATCATCGCCGCGGCGTCACGGTCGAGTCCGGCCCGTACGTCGGCGTGGTCACGCCGCATCGGCAGGACGGCGCGCAGCCCGGGAGTGGCCGCGAGCAGCAGCAGCCAGGCGCCGAGGACGACGGCGACGGAGGCGCCGGCCAGGATCCAGGCGTTGTCGAGGTGCCGGGTCGCCAGGTCGTCGGCGAGTACGCGTCGCCAGCGCATGGCCGTGTGATCGGCCCGTACCGCGGCCACGTCGTAGAGCAGCAGCCCGGCGCCGCCGAGGACGAGGAGGGCGATCAGCGCCGCGGGGATCCGCCGGACGGCCCAGAAGCGGCGGGCTGCGACCGGTGCCTTCTCGCGTACGGACACGGTGTCGGTGTCGGTCTCCGTGGTCATGCCAGCCTCCGCCCGGCCGACGCGCGCTCGGTGCGCGGGGAGTGCAGGCGCTCGACGTGGATGGCCACCTCGGGCACCTCCATGCCCACCAACTCCCGTACGCGGCGCATGACATGGCTGCGGACCGCGCCGCACTGGCGGCCGAGGTCGGTGGGGTGGCCGAGTTCGAGACTCACCGAGACGCGCGCGATGTCACGCTGCACGACGACCGAGGCGTGCGGTGGCGAGCCGCCCGGGGGCACGCTGTCGAGCGCCTCCCGCGCGGCCCGCGCGGCGATCTTTGCGACGACCCGGTCGGCGATCGTCGTCGCCCCGCGACCGGCGGGGCCCACCGGGTCCGCTGCCACCCCCGGTCACCGCCGCCGGTCGCCGCGCTCGCGGCCCCGGAAGAAGTCGCCGGGTTCGAGGTCACCCTCGAGGAACCTCCCGACGACGAAGCCGATCGCGCCCAACGCCGCGACCAGTACGAACGCCCCGAAGCCGCCGAAGTATCCGGCGAAGCCGAGGGCCATTCCGGCCACCAGGCCGATCAACGCCATGCTCATGCTGAGCCCCTTCCGCCCGGGCTGCCGACGGCTACTGGAGCCGCGGCTCCGGCGCCTCGTCCTCTTCGTCCGGCAGCTTCACGTCGCTGACCGCGATGTTGACCTCGACGACCTCCAGACCTGTCATCCGCTCCACGGCGGCGACGACGTTCTCGCGCACGTCGCCGGCCACATCGGCGATCGAGACGCCGTAGTCGACGACGATCTCCAGGTCGAGTGCGGTCTGCACCTCGCCGACCTCGGCCTTCACGCCCCGCGTGACGCCGGATTTCTGACCCCCTCCGCCGGGCACACGGTCGCGTACGGCACCGAAGGTGCGGGAGAGGCCGCTGCCCATGGCGTGGACGCCGGGGACGTCCCGGGCGGCAAGGCCGGCGATCTTCTCCACGACGCCGTCGGCGATGGTGGTCCGGCCGCGGGTTGCCGGGGCACCGCCGCCGCGCTTGGTCACGGACGGTTCATCGGGGTGTGCGGGGTCATTCATCGCCGATCATCCCTTCCATTCCGTTATCTATCTCTTTGCCCACATTAAGTGCGCTTGCCCAGTCTCGCGCCGGGGATGCGGCAGGCTGGGGACATGACGACGACAGCAGGCACGGGATGGGCAGTGGCGGTGCGCGAGCGGCTCGGGCCGGGCCGGCTGCTACCGCTCGGGGAGGCGACGGACGGTGCGTGGCTGACGGAGCAGGCGGCGCGGGCGGTGCTGCTGCGGGCGGCGGCGACCGTACGAGGGGTGGTACCGGGGGCGCTCCGGGTGGGGCTCGTGGAGGCAGGCGAGGAGGAGCCGTTCCCGGTGCCGCCGGGCGGACTGCCCCCGGGGACTCTGGGGATCTCGGCCGAGTTCGCGGCGGAGTACGGGGCGGAGGGGAGCAGGCCGCTGCCGGCGCTCGCGGCGGAGGTGCGCGAGGCCCTGTTCACCTCGGCGGAGGCGGAACTGGGCCTGGCGGTCGTCGAGGTGGACCTCCGCGTGACCGACCTCGCCGAAGGCTCCTGGGAGGCCCCGGATTCGCCGGCCGCCACTCACCCACCCGGGCGAACCCCACCCGCGCCGGAGGATCCGACGGCCCTGGCGGTGCTCGCGGTCGAGGGTGTCGCGGGGCTGACCGACACACTGGGCAGCCCGCTGCACCGCCGCGCCCCCGGCCTGCTCCGTGTGGAGTTGGCGGTGTCCGCCGGCCATCGCGCGCTGGACGTGGCCCGCGCGGCCCGTACGGCGGCGACCGCCGCCGCCCCGGAGGCGACGGCGGTCACGGTGCTGGTCTCGGCGGTGGGCTGACGGCGCGGATCCAGGCGCGCGGGAGCGGCCGCCGACGGGCAAGGGGGTGTCAGTCGCCGAGGCCCGCGAGGTCGCGCAGACGGCGCGCCTGGGCGGCGCGCTCGGCGGCGCGCTGCTGCTCGTAGGTGCGTCCGCAGACGCCCTGGAGCAGCGCCTTGGTCTCGATGACCGCGTCGCGCGGCGCGGAGAGCAGCGCGGCGCTCAAGTCCCGTACCGCGGCGTCGAGTTCGTCACCGGGCACGGCGATGTTGGCGAGGCCGATACGCTCGGCCTCCTCGGCGTGGACGAAGCGGCCCGTGGCGCAGATCTCCAGCGCACGGGCGTAGCCGACGAGGGAGACCAGCGGGTGCGTACCGGTCAGGTCCGGCACGAGGCCCAGGCTGGTCTCGCGCATGGCGAACTGCACGTCCTCGGCGACGACCCGCAGGTCGCAGGCGAGGGCGAGCTGGAACCCGGCACCGATGGCGTGCCCCTGGACAGCCGCGATCGACACGATGTCGCTACGGCGCCACCAGGTGAACGCCTCCTGGTACTCGGCGATGACCGCATCCAGGTCCTCGTCCGAACCGCGCGCCAAGTCGAGGAAGGACGGCTCTCCGTCGAAGCCCTCGGGCGTGAACGCCTGCCGGTCGAGCCCGGCGGAGAAGGACATGCCCTCGCCACGCAGGACCACGACCCGCACGCTGCCCGGCAATGACCGTCCGGCTTCCGTCAACGCCCGCCACAGAGCGGGAGACTGAGCGTTGCGCTTCGCCGGGTTGGTCAGGGTCACCGTGGCAACGGCGTCCTCGACGGTGAGCCGTACACCGTCCTTGTCGAAAACGAGCACAGAGTCGAGCGAAGTCATGGGGCGCCTCCGGTTCCGGTGCAGCACTGACAGCAATACTGACGCGTAAGTGACTGCACAGTAACCACCCGGCCGACCGCCCGGTCGACCGGGTGGCCACCATGAGAATCGGTGGACCCGACGAACCGCGCCCCGGTCAGGCCGAGGCGGCCTTCTTGCCCCGTGTCGCCCCGCCGCGTCCACGCAGCGTGACTCCGGACTCACTGAGCATCCGGTGGACGAATCCGTAGGAGCGACCGGTTTCCTCGGCCAGCGCCCGGATGCTCGCACCGGAGTCGTACTTCTTCTTCAGGTCTGCCGCGAGCTTGTCGCGCGCGGCGCCGGTCACCCGGCTGCCCTTCTTCAGAGTCTCGGCCACCCGTGCCTCCTCATGGGAAGTGCGCTCTGGACTTCTCATGATCACCCCTTCCGGACGTCCTGGCCACCCATTCGACAAGGTCCGTGCCACAAGGTTTGCGGGAGCGGAAGGTGACGTCACGACCGGAATCCCGGATTCCGCAGCGTGCGGAGCACGGCCGGGAACCGCTCGCGGCGGGAAGTACCAGGTCAGCGCCGCACCCGGGGAAAGAATGCGGCGCGGCCCCTGACGGAAGGATTCGTCAGGGGCCGCGCCAGGGGGTATGAGACGCCCTCACTCAGATGAAGGATCACCCATGAGCCGAATGATCCATACCGAGATGATCAGGCGAGCGCCACCAGGTCCTTGTAGTCCGGACCCCACAGGTCCTCGACGCCGTCCGGGAGCAGGATGATCCGCTCCGGCTCGAGCGCGTCGACCGCGCCCTCGTCGTGGGTGACGAGAACGACCGCGCCCTTGTAGGTGCGCAGCGCGCCGAGGATCTCCTCGCGGCTGGCGGGGTCGAGGTTGTTGGTCGGCTCGTCCAGAAGCAGCACGTTCGCCGAGGAGACGACCAGGGTGGCCAGCGCCAGCCGGGTCTTCTCACCGCCGGAGAGGACCCCGGCCGGCTTGTCGACGTCGTCGCCGGAGAAGAGGAAGGAACCGAGCGTCTTACGCACCTCGACCAGGTCGAGGTCGGGCGCGGAGGAGCGCATGTTCTCCAGGACCGTCCGCTCCGGGTCGAGGGTCTCGTGCTCCTGGGCGTAGTAGCCGAGCTTGAGGCCGTGGCCCGGGGTCACCTCGCCGGTGTCGGCGTTCTCGGCGCCGGCGAGCAGGCGCAGCAGCGTGGTCTTGCCCGCGCCGTTGAGGCCGAGGATGACGACGCGCGAGCCCTTGTCGATGGCGAGGTTCACATCGGTGAAGATTTCGAGCGAGCCGTACGACTTGGACAGGCCCTCCGCCGTCAGCGGGGTCTTGCCGCAGGGCGCGGGCTCCGGGAAGCGGAGCTTGGCGACCTTGTCGTTGACCCGGACCGCCTCCAGGCCGGAGAGCAGACGCTCCGCGCGCTTGGCCATGTTCTGGGCGGCGACGGTCTTGGTGGCCTTGGCGCGCATCTTGTCGGCCTGCGAGTTGAGGGCGGCGGCCTTCTTCTCGGCGTTCTGGCGCTCGCGCTTGCGGCGCTTCTCGTCGGCCTCGCGCTGCTGCTGGTAGAGCTTCCAGCCCATGTTGTAGACGTCGATCGTGGAGCGGTTGGCGTCCAGGTAGAAGACCTTGTTCACGACGGTCTCGACCAGGTCGACGTCGTGGGAGATGACGATGAAGCCGCCACGGTAGGTCTTGAGGTAGTCGCGCAGCCAGACGATGGAGTCGGCGTCGAGGTGGTTGGTGGGCTCGTCGAGGAGCAGGGTGTCGGCGTCGGAGAAGAGGATCCGGGCCAGCTCGACACGGCGACGCTGACCACCGGAGAGGGTGTGCAGCGGCTGGCCGAGGACCCGGTCGGGAAGCCCGAGGGCGGCGGCGATCGTGGATGCCTCGGCCTCGGCGGCGTACCCGCCCTTGGTGAGGAACTCGGTCTCCTGGCGCTCGTACTGCTTCATGGCCTTGTCGCGCGTGGCGCCGGAGCCGGTGGCGATGCGCTCCTCGTTCATTCGCATCTTGCGGATGAGGACGTCCAGGCCGCGGGCGGAGAGGATGCGGTCGCGGGCCAGCGTGTCGAGGTCACCGGTGCGCGGGTCCTGCGGGAGGTAGCCGACCTCGCCGGAGCGGGCGATCTGCCCGGCGGCGGGCATTCCCTCGCCCGCGAGGCACTTGGTGAGGGTGGTCTTGCCCGCTCCGTTGCGGCCGACCAGGCCGATGCGGTCGCCCTTGGCGATACGGAAGGAAGCGGACTCGATGAGGATGCGGGCGCCGGCGCGCAGCTCGATGCCGGAAGCGGTGATCACGGACAGACTCCAGGGCGGGGGTGGACGGCGGAAGGGCTCTTGGGCGGTTCGACGCCGCTAGTGCACGAGGAGAATGGCCATGCGGCCAGTCTAACGGGCCCCTGCAACTGCTTTTCGGCCACGGCCCGCACCGAGGCGCATCTCACGCCGTCCCGCCCATGCCCGGCAAAAGGGGCGGGCCCTGTCGGATTCGCCGATACTCGGCCGCAGGGCGGCGGCCACTGCCGCGGCAGACCTGGCAGAGGTGGTGGCCCATGCAGTTCGACGACGACGCCAACCTGGACACCTCCGAGGTGAAGGACGTCCGCGGCAGCCGCGTCCCGGGCGGGAGGGCCACCGTCGGCGGCGGAATCGTCGGCTTCATCGCACTGATCCTGGGGCTGCTCTTCGGGGTGGGCCCCGAGCAGCTCGGACTCTCCGCCGGTGACCCCGAGCCTGCGGCGACCTCCTCCGCCGTGGCCCAGGTCGAGCGGACCTGCCGGACCGGCGCGGACGCGAACACCCGCGAGGACTGCCGGATCGTGGCGGTCGTCAACAGTGTGCAGGACTTCTGGCGGGCGGAGTACGCCCGGCGGGGCGGGCGGTACGGGGACGCGCGCACCGTGATGTTCACGAACCAGGTGGGCACCGCCTGCGGCTCGGCCACCTCGGCGGTCGGGCCTTTCTACTGTCCCGGGGACCGGCAGGTCTATCTGGACCTGGGGTTCTTCGGCGAGCTGCGGACGAAGTTCGGCTCGACCGGTGGCCCCTTCGCGCAGGCGTATGTCGTGGCGCACGAGTACGGCCACCATGTGCAGAACATGATGGGCACCCTGGCCCGCTCCCAGGACGGGCGCGCGGGCGCGAACTCCAACGCCGTACGGGTGGAGCTGCAGGCGGACTGCTATGCCGGGGTCTGGGCGCACCACGCGACGACCGCGCCGGACGAGAAGACGGGCCGGCCGCTCCTGACGACGCTGACGGAGGCCGACATCCGCGACGGCATGGACGCGGCGGCCGCGGTGGGCGACGACCGGATCCAGGAGAAGTTCCAGGGCCGGGTGACGCCGGAGAACTGGACGCACGGTTCGGCCGCCCAGCGTCAGCAGTGGTTCTACACCGGCTACGCGACGGGTGACATGGCTCGGTGCAACACCTTCCGCTGAGGCACGGCGTTGTCGGTGGCGAGTGTCAGACTGAGACCCAGGTCACATTCCGGGCTTTCAGGCGCATCAGGCGATAAGGAGTGATCGATATGGCTGAGGGACCCCACATCTGTCCGACCCTGACCTATGACGACGCGCACGCCGCGATCAAGCAGCTCACGGAGGGGTTCGGCTTCACCCGCCACGCGGTGTACGAGGAGGACGGCAAGGTCGTGCACGCCGAGCTGACGTACGGGAACGGCATGGTGATGCTCGGCAGCAAGGGGACGGGCAGCGAGTTCGACAAGCTGGTCGAGGCTGCCGGGCCCGCCGGGGTGTACATCCACGTGGACGACGTGGACGCACACCACGCGCGGGCGGTGGAGCACGGCATCGAGATCGTGATGCCGCTCAAGGACCAGGAGTACGGCTCGCGGGACTACATCGCCCGCGATGCGGAGGGCAACATCTGGAGCTTCGGTACGTATCTCCCGGGAGGCGCGGACTAGCGGGCCCTCACGCCTCCCTCACGATCCCCCGGTGTGGACCTGGAAGGCCGCCCGGCGGACGGCCTTGGCGAGGGCGGGGTCGGGGTGGGCGGCGGCGAGGGCGACCAGCACCTGGACCGTACGGGGGTGGCCGACGGCCCTGACCTCGTCGAGGAGCGCCGGGACGGTGCCCTGCACGGCGGAGTCGAGGTGGCGGACGAGCAGGACGCTCTCACCGTGGTCGGCGACGGCCGCGGCGGTGTCCACCCAGAGCCAGGTGGCCTCCTCGCGGGTGAGCACGTCCGGGGCGTCGTCGGGGTCGGCGCCGTCGTACTCGGCGAGCCAGAGCAGGGCGTAGGGGCGGAGCGAGGCCTCCTCGGCGGCGGCCCGGACCTCGGCCTCCGCGGGGGCTCCGACGACGCGGAGCGCCTCGAAGGCGAGACCGCGCAGCAGGGCGTCCTCCCCGCGGGCGACGGCGAGGAGCTCCGTGACCGCGCTGGAGAGGGTGCGGGCCGCGAGCCAGGCGCGGTACTCGTCGCGGGCGGGGCCGGGGGTGAGCCGGGCGCAGCCGCGGAGCATGTCCTCGGCCGACTGCTCGATGTTGCCGGCGGGGCTCTGGGCGGCGACGCAGATCTGCTCCAGCTTGACCCAGACCGCCCAGTTGCCGAGCGGGGTCAGGGTGGCAAGGCCGCCCTCGGGACCCTCGCCGAGGGTCAGGGCGCCCACGGCGGCGAGGCCCTCCAGGGCCCAGTCGAGCAGGGCGGAGAGCCCGTCGGGGCCGGCCGCGCACACGGCGTCGGTGTCGGTGCCCGCTCCCTCGACGGGGACCTCGCAGCGCTCCTCGCGCAGCTCCTCGACCCGCTGCTGGAGCAGGTCGAGCAGGGCGGGGACGAGCACGGGTCCGGCGGAGAGCTGGAGGAGCGAGAGCACCTGCGGGACGGCCTCGACGACCTCGGCGACGGCGCTGGGCGCCACGCCCTCGGGAGCGGGGTGGACCAGGGACCATGCGTCGAACAGGGCGACCCAGCCGCGCAGCACCGCGGAGTCGTCGCGGTCCCAGGCGTGCAGCCGCCAGCCGGGGCGGGCGGTGCCGCCGTGGAGTTCGACGAGTCCTGCGAGCCGGGCCCGGTCCCATCCGGCACGGATCTGGTCGGGCGTCAGGTCCAGTGCGGCGGCGGCGCGTTCGTGGACGGGGACGGCCTCGGGGCCGGTCGGAGCGGCGCCCCCGGCCCCGCGGTCGACGGCGGCCCAGCGGGCGATCCGTACGGCGTCGGCGAGGACGGTCCGTGCCTGGCGGGCCAGTTCCGCGCGGGGCGGAGTGCCCTCCGGCGGCCGCGGCGCCGGCCGGGTGCGCCGGGTCGTCACTGCCCGTCGGGCGGTGGCGAGTGCCCGCGGACGGACGAGTCGGAGTCTGGAGTTGCGCGCCAATTGCTCATCAGGCTTTCGAGACGTCACGGAGGCAGTCTTCCCGCTGACGGCCCGAAAGCCCAATCGGAATCGACAGCGCCGGTGGAACGCCGCCGGAGGAGGGGTCAGAGCAGGGGGGTGAGGAAGCGGCGCAGGGCCTCTTCGTAGCGGACCGGGTCGGCGTTCCACATCGAGGCGTGGGGGGCGCCGCTGACCGTGTGCAGCGTGACCAGTTCCGGGCGGCGGGCGGCCAGTTCGAGGGACGGCTCCCAGGGGGCGATGGTGTCGTCGGGGCCGTGGAAGACCAGCGTCGGCACGCGCAGACCGGCCGGGCCGGTGGCCTCCTGGAGACGGTCGCCGTGCAGGCCGGTCCTGTCCTGTGCGGCGCGTACGGCGAGCGGGAGCAGGGGGCCGGGGACGCGGCGGGCGGAGGCGAGGTTGCGCAGGGTGGCCTCCTGGTCGAGTACCGGGGAGTCCAGGACGAGGCCGCGGATCACGTCCCGTACGCCCGAGTCGGCGGCAGCGTGCAGGGCCATCGTGGCGCCGGGCCCCCAGCCGTGCAGGACGACGTGCTGGGCGCCCTTGCGGACGGCGTACCGGATGGCCGCGTCGACGTCGCGCCACTCGGAGTCGCCGAGATGGCCGAGGCCGTCCGGGGACCGGGGCGCGCCCTCGTCCCCGCGGTAGGCGAGACAGAGGACGGGGATCTGGCGTCGGGAGAGGAACGGGACGAGGTTGAGGGGGTGCCGGCGGGTCGTGCCGATGCCGTGCAGGGCGATCACCCAGGTGGAGCGGGCGCCGGGGACGAGCCAGGCGGGCAGGGTGCCGAGTTCGCCGGGGATCTCGACGTCCTCGTGGTCCAGGCCGAGCGCGGTGGCCGGGGTGCCGTGGTGCAGCTCGGGGGTGAAGCGGACCCGGGCGCCCGGTTCCAGGGTGCCGAGCTCGACCCGTTCCAGGCGGCGGACGACGGTGTCCGCGCTGTGCGGGACCCGGTCGAGGACGGGTCCGACGACGGCGTGGACATCCGGGCCCTCGATCCCGTACGTACCGGAGCGCAGCGAGGCGAGGCTGCGGGTGAGGGTGACCTGGTCGGGGCCCGTGGCGTGCACGGTGAGCCGGGGGTCACGGGGCAGGGGCCGTCCGGCCGCCTTGAGGGCGGCGTCACTGGCGTACCGGCCGGCCGCGATCGCGGCCGCGCCGACACCGAGCAGGGTGGTGACGGCCGCTGCCGTCGCTGTAGCCGGGCGCACCATCCCAGTGTCGGCAGGGCGGGGACGGGCTGCCACCGGACAGACCCGCACGGGGCCACCTTGGAGTGACATGGGTCTCATCGACCGGTCCCCCGGTCGGCTGACGCGGTCCACGGGGTGTCCGGCTGGTGACATGGGGCGAGTGGGGCGGAAGTGGGACACGTCCCCTCTGTCCCGCAACGGCGGGCTTACCCGGGGTTGCGGGGCGACCACATCGTGGACAGAACCGCGTCCGGAGACGCTAAGCGGAATGCCCGAACACGGTTAGAGTCACCATGCAGCCCGACCCAGTTCACCTTCCGTTCACTCAGGTTGCCTACGTTCGTCGAGCCACTGACGTCAAACGATTGCCTGGGTAAATGGAACACATCACGCTGCTGCTCGCGATTGTGGTCGTGACAGCTCTCGTGTTCGATTTCACGAACGGTTTCCACGACACCGCCAACGCGATGGCGACGACCATCTCGACCGGTGCCCTCAAGCCCAAGACGGCGGTGGCCATGTCCGCCGTGCTCAACCTGGTCGGCGCGTTCCTGTCCGTGGAGGTCGCCAAGACGATCTCCGGCGGGATCATCAACGAACAGGGCATTCGTACCGAAGTGATCTTCGCGGCGCTCGTCGGCGCCATCCTCTGGAATCTGCTGACCTGGCTCCTGGGTCTGCCGTCCAGCTCCTCCCACGCCCTCTTCGGCGGTCTCATCGGTGCGGCCGTCATGTCGGCCGGCTGGTCGGCCGTCAACGGCTCGACCGTGGTCAGCAAGGTCCTGATCCCCGCGATCGCCGCGCCGCTCGTCGCCGGCCTCGCCGCGATGGCGGCCACCAAGCTGACGTACAAGATCGGCTCCAGGACGGACAAGAAGGCCACGGCCAAGGGTTACCGGGCCGGCCAGATCGCCTCCGCCGGTCTCGTCTCCCTCGCGCACGGCACCAACGACGCCCAGAAGACGATGGGTGTCATCACCCTCGCCCTGGTGACCGGCGGCGTCCTCGCCCCCGGCGCCAACCCCCCGATGTGGGTCGTCGTCTCCGCCGGTGTCGCGATCGCGCTCGGCACCTACCTCGGCGGCTGGCGCATCATCCGCACGATGGGCAAGGGCCTCACCGACCTTCAGCCGCAGCAGGGCTTCGCCGCCCAGACCAGTGCCGCCACGGTCATCCTGGCCTCGTCCAACCTGGGCTTCTCCCTCTCCACCACACAGTCCTGCTCCGGCGCCGTGATGGGTGCGGGCCTCGGCCGCAAGGGCGGAGTCGTCCGCTGGTCGACCGCGACCCGGATGTTCGTCGCCTGGGGTCTGACCCTGCCCGCCGCGGGCCTGGTCGGCGCCGGTGCCGAGTTCCTCACCAAGCAGGGCAGCTGGGGCGTCGCCACCGTCGCGGTCCTCCTCGTGGCCGGCTCGGCCGTCATCTGGTCCCTGTCGCGCCGCAAGCCGGTCGACCAGCACAACGTCACGGCCGACGAGATCGACGCCGAGCCCGCGGGTGTCGTCACCACCGCGATCGCGGCGGTCACCCCGCCGCCCGCCGGTTCCGTCGCCGCCGTCGCGGACGAGGACCTCAAGACCACCATCCCCTCGCCGGCCCCCACGGACCCGACAGCCCCCACGGCCCCCGCGGCCGCGGTGTAAGGAACGAACGACATGAAGATCGACTGGGCAGCTCTCGGCTCCGTCTTCGGAGTCAGCCTCGTGGCGACCGTCGCCCTCGTGGGCCTGTTCACCCTCGGCATCGTCGGCCTCTCCAAGCAGGAGCAGGCCGCCTCCCAGGGAGGCTCCGCCGCCCTGGCGCGCACCGGCGCGTACGCCTGCTTCGCGCTGTGCGCGGCGGCCGTCGCGTACGGCATCTATCTGATCGTCGTCTGACGACGGTCCCGCTTCGCCGGACGGGCGGTCGCACCTTCGGGTGCGACCGCCCGTCCGGCGTTCCTGTGGTGCTTCGCACACTGTCCCGCCGCAGGTCAAACGTGAGTTGACGGGTGTTCGCACAGCGTGGTGGACTTCCGGGGCCATTACGGCGGCAGCAGAGGAAGTCCGGTGCGAATCCGGCGCGGTCCCGCCACTGTGACCGGGGAGTCGATCCCCGGGAGCCAGGAACTCTCGCCGCCGGTCACGTCGAGCCAGGGCGCGGACCCTGAGTGAGGACACAGCGCCATGCCCGGCCGCAGTGCAGCCACAGGTGTATTCACGTACGGCGCCGCCGCCGGTCTGGCCGCGGACCTGATCATCGGCGACCCCCGCCGCGGCCATCCGGTCGCCGCGTTCGGGCGCGCCGCCGGCTCCGTCGAGAAGCTTCTCCGGCGCGACCACCGCGGGTGGGGCGCGCTGCACACGGCCGTCTGCGCCGGCGGCGCCACGGCGCTCGCGGCGCTGGCCGCCCGTACCGTACGCGACCGCCCCGGAGCCGCCGCCGCCCTGACCGCCGCCTCCGTCTGGGCCGTCGTCGGCGGCACGACCCTGGGCCGGGAGGCCCGCGCCATCGGCGGGGCCCTGGCCGCCGGGGACCTGGAGGTGGCCCGCGAGCGGATGCCGCATCTGGTGGGGCGCGATCCGCAGTCCCTGGACGGTCCTGCGATGGCCCGCGCGGTGGTGGAGTCCGTCGCCGAGAACACCTCCGACGCCGTCGTGGGCGCCCTGGTCTGGGGCGCGGTCGCGGGCGTTCCCGGCCTGGTCGGCTTCCGGGCCGTGAACACCCTGGACGCGATGGTCGGCCACAAGTCCCCGGCGTACCGGCGCTTCGGCTGGGCCTCGGCCCGGCTCGACGACGTGGCCGGCTGGCCGGGCGCCCGGCTGACGGCCGCGCTCGCGACGGTGGCGGGTGGCGACCCGAAGGGGGCGGCGAAGGCCTGGCGGCAGGACGCGGCCAAGCACCCGAGCCCCAACGCCGGTCCGGTGGAGGCGTCCTTCGCGGGGGCGCTCGGCGTACGGCTCGGCGGGACGCTCACGTACGGCGGACGGGTCGAGCACCGGCCGGTACTGAACGGGGAGGGCCGGGCCGTGGAGGTCGGGGACATCGAGCGGGCGGTGCGGCTCTCGCGCCGGGTGACCGCGCTGACGCTGGCGGTGTGTGTGGGTGGACGGATCGTGGCGGGCGCGATGAAGCGGAGGAAGGCATGAGAGGCGGGGGGCTGCTGGTCGCGGGGACCACGTCCGACGCGGGCAAGAGCGTCGTCACGGCCGGCATCTGCCGCTGGCTGGTCCGGCAGGGCATGAAGGTCGCCCCGTTCAAGGGCCAGAACATGTCCTTGAACTCCTTCGTGACGAGAGAGGGCGCGGAGATCGGCCGCGCGCAGGCCATGCAGGCGCAGGCGGCCCGCGTCGAGCCGACCGCGCTGATGAACCCCGTACTGCTGAAGCCGGGCAGCGACCGCTCCAGCCAGGTCGTCCTGATGGGCAAGCCGGTGGGCGAGTTGAGCGCGCGCGGCTACCACGGGGGCAGGCAGAAAGAGCTCTTCGAGCCCGTCCTGGCGTGCCTGGAGGAGCTGCGGGGCACGTATGACGCCGTGATCTGCGAGGGGGCGGGCAGTCCGGCCGAGATCAACCTGCGGCGCACGGACATCGTGAACATGGGCATCGCACGGGCGGCGCGGCTGCCGGTGCTGGTGGTCGGCGACATCGACAGGGGCGGGGTGTTCGCCCAGTTCTTCGGCACGACGGCGCTGCTCGCTCCGGAGGACCAGGAGCTGATCGCGGGCTATCTCGTGAACAAGTTCCGGGGCGACGTGACCCTGCTCGAGCCGGGCCTCGACATGCTGCTCGGGCTGACCGGGCGCCGGACCTTCGGTGTGCTGCCGTACGCGCACGGGCTCGGCATCGACGAGGAGGACGGCCTGCGGGTCTCGCTGCGGGGCACGGTCCGCGAGTCGGCCGTCGCGCCGCCGGTCGGCGAGGACGTGCTGCGGGTCGCGGTCTGCGCCGTGCCGCTGATGTCCAACTTCACCGACGTGGACGCGCTGGCCGCCGAACCGGGCGTGGTCGTGCGCTTCGTGGACCGTGCCGAGGAGCTCGTCGACGCGGACCTGGTGGTCGTGCCGGGCACGCGCGGGACGGTCAAGGCGCTGGCCTGGCTGCGCGAGCGCGGCCTCGCGGAGGCGATCGCCCGGCGGGCGGCGGAGGGCCGGCCGGTACTCGGAATATGCGGCGGCTTCCAGGCGCTCGGGGAGCGGATCGAGGACGACGTCGAGTCGAAGGCCGGCGCCGTCGACGGGCTCGGACTGCTGCCCGTACACGTCCGGTTCTCGCCCGAGAAGACACTGGCCCGGCCGGTCGGCGAGGCGCTCGGCGAGCCCGTCGAGGGGTACGAGATCCACCACGGCGTCGCGGACGTGCGGGGCGGCGAACCGTTCCTGGACGGATGCCGGGTCGGCGCGGTGTGGGGCACGCACTGGCACGGCTCCCTGGAGAGCGACGGCTTCCGCCGGGCGTTCCTGCGAGAGGTCGCGGCGGCGTCCGGTCGGCACTTCGTCCCGGCCCCCGACACGTCGTTCGGCGCGCTCCGCGAGGAGCAGCTGGACCGTCTCGGCGACCTGATCGAGGAACACGCGGACACGGACGCGCTGCTGCGCCTGATCGAGAACGGCCCGCCGAACGGGCTGCCGTTCATCCCGCCGGGTGCGCCGTGAGCGCGGGCCCGCACATGAGCGAACGTCAGCGACTCGACCTTGAAGGAGTGACCACCCGATGAGCACCCGGTATCCGTTCACCGCCGTCGTCGGCATGGACGACCTGCGGCTTGCGCTGCTCCTGAACGCGGTGAGCCCGGCGGTGGGTGGTGTCCTCGTACGCGGCGAGAAGGGGACTGCCAAGTCGACCGCCGTGCGGGCGCTCGCGGACCTGCTGCCGTCGGTGGCGGTGGTCGCCGGGTGCCGGTTCAGCTGCGACCCGGGCGCGCCCGACCCCCAGTGCCCGGACGGGCCGCACACCGAGACGCCCGGGGCCGCCCGCCCCGCGCGGATGGTCGAGCTGCCCGTCGGTGCGTCCGAGGACCGGCTCGTCGGTGCGCTGGACATCGAGCGGGCGCTCGCCGAGGGCGTGAAGGCCTTCGAGCCCGGGCTCCTCGCGGACGCGCACCGGGGAATCCTCTACGTCGACGAGGTCAACCTCCTCCACGACCACCTGATCGACCTGCTCCTCGACGCCGCCGCCATGGGCTCCTCGTACGTCGAGCGCGAAGGGGTCTCCGTACGGCACGCGGCCCGCTTCCTGCTCGTCGGCACGATGAACCCCGAAGAGGGCGAGCTGCGGCCGCAGTTGCTGGACCGCTTCGGTCTCACCGTCGAGGTCGCCGCCTCCCGCGAGCCCGAGCAGCGGGTCGAGGTCGTGCGCCGCCGGCTCGCGTTCGACGACGACCCGGCCGCCTTCGCCGCCCGCTGGGCCGACGAGGAGACCGCGCTGCGGGACCGCGTCGTCGCCGCGCGCGAGCTGCTGCCGAGCGTCGCGCTCGGTGACGCGGCCCTGCTGCAGATCGCCGCGACCTGCGCCGCGTTCGAGGTCGACGGAATGCGCGCGGACATCGTGATGGCCCGGACCGCGACGGCGCTCGCCGCATGGGCGGGACGCACGGAGGTGACCTCCGAGGACGTACGGCAGGCCGCGCTACTCGCCCTCCCCCACCGCAGGCGGCGGAACCCGTTCGACGCGCCGGGGCTCGACGAGGACAAGCTCGACGAGACGCTGGAGCAGTTCAAGGGCGAGGACGGGGACGACGACCCCGACCCGGGTCCCGACGGCGGACCCGGCGATGGCCCGGGTGGCGGTGTGCCGCCCCAGAGCGAAGGCCCCGACAACAGCACGCCCCAGGACACGGGTTCGGACGAGGCTCCCGCGCCCGCTCCGGGCGGGGCCGGCGGCGCCGGTGAGCGCGCCGCCGTCAAGGCCGCCGAACCCTTCCGTACGAAGATGCTCAGCGTGCCCGGACTCGGCGAGGGGGCGGCCGGGCGCCGCTCACGGGCCCGTACCGAGCACGGCAGGACCACCGGTTCCGTACGGCCCCGGGGCGCGCTGACCAAGCTCCATCTGGCCGCGACCGTGCACGCCGCCGCCCCGCACCAGAAGGCGCGCGGACGGACCGGCCCCGGGCTCGTGGTCCGCCGGGACGATCTGCGGCAGGCGACCCGCGAGGGCCGCGAGGGCAACCTCGTGCTCTTCGCCGTGGACGCCTCCGGCTCGATGGCGGCGCGGCAGCGGATGAGCGCCGTCAAGGGCGCCGTGCTCTCGCTGCTGCTCGACGCATACCAGCGGCGCGACAAGGTCGGCCTGGTCACCTTCCGGGGGCGGGACGCCGAGGTCGCGCTGCCGCCGACCTCGTCCGTGGACGCGGCCGCCGCGCGGCTGGAACAGCTCCCGACGGGCGGCCGCACGCCGCTGTCGGCGGGGCTGCTCAAGGCCCATGACGTGCTGCGCGTCGAGCGGCTCCGCGACCCGTCGCGCCGCCCGCTGCTCGTCGTCGTGACCGACGGCCGGGCGACCGGCGGCGGCGCGGACCCGGTGGCGCTCGCCGCCCGCGCGGCGCGGCTGCACGCGTCCGAGGGCACCGCGGCCGTCGTCGTGGACTGCGAGACCGGGCCCGTGCGGCTCGGGCTGGCCGGGGAGCTCGCCCGCGAACTGGGCGGCACCGCCGTGACCTTGGACGAGCTGCGCGCCGACTCGATCGCCGGGCTCGTCAGAGACGTACAGGCAGGACAGACAACCAGGAGGGCCGCGTAATGCCGCAGGGACAGCCGACCGTCGTTCCCGACGACGGTCTCACCACCCGTCAGCGCCGCAACCGTGCGCTGGTGATGGTGCACACGGGCGTCGGCAAGGGGAAGTCGACCGCCGCCTTCGGCATGGCGCTGCGCGCCTGGAACCAGGGCTGGCCGATCGGGGTGTTCCAGTTCGTCAAGTCCGCCAAATGGAAGGTCGGCGAGGAGAACGCCCTCAAGGCGCTCGGCGAGACCGGCAAGGGCGGCACCGTCACCTGGAACAAGATGGGCGAGGGCTGGTCCTGGATCCAGCGCGAGGTCGCCGAGGGCGAGCAGTCCCACGAGGACAAGGCGCGCGAGGGCTGGGAGCAGGTCAAGCGCGACCTCGCCGAGGAGAAGTACAAGTTCTACGTCCTCGACGAGTTCGCCTACCTGCTGCACTGGGGCTGGATCGACACCAAGGAGGTCGTCGAGGTCCTGCGCGCCCGGCCCGGGCAGCAGCATGTCGTCATCACCGGCCGCAACGCCCCGCAGGAGCTGCTGGACTTCGCGGACCTGGTCACGGACATGTCGAAGGTGAAGCACCCGATGGACGCGGGTCAGAAGGGCCAGCGGGGCATCGAGTGGTAGCACGTCTCGTCATCGCCGCGCCGTCCTCCGGCGCGGGCAAGACCACGGTCGCGACCGGCCTGATGGCCGCGTTCGCCGGCCGTGGTCTGGCGGTCTCCCCGCACAAGGTCGGCCCGGACTACATCGACCCCGGCTACCACGCCCTTGCCACCGGCCGGCCGGGCCGCAACCTCGACGCGTACATGTGCGGTACGGGGCTGATCGCGCCGCTCTTCGAGCACGGGGCGCGCGGCTGCGACCTGGCGGTCGTCGAGGGCGTCATGGGCCTGTACGACGGGGCGGCCGACCAGGGCGAGCTGGCGTCCACGGCGCAGGTGGCGAAGCTGCTCAAGGCGCCGGTGGTGCTGGTCGTGGACGCCTCGTCGCAGTCGCGGTCGGTGGCGGCGCTGGTGCACGGGTTCGCGTCGTGGGACCCGGAGGTACGGATCGGCGGGGTGATCCTGAACAAGGTCGCGACCGACCGGCACGAGCATCTGCTGCGGGAGGCGCTCGGGGGGTCGGGGGTTCCTGTGCTGGGAGTGCTGCGCCGGGCGCCGGCCGTTGCCACGCCGTCCAGGCACCTTGGGCTGGTGCCCGTTGCCGAGCGGCAGGCTCAGGCCGTCGAGGCGGTTGCCGCGCAGGCGGAGCAGGTGCTTCAGGGGTGCGACCTGGATGCGCTCATGGCGCTTGCGCGCAGCGCGCCTGAACTGCACGCCGAGGCGTGGGAGCCTGACGTCGCGGTGCGGCTGTCCGCCGGTGGGGGTGCCCACCCTTGTCCTCCCCCTGGGACTTCGTCCTGGGGGGACCCCCAAGCGGAACAGTTGCCCACGACGCGGCCGGTAGTTGCCGTGGCCGGCGGGGCCGCGTTCACGTTCTCGTATGCCGAGCACACGGAGTTGCTGACCGCCGCCGGGGCTGACGTTGTCACGTTCGATCCGCTTCGGGACGAAACACTGCCCGAGGGGACCTCCGGTCTTGTCATAGGTGGCGGCTTCCCCGAGATGTACGGGTCCGAGCTGTCCGCCAACGAACCCCTCCGCAAGGCCGTCGCCGAGCTCGCCGCCTCCGGGGCGTCGATCGCCGCCGAGTGTGCCGGGCTGCTGTATCTCGCGCGGTCGCTCGACGGGACGCCGATGTGCGGGGTGCTCGACGCGGACGCGCGGATGTCGGATCGGCTGACGCTCGGGTACCGGGACGCCGTGGCGGTGAGCGACAGTTCGCTTGCGGCGGCCGGGGCGCGGATGCGGGGTCACGAGTTCCACCGGACCGTGATCGAGCCGGGTGCCGGGGCGAACGCGGCCTGGGGGCTGCGGCAGCCGGAGCGTCGCGTCGAGGGGTTCGTACAGCAGGGGGTGCACGCGAGTTATGTGCACACCCACTGGGCGGGCGCCCCGGAGGCGGCCGTGCGCTTCGTGGAGCACTGCGCGAACGGCCCCGTCGCGTGAGATCAGCCGTCGGAGACGCCCACCACGAGCCAGATGAAGGCCACGCCCGCCACCGTGCACAACAGGGTGGAGCGGGCCGGGTGTTCGTGGTGGGCTTCGGGGAGGATCTCGGCGGCGGCGAGGTAGAGCAGGGCGCCGCCGAAGAACCCGAGATAGCTGCCGAGCAGTTCCTCCGGAAGGGTGAACAGCAGGGTGGACGCGGCGCCGACGACGGGTGCGAGCGCGTCCAGGACGAGCATCGTGATCGCTCTGCGACGGGCGTTCCCGTACAGGCTGGTGATCGTGTACGTGTTGAACCCGTCGGCGAAGTCGTGGCTGATGACGGCGAGCGCGACGGCGGCGCCCATGCCTCCGCCGACCTGGAAGGCGGCGCCGAGCGCGATGCCGTCCATGAGGCTGTGGACCACCATCGCGGCGGCCGCGGTGAGTCCGACCTGGGGCACCCTCTCGTCGGCACCGACCCCGTGCGCGGCCTGACGGACCGCCAGCAGCCGTTCCACGACGTGGGCGAGGAGGAAGCCGCCCACGAAGAGCAGCAGGGCCTGCGGCACACCGAAGACCTTCTCGCCCGAGGCCTCCATGGCCTCGGGCAGGAGGTCGAGGCCGACGACGCCCAGCATCAGGCCGCCGGCGAGGCCGAGGACGAGGTGGCGCCGGTCGGTGACGCGCTGCGCGGTCCAGCCGCCGAAGAGCGTCATGAGGAACGCGCCGAGCGCGACGAAAACGGCCATGGGCCCTTGCTATCGGATCGTGCGCGTCTCGCGCACATCACAAGGGCCGGCGTGGGGAGGCTGGTCGCATGATCACGGTGATCGGAAGCAGTGCGGGAGCCGACGCGGGCTCCTGGGCGGGCGAAGCGGCCCTGGTGGCGGACGTGCGGGGCGACGAGTTGACGGACACGGAACTCGACCTGGTCGAGAAGCATGTGTCCGGGGGCGGGACACGGGTGGTCGTGCGGGTGCTGGGAGATCCCGGATTCTTCGGGGTCGTACGTACGTTGGAGGAGCGTTTCGGGGCCGCGGAGCTCGAGGTGCGGCCCGGGCCGACGGCGGTGGGGCTGGCGTTCGCACGCCTCGGTCTGCCGTGGGACGACGCCTTCGTGGTGGACGGCACGAAGGTGCGCGGCCATGCGCTGAACCGGGCCGTGAACGTCTGCCGGGCCCATCCCAAGGTGGCCGTGCTGCCCGGGCCCGGGGTGGGCCCGGCGGAGCTGGGCGCGGAGTTGGTGCACCGGGTGGCGTCGCGGACGCTGGTGGTGTTCTCGGCGCTGGGCGATCCGTTCCGTGAGCGCTTCGAACGGGTGGAGCCGGCGGAGGCGATGTGCCGGAGCTGGGAGGGGGTGAGCCTGGTTCTGTGTCTCGACGAGTCGCGGGCGGAAGGGCCTCCTCCGGTGGTGACGGGGCCGCTGACGGGGCCGGGCCGTTGGGCGCTGCCGGACGGGGAGTTCGGGGCGGTCGGCGACGAGGGCGGGTCTGTGCTGCCGTACGAGGCGCGGGCGCTGGCCCTCGCGCGGCTCGGGCCGCGGGCCGGGGATCTGATCTGGGACATCGGTACGGGCTGCGGCTCGGTCGCGGTCGAGTGCGCCCGGCTCGGCGCGGCGGTGGTCGCGGTGGAGAAGACGGCGTCCGGTGTCGAGCGGATCCGGGCGGTCACGGTCGCGCACGGCGTGGAGGTGCGGACGGTGCACGGCGCGGCGCCGACGGTGCTGTCCCATCTGGCCGATCCGGACGGGGTGTTCATCGGTGGTGGCGGCAGCGAGCTGAGGTCGATCGTGCTGACGGCGGGCCGGCGGGCGCGGCGTGCGGTGGTGGTGGCGGTGACGGCTCTGGAGCAGGTGGCCGCGGTCCGCTCGGCGCTGGCGTGCTGCGGTTTCGAGGCCGAGGGGGTGCTGATGCAGTCCCAGCGGCTGCTCGCGCTGCCGGACGGTTCCTCGACGATGGCGCCGGCGGCGCCCGTGTTCCTGGTGTGGGGTACGCGGTGAGCCGGGCGACGGTGGGGGTCGGGGCCCGCTCGGGGGTGTCGGTGGACGAGGTCCTCGACCTGGTCGCGGAGGCGCTGCGGGAGGCGGGCCTCGCGGGTTCGGACGTGACGGTGCTCGCCACCCTGGAGGCACGGGCCGCGGAGCCGGGGATCGTGGGCGCGGCCGGGCGGCTCGGCGTGCCCCTGCGGGCGTACGGGGCGGAGGCGCTGGCCGCCGTGCCCGTACCGCATCCGTCCCGGGCTCCGCTCGCGGCGACGGGGACGGGGTCGGTGGCCGAGGCCGCGGCGCTGCTCGCGGCGGGTCCCGGGGCCGAACTTCTCGTGCCGAAGCGGAAATCGAGGCGCGTGACGTGTGCTATCGCCCGGTCTCTCCCGTTTCGCCCGAACGAAGATGCCTCCGCCGCACGGTTGTTGCCCCAGGCACAGGGGTACATCGCTGGTCAGACGGAGCCCCGTACACCCCCCACTCACCACCCGACGGCGGCCATGGATATCCACGCGCACAGAGACGTCCACGATCTGCGTCACCACGGTGACGCAGAGGTACGGGACGAGAAGCTGATCGACCTCGCGGTCAACGTCCGCACGAACACGCCGCCGGAGTGGCTGCGCCAGCGGATCGCCGACTCCCTCACAAGTCTGGCGCACTATCCGGACGGGCGGGCGGCGCGGGCCGCCGTCGCCGAGCGGCACGATGTGCCGGCCGGGCGGGTGCTGCTCACGGCCGGGGCGGCGGAGGCGTTCGTGCTCCTCGCCCGGGCGCTGCCGGTGCGGCGGCCGGTCGTGGTGCATCCGCAGTTCACCGAGCCGGAGGCGGCGCTGCGGGACGCCGGGCACGAGGTGGACCGGGTGCTGCTGCGTGAGGAGGAGGGCTTCCGGCTCGATCCTGCGGCGGTTCCGGACGACGCGGACCTGGTGGTGATCGGGAACCCGACGAACCCGACGTCGGTGCTGCACCCGGCGGAGACGGTCGCCTCGCTGGCGCGCCCCGGCCGGACGCTGGTGGTGGACGAGGCGTTCATGGACGCGGTGCCGGGCGAGCGGGAGTCGCTGGCCGGGCGGACGGATGTGCCGGGTCTGGTGGTGCTGCGGAGCCTCACGAAGACCTGGGGCCTCGCCGGCCTGCGGATCGGCTACGTACTCGCGCAGCCGGAGACGATCGAGACCCTCGCCGCGGCGCAGCCGCTGTGGCCCGTGTCCACTCCGGCGCTGGTGGCCGCGGAGGCCTGCATGTCGCGGGCGGCGCTCGCGGAGGCGGAGTTCGCGGCGCACCGGATCGGGGTGGAGCGCGCGCATCTGCTGGCGGGGCTCGCGGAGTTCGACGAGGTCCGGGCGGTCGCCGCGGCGGAGGGCCCGTTCGTCCTGATCCGGGTCCATCGCGCGGACGAGGTACGGGAGCGGCTGCGGGCCCTGGGCTTCGCGGCGCGGCGCGGCGACACCTTCCCGGGTCTGGACCGGAACTGGCTCCGGCTCGCGGTCCGGGACCGGGTCACGACGAACCGTTTCCTGCAGGCCCTGGACCAGGCCCTGCTGATCACGGGCTGAGCACGCGGGGAGGGCGGTGTCGTCACCACCGCCCTCCGCACTCGTTCCCCCTGAGGCCCCCTCGGGTCGGTCAGCCGCGGGCGCGGCTGCGCGCCAGGACGAAGGCGCCGGCGCCCAGGCCGAGCAGGACGACGGCGCCGCCCGCCAGGTACGGGGTCGTCGAGCTGCCGCCGGTCGCGGCGAGGTTCTGACCGGCCGGGTCGGAGCCGCCGTTCTGGGTCTTCACGCCGCCGGCGTCGGTGGGCTCGGCCGAGGGCTCCTTCGAGGGCTGCTCGCCCGGCTGCTCCGTGGGCTTCTCGGTCGGCTTCTCGGTGGGCTTCGTGCCCTTCGGCGTCTCGCAGGTCGCCTCCGCGAGCGTCACCACGCCGTTGACCTCGGCCACTCCCAGCTTCAGCGGGTTGACCTCCACCTTCAGCTCCAGGGCGGTCGCGGCCGCGGTGCGCGAGGTGGTGGAGGTACGGGACAGGTCGAGGGTCACGTCACCGACGCCCGGCACGGAGACCTTGGTCTGCCCGGCCGTCGACAGGGTGGTCTTCTTGCCGAAGACGGTCACATGGCCCAGCACGTTGGACTCGGCGACCGGCTGCTTGCCGGACTCGCAGACCGCCCTGGAGGTGACCTTCTCCACCTCGATGAGGGAGAGGGCCCGGATGCCCGGGACATGGACCCGGGCCTTGGCCAGATTCACGTACCCCTCGGCCTTGTTCTCCTCCACCGTGGCCGTCGAGGTGGCGACGTCGGCACGCAGGATGTCGATCGGCTTGTTGTTCTCGGCCCCCTCGACCTTCACCGTCAGCGCGGTCCTGTTCTCGCTCTCCGGCGCCTTGACCTCGTTGAGGGAGGTCCGCAGCGGCACGTCCACCGCCTTGTTGAGCAGGGAGACGTCGAGGCCGGCCCGCAGGACGACGGCGGTCGCGCGCCCTTCGCCGCCCGTGGCGTGCGCCGCGGGGGCCAGGAGGACCACGGGCCCGACGGCCAGCGCGGCGACGGTCGCGGCGGCCGCGGTACGGCGTACGGGCATACGGAAGGTGTTGCTGTTCAAGATGGTGGAACCCCCACAAGAGACATGGCGTCGCCGGCCGCTCACCACGGGGACGCGGGGTCGGCGCGGCGTCGGCGACTTGAGACACCGGAATCTTTACGCACTGAGAGTGAACCGACAGACACCTGACGTGAGTTCACTCCAAAGGGGGGTTTCCGCGCCCATATTCGATTCTTTCGGCACACGCGTTCCCGCGCGCCCCGCGCGTTGCACAGTGCGCGGGCGTGCACGGAAAGTGCTTCAACGAGGCGCGCCGTCGCCGGGTAACGGATCGTCAACC
Organism: Streptomyces sp. NBC_01353; assembly: GCF_036237275.1. Taxonomy (GTDB): domain Bacteria; phylum Actinomycetota; class Actinomycetes; order Streptomycetales; family Streptomycetaceae; genus Streptomyces. The sequence continues at coordinate 6,635,385 of NZ_CP108352.1, read as the reverse complement.
CGACGCATCACCGGGCGTCTCGCTCAGGTGGCGCGCCAGTATCCGAGGGAGTGCACCCGCTCCTTGGGGAGCGCGAGCTCCTTGCGTACGTACGTGGCGAGCGTGCGGGTGGTCGCCGTGTCGCAGGCGATCCAGACGTACGGGTCGCTCCCGAGCAGCTCAGGCAGCTCGGCCCGCACCCGCTCGACGAGCGCCGCGCCGCCGCCCTGCCGCGGAACCCGGCGGACGTCGTGCCGGTCGGCGTCGAGGCGCAGCGGCAGTTCCTCGTCCGCGTCGTGGGAGGTCTCGAACCAGAGCGTGGCCGGAACGTCGGGCGACGAGTCGAGGAGGGAGTTGATGGCGGGCAGCGAGGCCGGGTCGCCGATCACGAGCAGCCGCTCGGGGCGCGGCTCGGGGGCGGTGAACCCGGTGCCCTGCAGGGTCGCCTCGATGGTGTCGCCAGGGGCGCAGGTGCGGGCCCAGTCACTGGCGGCGCCCTCATGGAGGGCGAACTCCAGGCTGAAGGTTCCGGCCTCCGCGTCCGGGTCGACCAGGGTGTAGGCGCGCTGGTGCGGCTTGCCCGCGCTCTCGAACCAGAGCCGTACCCACATCGTCGGGTGGACGCCGGCGGCGGCGAGGAGTCCGCCGTCCGTCATGTGCACCCGGCGGTAGTGCTCGGTGACCTGCTCGGCCCCCGTCACCGTGAATGTGAAGTCCCGACCCCGGAACAGTTTGAGGACGACACCTTCCCAGCCATGCCCCACCACACTCTCCTCCCCTGCGAAGCTGTAGATTAATTTAGGTCAGCCTAACCTAAGAAGCATGGATGGGATCGGGATCGGATTGAGCGTCGAGGTCTACCGGGACAACTGGGGCATTCCACACCTGCGGGCCGCCGATCCCGACGAGTTGTCCTTCGCCCAGGGGCGGGTGACCGCAGTGGACCGCGCCTGGCAGCTGGAGGTCGAGCGGCACCGGGCTCAGGGCACCACGGCCTCGTTCCTCGGCACGGGTGAGGCGGGCTGGGACACCTTCGTACGGCGGGCCCGGCTCGCCGACACCGCGCGCCGCTGCTTCGACCGGCTCGACGCCGCGACGGCGCGGTGGGTACGGGCGTACGTGGACGGGGTCAACGCGGGCCTGTCGGAAGGCGCCGACCGGGCACCCGAGTTCGCGCCGACGGGGCTCACGCCCGGGCGCTGGGAACCGTGGACGCCCCTTGCGGTCTGGCTCGCCACCCACATCCTCTTCGCGGGGATGCCCACCAAGCTGTGGCGGGAGGAGGTCGCACGCCGGCTCGGCGAGGAGTGGACCGAGCTGTTCGCCACGGACGGGCCGGGGACGGCCGGCTCCAACGGCTGGGTGGTGTCCGGCGACCGCACGGCGAGCGGCGCGGCGATCGTGGCGGGCGATCCGCACCGCTTCATCGAGGCCCCCGGCGTCTACCAGCAGATCCGGCTGGCCTGCCCCGAGTTCGACGTGGTGGGCTTCGCCGTGCCGGGCGTCCCGGGCCTGCCCCACTTCGGGCACGCGGGGCGGGTGGCCTGGGCGATCACCAACGCGATGGCGGACTACCAGGACCTGTACCGGGAACGGTTGCGGCGGACCGCGGACGGCGGCGTCGAGGCCCTCGGCCCGGAGGGCTGGCGACCGGCGACGGCGCACGTCGAGACGGTGGAGGTCGCGGGCGCGGAGGCGGTCGAGATCGAGGTGATCGAGACGGCACGCGGGCCGGTGATCATCGACGCGGACGGCGGGAGCGGTGCGGGCGACGGGAGCGGTGCGGGCTCGGACTCGGACTCGGGCTCGGACTCGGATTCGGACGCCGGCTCCTGGGAGGCGATCAGTCTGCGGTATCCGCCGAGGGTGACCGGTGAGCTGGGCTTCGGCGTCCTGCCCGCGCTGCTCGCCGCCCGCACCGTCGCGGATGTGGACCGCGCGGTCGACGGCTGGATCGAGCCGGTCAACGTCCTCCAGGCGGCGGACGTGGACGGCGGCCTGCTGCACCGGGTCGCCGGGTACGTCCCCGTACGCGACCGCGCCAACTCCCTCCGGGTCGTCCCGGCCTGGGAGGCCGTGCACGCCTGGCAGGACGGCGGGCAGGCCCCGACCCCCCGCGCGGACGTCGAGGGCCACGCCGTCATGGCCAACGCGCGCGGGCTCGCGGCCCCGCTGGGTGCGGAGTTCGCCCCGCGGCACCGGGCGGAGCGAATCGCCGCGCTGCTCGACGGCTCGAAGACCTGGACCCCGGAGGCGATGACCTCCGTCCACACGGACACGGACAACCCCTCGGCGGCGCGCCTGCTGGAGGCGGTACGCGCAGTGGGCTCCCCCGACGACCCCGCGTCCGCGCCGCTCTCCCCCGCCGCGCTCGCCGTCCGCGCGCGGCTGCTCGGCTGGGACCGGCGGATGGACGCGGACAGCGTCGACGCCGGGCTGTACGCCGCCGTGCGCGGGGCTGTCGTGCGGCGGGTCGCCGGGCACCCGGCGTTCACGGCACTGCGGGAGCCCGCCCCGCATCCCGCGGTGTTCCAGCCGTGGCTCGCGCTCGGGCCGCGCGTGGCCTTCGCCCTGGAGACGCTCCTCGCCGCCGGGCCCGTACCGGCCACGGACGTCGCGGAGATCGTCCGGGCGGCACTGGAAGAGGTCGCCTCCGGCGAGGAGCCGCCCGCCTGGGGAATGACGCACCGGCTCGCGCCGTGGCAGGCGCTGGCCGACACCGACGCCGAGGCCGCCGACGCGCAGTGGCCGGGCCTGGGCGGCGACCACGACTGCGTGCTGTCCACGTCCAGCGTGCCCGGGTTCACCGACCGCAGCGGACGGGCCTCGGCCGCACGCTACGTCTGGGACCTCGCCGACCGCGACAACAGCCTCTGGGTCGTGCCGTTCGGCGCCTCCGGCGTCGCCGGTGAGGCCCACCACCGAGACCAACTCCCCCTGTGGCTGCGGGGCGAACTCGCCCCCGTCACCACCGACTGGCACCACCTCACCGAGGAGCTCCCCCGTGACGACCACTGAGTCCAGACCCGCCGGACAGCCGGCCCACGTCCAGATCGTCGAGGGCTTCGGCACCGTCCGGATCGACCCCGTCGACGCGGACGGCGACGCCGCCCTCATCCACGGCTGGGTCAACGAGGACCGCGCCCGGTTCTGGGGCATGGGCGGAACGACCGTCGACCAGGTGCGGGACATCTACGCGCACCTCGACTCGCTCACCACTCACCACGGCTTCCTGGTCCGCCGCGACGGCGAGCCGGTGGCGCTCTTCCAGACGTACGAGCCCGAGGCCGACCGGGTCAGCGAGTGCTACGAGGTGCAGCCCGGCGACATCGGCGTGCACATCCTGATCGCCCCGGCCACCACGCCCGAACCCGGCTTCTCCGCCAAGCTGTTCGTCGCGCTGAACGACTTCGCCATGACCGGGCGCACGCGCGCCGTCGCCGAGCCGGACGCCGACAACGAGAAGGCAATCGCCCGGCTGGTGCGCGCCGGGTTCGAGCTGGGCCCGGAGGTCGTCCTGCCGGAGGTGGACCTCCCGGAGGTCTTCATCCCCGAGAAGAAGGCGCGGCTCGCGTTCCTGACCCGCTGACGGGGTGGTACGGGCCCGGTGCGACCGGCACCGGGCCCCACGTGCACACCCCCGCCTCAGCCGATCACGCAACCGTTCACGATGACCCGCCGCGGCGCCGCGAGCACGCGGACGTCCGCCCTCGGATCCTGCTCGTAGACGACGAGGTCCGCCGGGGCGCCCTCCTCCAGGGAGGGGCGGCCCAGCCAGGCGCGCGCGCCCCAGGCAGTCGCCGAGAGGGCCTCCAGCTGGGGGATGCCGGCCTTCACCAGTTCCTCGACCTCGGCCGCGACCAGGCCGTGGGCCAGGGAGCCGCCCGCGTCCGTGCCGACGAAGACCGGGACGCCCGCGTCGTACGCCGAGCGGACCGTGTCGTACCGGCGCTCGTACAGCCGTCGCATATGCGCCGACCAGCGCGGGAACTTCTTCTCGCCGCCCTCCGCGAGCCTGGGGAACGTGGCGATGTTGACGAGCGTCGGGACGATCGCGACGCCCCGCTCGGCGAAGAGCGGGATCGTCTCCTCGGTGAGTCCGGTGGCGTGCTCGATGCAGTCGATGCCCGCCTCCACCAGGTCCCGCAGCGAGTCCTCCGCGAAACAGTGCGCGGTGACCCGTGCGCCGAGCCGGTGGGCCTCGGCGATCGCCGCCTCGACCTCGGCGCGGGGCCAGCAGGCGCCCAGATCGCCCGTGTCCCGGTCGAGCCAGTCACCGACGAGCTTGACCCAGCCGTCGCCGCGCCGGGCCTCCTGCGCCACGTACGCGACCAGCTCCGGGGGCTCGATCTCATGGGCGTAGTTACGGATGTAGCGGCGGGTCCGGGCGATGTGGCGGCCCGCACGGATGATCTTCGGCAGGTCCTCGCGCTCGTCGATCCAGCGGGTGTCGGAGGGCGAGCCGGCGTCCCGGATCAGGAGCGTGCCCGCGTCGCGGTCGGTGAGCGCCTGCTTCTCGCTGGTGACGTCGTCGACCGGGCCGTGCTGGTCCAGGCCGACATGGCAGTGCGCGTCGACGAGACCCGGCAGAGCCCAGCCCTCCACCGTCAGCGCGTCGCCGGACGGCCGGGTGTACGTGATCCGCCCGTCGACGGCCCACAGCTCGTCCCGTACGTCCTCCGGGCCGACGAGCACCCGCCCCTTCACATGCAGCACCACGTGATCGCTCATAACTGCACTCTACGAGGGGCGGGTGACCCTTCAAACGGCGATCACTCGTCGATCGCCGCTCCGAAGCGGGCGTCCACGGCCGGACCCCCGAGCGAACCGGCCGAGTACGTCCACGAGCCCACCGCCGTGAGCCCTCCCGTACCCGCCGAGAACACCCACACATGCCCGTCGTCGGTGTTCTCGCCGGGCGCAGCGGCCAGCAGTCCGAAGCGGCCGTCGCGGTTGGGGTCGACCAGCCGGACCTGGCCGCCGAACCGGTCGGCCCGCTCGACCACGCCGGGCACGGACGCCGAGTCCTGCGTCCACCACAGGGCTCCGCTGCCGGTGGGTCCCGCGCGCGTGCCCCGCAGGACGGTCACCATGCCCGCGTCGGCCAGCGTGCCGATGTCCTCCTCGGGCGCGCCGATCGCCACGTCCGCGTAGCCGTCGCCGTTCGTGTCCGCGACGGAGAGGTCGGAGCCCCAGCCGTCACCACGCTCCGAGGCGCCGGGCACGCCCGGGGAGTCCTGGGTCCACCAGCGCGGCGGGGTGCCCGGGCCCTCCACACCTGCGGGACCGGCCGGGCTGCCGAGGTAGACGCCGACCATGCCGCCGGTCGTCGTCTCGCCGCCGTCGTCCGGGCTGTGCGGCTCACCCGTGACGAGGTCGTCGTAGCCGTCCCCGTTGATGTCACCGGAGGCGGCCACCGGGCCGCCGCGCATTTCGCGTTCGAGGTACAGCGCGTCGGCGTGGCCGGAGAAGTACCAGGACCAGCCGTACCCGGGTTCGGCGCCGGTGGTGACTCCGCCGATCACCAGGTCGGCGAAGCCGTTGTTGTCGTAGTCACCGGTGGTGACGGACTTCGCGACGATGTCGCGCGGCGGGTCGTCGGCGGCCGTCGGGGAGTGCGGGGCGCCCTGCGTCAGCCGGACGGCCCGGCTCTGGCGGGCGGCCGCGTCCGGCCGCGGGGTGGAGGCGTACTGGTGCCACTCCGCGTTCTGGCGGTCGAGCACGATCAGCTGGTCGCCCGGATACTCGGCGGTGAAGCGGGCAGCGGCGAACGCCGAGCCGAAGCGGCCGCCGGCCGCGGGGCCGAGCAGACTGTCGAGCCACTGGCTGCGGGAGCCGACGAGCCCCTTCGGGGAGCCCCAGAGGATCACGGCACCACCGGCGTCGGCGATGGTGCCGATGTCCTCGCCGGGGGCGCCGACGATCGCGTCGTCGTAGCCGTCGCCGTCGAGGTCGCCGGTGGCGACCGCCTTGCCGAAGGCGTCGCCGGTCTCGGCGGCGCCCGGTACGCCGGCGGTGTTCTGGCTGAACACAGCGGCGCGGCTGGTGCCGATGCCGCGGGACGAGCCGTACTGGACGGTGACGAGGCCGGCGCCCCGCTGCCCGCCGACGGTCGCGCCGGGGGCTCCGACGAGTACGTCGTCGTAACCGTCGCCGTTGAAGTCGCAGTTGCGGTCGGCGGCGTGGGTGCTGCCGGGGACCCCGGCATGGGCGGTGGGCGCGGTGAGGATCCCCGCACCCGTGACGAGGAGGAAGGTGGCGGCGGTGACAGCGACGATGCGGTGCTTGCGCATGGAGCGGCTCCTGGATGCAACGGTGATCCGGGCGGCTGCGGGGGTGTCCGGAAAGGGCCCGTCCCTTTTCCGTCGCCCTGTTCGACATCTGATGCACCTTCAGGGTTGTACGCGCGTGATGCCCCGTTTCCGTGCGGAGTCGTACGAAGGTCCGGAGTACCGCTCGGTACCCTGAACCGAAGCTCCACGCTCAGCTCCACCAGCACCGAACCGATCCGAAGAAGGCACCGCCGTGACCGTGACACACCCGCTTCTGGACCTGGCCCCGCTGACCGCCGCGCACTTCGCGTCCATCGAGCGGCGGGTCGCCGCCCTCCTCTCGACCGAGCAGGACGTGGTGATCACCCAGGGCGAGGCGCTGCTGCCCCTGGAGGGGTGCATCCGCAGCGGGGCCCGGCCCGGCTCGACGGCGCTGAACATCGTCACGGGGCCGTACGGCCAGACCTTCGGCAACTGGCTGCGCGACTGCGGCGCCACGGTCGTGGACCTCGAGGTGCCCTTCCACACCGCGGTGACGGCCGCGCAGGTGGAGCAGGCGCTGGCGGAGCACCCGGAGATCGACTTCGTGTCCCTGGTCCACGCGGAGGCGGCGACCGGCAACACCAATCCCGTCGCCGAGATCGGCGCGGTCGTGCGGGCGCACGGTGCACTGTTCTATCTGGACGCGGTGGCGTCGATCGGCGCGGAGCCGGTGCTGCCGGACGCGTGGGGCGTCGACATGTGCATCATCGGCGCGCAGAAGGCGATGGGCGGTCCGGCCGGGGTCTCGGCGGTCTCCGTCAGCGAGCGCGCGTGGGAGCGCTTCGCCGCCAACCCGCAGGCGCCGCGCCGTTCGTACCTCTCCCTCCTGGACTGGAAGGAGCGCTGGATCGACGGCGGCCGCAAGGCGCTGCTGCACGCTCCGGCGCAACTGGAGATGCTGGCCCTGGAGGCGTGCGTGGAGCGGATCGAGACCGAGGGCCTGGACGCGCTGATGGCCCGTCACTCCGCCGCGGCCGCCGCGACCCGCGCGGGCGTCCTGGCCCTGGGCGGCGGTCTCGAGCCGTACGTCCGTGACGCGAAGGACGCGGCCCCGGTGGCGACGACGCTGCGTTCCCCGGCGGGCGTCGACGCCTCGGAGCTGGTCGCGAGGGCGCTGGCGGCCGACCCGTCGCTGCCGCTGATCGCGGGTGGCGGAGCGCTGTCGAAGGAGATGATCCGGGTCAACCACTACGGCGTGGACGCGACTCCGGGCGCGGTCCAGTCCTCACTGGCGGCACTGGGCGCCGCCCTCGGCGAGACGGGCCGCCCGGTGGACCTGGAGGCCGCCCGCCGCGCGGTCACGGAGGCGTGGGGCTCCCGCTAGGGCCCTGGGCAGCACGCGGGAAACGGGCGGGGCCTACGGGCCCCGCCCGTTTTCGTGTGCCCGCACCACCGCCCGCACCGCTGCCCACACCATTGCCCGCGCCATTCGGCCCCGAGGCCCCTATTCCCGCGAATGCCACGGAAATACCGACACTAATTCTCCGGGAAGATTCTTCAAGCGAATTCCCGTACACCTTCCGCAGTTCTTCTGCCCGGATTTCCCGACCTCAAACGCCAAGATTTCATCAACGCTCTTCTCGCATTCCGGTCGTGTGATCGACTCCACATCACGCCCGTTTTGCTCAGATATATACGGGCAAAACGGCCGTCATTCGCGCCCGCGCGGATAACATATCCGGCAGCGTCGGCACACCCCACTCGCACATGCAATCCACGAAATTGCTCGGTAAATTCCCTCGCCATGACCGCAGCACAAGCAGCCATGACTCTGACTCTGGAAAGCCCACGTGTGGAGGACGGAGCGGCGATGTGGCGCATCGCCCGCGATTCCGAGGTCCTGGACCTGAACTCCCCGTACAGCTATCTGCTGTGGTGCCGCGACTTCGCCGCCACCTCGCTGGTCGCGCGCGCCGCCGACGGCGAGCCGGTCGCCTTCGTCACCGGATATCTGCGCCCGGACCGCCCGGACACCCTCGTCGTGTGGCAGATCGCCGTCGACGCGGAGCACCGCGGCCGGGGCCTGGCCGGCGTGCTGCTCGACGCGCTCACCTCGCGGGTCGCCCCCACCGCCGTCGAGACGACCGTCACCCCCGACAACACGGCCTCCGGCCGGCTCTTCACCGCCTTCGCCGTACGGCACGGGCTCCCCCTGGAGCGCGAGGTCCTCTTCGACGGGGCCCTGTTCCCCGCCACGTCCGACGGCGCCGGCCATCTGCCCGAAGTACTGCACCGCATCGGCCCCTTCCCCCACACCGGAGCTTCGCTGTGACCATCACCCCGCCCGCCCTCAGTGTTTTCGAGACCCTGGAGTCGGAGGTGCGCAGCTACTGCCGTGGCTGGCCCACCGTCTTCGACCGCGCGCAGGGCGCCCGCCTCACCGACGAGGACGGCCACACGTACCTGGACTTCTTCGCAGGCGCCGGCTCTCTCAACTACGGGCACAACAACCCCGTACTGAAACGGGCCCTGATCGACTATCTGGAACGCGACGGGATCACCCACGGTCTCGACATGGCGACCACCGCCAAACGGACCTTCCTCGAGTCCTTCGAGGAAGTCGTGCTGCGACCGCGCTCGCTGCCGTACAAGGTGATGTTCCCGGGGCCGACCGGCACCAACGCCGTGGAGGCCGCGCTGAAACTGGCCCGGAAGGTGAAGGGCCGCGAGTCGGTCGTGTCCTTCACCAACGCGTTCCACGGAATGTCGCTGGGTTCGCTCGCCGTCACCGGCAACGCCTTCAAGCGGGCCGGTGCGGGCATTCCGCTGGTGCACGGCACTCCGATGCCGTTCGACCAGTACCTCGACGGTCAGCTGCCGGACTTCCTCTGGTTCGAGCGGCTGCTCGACGACCAGGGCTCCGGGTTGAACAAGCCGGCCGCCGTGATCGTGGAGACGGTGCAGGGCGAGGGCGGCATCAACGTGGCGCGGCCCGAGTGGCTGCGGGCGCTCTCCGACCTGTGCCGGCGGCAGGACATGCTGCTGATCGTCGACGACATCCAGATGGGCTGCGGCCGCACGGGCGCCTTCTTCTCCTTCGAGGAGGCCGGCATCACCCCGGACATCGTCACCCTGTCGAAGTCGATCAGCGGCTACGGACTGCCCATGTCGCTGTGCCTGTTCCGGCCGGAGCTGGACGTGTGGGAGCCGGGCGAGCACAACGGCACCTTCCGCGGCAACAACCCGGCCTTCGTCACGGCGGCGGCCGCCCTCGACACGTACTGGGCCGACGGCCAGATGGAGAAGCAGACCCTCGCGCGCGGCGAACAGGTCGAGCAGGCGCTCCTCGCCCTCTGCGAGGAGAACTCCGCCGACGGCGCGCACTACCGCGGCCGAGGCCTGGTGTGGGGCTTGGAGTTCGCCGACCGGGCGCGGGCGTCGAGGGTCTGCGCGCGCGCCTTCGAGCTGGGGCTGCTGCTCGAGACCTCGGGCCCGGAGAGCCAGGTCGTGAAGCTCCTTCCGCCGCTGACCATCACCCCGGAGGAGCTGGACGAGGGGCTGCGCACGCTGTCCCGAGCGGTCCGCGAGACCGTCTGAACCACCCGTACCACCCCTAGACCTGAGGGAGTTGCACCACCGTGATCGTCCGATCGTTCAAGGACATCGAGAACACCGAACGCCATGTGCGGGCCGCGTCCGGCACCTGGGAGAGCAAGCGGATCGTCCTTGCCAAGGAGCGCGTCGGCTTCTCGCTCCACGAGACCGTGCTGTACGCGGGCACCGAGACGTCCATGTGGTACGCGAACCACATCGAGGCCGTCCTGTGTGTCGAGGGCGAGGCCGAGCTGACGAACGACGAGACCGGCGAGACGCACTGGATCGAGCCGGGCACGATGTATCTGCTCGACGGCCACGAGCGGCACACCCTGCGCCCCAAGACCGACTTCCGCTGTGTCTGCGTCTTCAACCCGCCGGTCACCGGCCGGGAGGACCACGACGAGAACGGGGTCTACCCCCTGCTGACGGAGGAGGGCTGAACCATGGCCGACGTACTGACGGACACCGACCTGTACCCGACCCGGGGCGCCACCGAGGTGCTGACGCCCCGCCGTGACCCGGTGGTGTGGAGCGACGCCCCGGGCCTGGAGACCTTCGACCGCGACGGCTTCCTCGCCCAGCCCGATCTGCTGACCGACGACGAGGTCGCCGTGTACAAGCGGGAGCTGGACCGGTTGATCGCCGATCCGGCCGTGCGGGCCGACCCTCGCGCGATCGTCGAGCCGCAGTCGGCCTCCGTACGGTCGGTCTTCGAGGTCCACCGGATCAGCGAGGTCTTCGCCCGGCTCGTGCGCGACGAGCGGGTGGTCGGCCGAGCACGCGAGATCCTGGGGTCGGACGTGTACGTCCACCAGTCGCGGATCAATGTGAAGCCGGGCTTCGGCGCGTCCGGTTTCTACTGGCACTCGGACTTCGAGACCTGGCACGCGGAGGACGGGCTGCCGCGGATGCGGGCGGTGTCGGTGTCGATCGCGCTGACCGAGAACCACGACACCAACGGCGGCCTGATGATCATGCCGGGCTCGCACCGGACGTTCCTCGGCTGCGAGGGCGCCACCCCGAAGGACAACTACAAGCGCTCGCTGCAGATGCAGGACGCGGGCACCCCGTCGGACGAGGCGCTGACCTCGCTCGCGGACGCGCACGGCATCCGGCTCTTCACGGGCCGGGCCGGTTCGGCGACCTGGTTCGACTGCAACGCGATGCACGGTTCCGGCGACAACATCACACCGTATCCGCGCAGCAACGTCTTCATCGTCTTCAACAGCGTGGAGAACGCGGCGGTGGAGCCGTTCGCGGCGCCGGTGCGGCGGCCGGAGTTCATCGGGGCACGGGACTTCACGCCGGTGCGGTGAGACGTCGGTGAGCCCTGCCGCCATGAGGGCTGAAGGGTGCGGGGGCCCGGGTGGGCCCCCGCAGGTCCCTCACAGCGCCGGGTAGTCGGTGTAGCCGCGGTGGTCGCCGCCGAAGAAGGAGGCGCGGTCCGGGGTGTTGTACGGGCCGTCGTTCCTCAGCCGGGCCGGCAGGTCGGGGTTGGCGATGAAGAGCTGGCCGTACGCGACCATGTCCGCGGTCCCGTCCTCGATCAGGGCCAGCGACTCGGCCCCGGTCGGGCCCTCGGTCGCCGGGTTGAGGACGAAGGTGCCGGAGAACCGCTTGCGCAGGGTGAGCGTCAGCTCGCGGATGCCCGGGGCGGCCTCGGTGACGTGCAGATAGGCGATGCCGAGCGGGTCGATCGCCTCGACCAGCGCGGTGTACGTCTCCTCCGACTCGGTCTCCGTGATGTCGTTGTAGGGGTTGGCCGGGGAGATCCGCAGGCCGGTGCGCTCGGGGCCGATCTCGGCGGCGACGGCCTTGACCACCTCGACGGCGAACCTGATCCGGTTCTCCACGGAGCCGCCCCACTCGTCGGTGCGCCGGTTGGAGCCGGTGGCGAGGAACTGGTGGACGAGGTAGCCGTTGGCCCCGTGGATCTCGACGCCGTCGAAGCCGGCGGCGACGGCGTTTCGGGCGGCCGACGCGAAATCGGCGACGGTGGCGCGCACCTGCTCGGCGGTCAGCTCACGCGGGGTGACGAAGTCCTTGAAACCGTCGAGGGTGTAGAGCTGCCCGCCGGCCCGGACGGCGGACGGGCCGACCGGGTGGAGGTCGCCGTCGAGGAGATCGGGGTGGCCGATCCGGCCGGAGTGCATGAGCTGGGCGAAGATCGTGCCGCCGCGGGTGTGGACGGCATCGGTGACCTCGCGCCAGGCGGCCGTCTGCTCGGCGCTGTGCAGGCCGGGGGTGTTCGGGTAGCCCTGGCCGACGGCGGAGGGCTGGGTGCCTTCGGTGATGATCAGACCGGCGGAGGCGCGCTGGGCGTAGTACTCGGCCACCAGTGCGGTCGGGGTCCGGCCCGCGTTGTGGGCGCGGCTGCGGGTCATCGGGGCCATCGCGATGCGGTTGGCGAGCCGTGCGCCTGCGAGGTCGATGGGGTCGAAAGCAGTGGTCATGGAGGCCTCCGAGGGCATTTATGTGGTCGGCCAAGCATCTGGCCTGACGCCACTGTAACGCATTACTTGGCCGACCAAGGTAATCTGGGACACCTCCCCGCAGGAGCCCGCCGCAAGGAGCCAGTGATGCCCGAGTCCCCGTCCGCGCCCCCGTCGGACCCCGTCTGTAGCGGCCCGCTGCCGACCGCCGCACAGGGCGGACCGGTGAGCCACGCCCTCGCCCGTGTGGCCCGGCTGCACCGGATCGCCGCGGGCCGGTTGCTCAAGGAGGTCGGGCTCTACCCGGGCCAGGAGTTCCTGATGATGTGCCTGTGGGACTGCGGGCCGGTCCGCCAGTCCGAGTTGATCAAGGCGATGGGAGTCGACGCCTCGACGGTCACCAAGATGCTCCAGCGCCTGGAGCAGAGCGGGCATGTGCGGCGCAGCCCGGACCCCACCGACCGGCGCGCGGTGCTCGTCGCGGCGGCGGACGAGGGCGGCACGCTGCGGTCGGGGGTCGCGGACGTCTGGACCGGCCTGGAGGAGTACGCCCTGGCCGGCCTCACCCCGGCCGAGCGCGCCGACCTCGCGCGGCTCCTGAGCAAGGTCGAGGGGAACCTGTGCGCGGAGGCGGGCGGCGCCGAGCTGGGCGACTGCTCGGAGCCGAAGGCAGGACGCAGGGCGTAATGGGTTTCCGCCCTGTCCGGCCATGATCCGCCGGACACCCCCTTGGGTGCGGCTGGGCAGCCGTCAGCCGGCCAGGACCTCCAGGGCGCGGTCCACGTCCGTCGCGCTGTTGTAGAGGTGGAAGGACGCCCGCAGGAAGCCCACGCGGGCGGACATCAGGACGCCGGCCGCCCGGAGCGCGGACTGGCGGTCGCCGAGGCCCGGCATGCCGACGACACCGGAGACGTCCGGAACGGGCGCGTGCCCCAGCTCCACGAGACCCGCCCGGAAGCGGGCCGCGAGCGCCTTGTTGTGGGCCTCGATCCGCTCGATGCCGATCTCCTCGAGCAGGGCGAGCGAGCGAGCGGCCCCGTGGTACGAGAGGAAGGCCGGCGGCTCGTCGAACCGCCGTGCCGACCGGGCCAGTTCGCGCACCGGTCCGTAGCTGTTGACCCACAGCTCCTCGCCCGTCACCCACCCTGCGTGGATCGGGACCAGGGTGTCCTGCGCCTCCTCGGTGACGGTGAGGAAGGACGCCCCGCGCGGGCAGAGCAGGAACTTGTAGCCGCCGGCCACCGTGTAGTCCCACTCCCCCGCCCGCAGCGGCAGCCAGCCCGCCGACTGCGTGGCGTCGACGAGCGTACGGGCGCCGTGCGCGGCGGCCGCGGCCCGTACCGCCGCGAAGTCGGCCGTCCGGCCGTCCGCGGACTGCACGGAGGAGAAGGCGACGAGATGGGTCTCGGGGCCGATGGACTCGGCGAGCCGCTCCAGCGGGACGAAGCGGGTCTTGAGGTCGCCGCGGACCATGAACGGCGTGATGACGGAGCTGAAGTCGCCCTCGGGGAAGAGGATCTCGGCCCCCGCCGGCATCGACTGGGCGATCATCCCGATGTGGACGGAGACCGAGCTGCCGACGGCCACCCGGTCCGGGTGGACGGCCATGAGCCGGGCGTACGTGGCGCGGGCCTCCGCGACGATCTCGAAGTCGCCCGCGCCCGCCGGCCTGCCGTCCGCGGTCTCCTCGGCGAGCAGGGTGATCGCCTCGATGGTGCGGCGCGGCAGCAGCGCGCAGGCGGAGGTGTTCAGATACGTCTGCTTCGGCGCGAACTCGGCTCCGCCGAGGGGGTCCAAGGTATCCATGGGACCAGCCTGGATTCCCCTCGGCCATACGTCAATTGCATACCTTCAAGGGGAATCCCCAAGCTTCACTTATACGTCGCAGGTGCCGTCGACGTCGCACGCGGCGGCGTCGCCGCCGATCGGCTGCAGCGCCCGGCCCTGCCAGGCCTGTTCCAGGGCCTGGGTGAAGACCTCGGCGGGCTGCCCGCCGGAGATGCCGTAGCGGCGGTCGAGGACGAAGAACGGCACACCGTTCGCGCCGAGTTCGGCCGCTTCGCGCTCGTCCGCCCGTACCGCGTCCGCGTACGCGCTCTCGTCGGCGAGCACGGACCGGACCTCGGTCTCGTCCAGACCCGCCTCGACTCCGAGCCGTACGAGGGTCTCGGTGTCGAAGACGGAGCGCTCCTCGGCGAAGTTGGCACGGTAGGCGAGGTCGAGCAGCTCGTTCTGCCGCCCGCGCTCCTTGGCGAGGTGGAGCAGGCGGTGGATGTCGAAGGTGTTGCCGTGGTCGCGGCCCTCGGTGCGGTACTCGAGCCCCTCGGAGTGCGCGTTGGAGGCGACATGGGCCTCCATGGCACGGGCCTCGTCCAGGGTGCGGCCGTACTTCTTCGCCAGCATGTCGATCACCGGGGCGGTGTCGCCCTTGGGCCGGTTCGGGTCGAGCTCGAAGGAGCGGTGCACCACCTCGATGTCGTCACGGTGGGCGAAGTCCGCGAGCCCCTTCTCGAAGCGGGCCTTGCCGATGTAGCACCACGGGCAGGCGATGTCGCTCCAGATCTCGACGCGCATGTTCTTGCTTCTCTCCGGGGTCGGGGGATGTTCCGTGGCGGAAACACCGCCGGGCGCCGGAATCATTCCGTCGCGGGGCCCACTGTGAGGCGGAGCACGAGGTGGTTGCCGGAGCGCGGGGCGTCGGTGTCCGGGGTCCAGCCGTGGGCGGCGTAGAAGGCCTGGGCCCGCTCGTTCCGCTCGAAGACCTCCAGCCGGGCGGTCTCGACCCCCATGGACCGCCAGATCTCCAGGCAGGCGCGGTGGAGCGCGGTGCCGACCCCGTCGCGCCACCGCGCGGGCAGGACATGGAGCTGGGTGAGCGTCATGACCCCGTCGACCCGGTGGTAGGCGGCGACGCCCACCGGCCGGCCGTCGCGCTCGGCACAGAGCACGGTGCCACGCTCCACTGCCCTGCTCCAGCCCTCCCTGGAGCGGGCGAGCTCCTCGGGACCCTCGAACTCGATGTCGGGGACGTGGCCGCGGTAGTAGGTGGACCGGGCCTCCAGGTGCAGGGCGGCGATGGCGTCGAGGTCGTCGGCGGTCGCGATTCTGATCATGATGCCGGGGACGCGGCGATGACGCCCGCGGTTGCGAGTCGGCCGAAGGAGCCGCGGTAGGCGCTCGGGGTGAGGCCGGTGCGGCGCAGGACGTGACGAGCTGCTGATCAGCGCGGGTTTCCTGGCGGTGACGGCTCTGGCGTCGACGCGACTGCCTCGCCGACGGCCGTAGGCACGGCCCCGTTGCGCGTCGACGCGCGGCGGTACTGGCCGGGGGCCACCCCGTACTCCCGCTTGAACGCCTTGGCGAAGGCGAACTCCGAGGCGTAGCCCGCACGTTGGGCGACCGAACGGAGCGGGGTGTCGTCGGTGCGGAGCAGTCGTCCCGCCGTCGTCATGCGCCACCACGTCAGATACGCCAGCGGCGGCCGGCCCACCAGTGTGGTGAAGCGGCGGGCGAAGGCCGCGCGGGAGAGGCCGCCCTCGGCTCCGAGGTCCTCCACCGTCCACGACCGGGCCGGGTCGGCGTGGATCGCACGGAGGGCGGCGGTGACGGCCGGGTCGCTCAGGGCGCCGGACCAGCCGGTGGTGCGGTCGGGGCGTTCGGTGAGCCACCAGGTGCGCAGCATCAGGACGAGCAGGGTGTCGAGCAGGGCGGGCACGAGCGCGTCGGATCCGGGCTGTGGGTCGGCGAGTTCGGCGCCGAGCAGGTCGACCGCGGCGCGCAGCCTGGGGTGGGCGCCGGCCCGGGCGGGGATGTGCACGTACGGCGGCAGCTCGGTGAAGAGGGGGTGGGCCCGGGCCCTGCTTATTTGGTACGCGCCGCACAGCAGCAGGGTCTCGTCCGCGCGGGCGGGTGCCCGGTCGGGCGGGGTGGGCCAGGAGCCGTCGGGGGCCTGCACCGCGTCGACGAGCGGGGTGTCGGGCCGCCCGGCGAGCCCGTGGCCGGTGCCGTGGGCGAGCAGGACCACGTCACCGGGGCGGAGTTCGACGGGCTCGCCGTCGCCCGGCGGCCTGAGCCAGGCCGCGCCCTGGACCATCACATGGAAGCCGGCGCCCTTGCTCGGCGGAAAACGGAAGCCCCAGGATCCGGAGTTGACGGTACGGGAGGAGTGCGGGCGCCCGGTGCGCATGGCCGCGACGGCATCACTCAATACGTCCATGGCCGCACCGTACCGCGAGACGGACGGACATGGCGGGGAGGTCCTGGGACATGGAACGTCTCGCCGCGCCTGCCTACGGTCGAGGACATGACGACCGACATCACGACCGACATCACGACTGACATCACGACCGACATCACGACTCGGCAGATGACACGCGCGGTGCTGTTCCACGAGCTCGGAGGACCCGAGGTGCTGACCGTGGAGGAGGTTCCGCTCCCCGCGCCCGGCCCCGGCGAGGTGCTCCTCCGCGTCGAGGCGATCGGCCTCAACCGCGCCGAGGCCCTGTTCCGCGCGGGCACGTACTACTACCCGGCGACGCTCCCCGGTTCCCGGCTCGGCTACGAGGCGGCGGGGGTGGTCGAGGCGGTCGGCACGGGCGTCACGGCGTACGCAGTCGGCGATCCGGTCATGGCGGCCGCCAACTTCGACTTCGGGGTGCACGGGGTGTACGCGGAGCGGGTGGTGCTGCCCGAGGAGTACCTGGTGCGCAGGCCCGAGGGCGTGGACGCGGTGACCGCGGCCGCTTCGTGGCTGACGTACTCGACCGCGTACGGCGGCATGGTGGAGGCGGGCGGGCTGCGCCCCGGTGACCCGGTGGTGATCACGGGGGCGTCCAGCGGGGTGGGGACGGCCGCGATCCAGGTGGCACTGCGGATCGGCGCGGTGCCGATCGCCACGACGCGGGGCGAGGGGAAGCGGCAGAGGCTGCTCGACCTGGGCGCGGCGCGGGTGATCACGACCGAGAGCGAGTCCGTGGTGAAGGAGGTGCGGCGGTTCACCGGGGGCAGGGGCGCGCGGCTGGTGTTCGACGCCATCGGCGGGCCGGGGTTCGCGGAGCTCGGGAACGCCCTGGAGCCGGGCGGCACGGCGGTGCTGTACGGCTGGCTCGATCCCCGGCCGGCCACGATGCCGCTGAACTGGCCGCTCACCGTGCGGGGTTACGCCAACGGTGCGGTGGTGCGCGACGAGGAGGGGCGGCGCCGGATCGCCGGGTTCATCGGCTCCGGTCTGCGCGACGGCTCCCTGGCGCCGGTGATCGCCCGGACCTTCGAGGGTCTGGAGCGGATCACCGACGCCCATCGGCTGATGGAGTCGGACACGCACATCGGGAAGATCGTGGTGCGTGTCTGACCGTGCCGGGCCGGGTCAGCGGCGCGGCAGACCGAGCGGGTTGTCGTCGCGCAGCTCCGGCGGGAGCAGGTGCTGGGGCGTCGACTGGTAGGTCACCGGGCGCAGCCAGCGCTCGATCGCGGTCGCGCCGACCGAGGTGGAGGTGGAGGTGGTGGCCGGGTAGGGGCCGCCGTGGTGCTGGGCGCCCGCCACCGCCACACCCGTCGGCCAGCCGTTGACGAGCACGCGGCCGGCCAGCGGGGTGAGTTCGGCGAGCAGGGTGGCCGCCTCGGGGTCCTCGTCGGCCATCTGGAGGGTGGCGGTGAGGTTGCCGGGGAGCCGGGAGAGGACGGCGGTGATCTCTTCCCGGGAGTCGTAGCGGGCGACCACGGTCACCGGGCCGAAGCACTCCTCCAGGAGCGCTTCGCGACCGCCCTCGAGCAGAGCCTCGGCGTCGACGGTCAGGAAGCCCGCGTTGACGGTGTGCTCCCCGCCCGGGCCAGGGAGGACGGGGGCGCCGACCCCGGAGAGTTCGGCGCGCTCGCTTGTTCCGGCGAGGAACGCGCCCCGCATCCGGTGGTCGAGCATCACGCCGGGCTCGCTCTCGCTGACGGCGTCCGTCAGCGCGGTCACGAACCGGTCGCCCGCCTCGCCCGTGGGCGCGAGGACGAAGCCGGGCTTGGTGCAGAACTGGCCCTGGCCCATGGTCATCGAGGCCGCCAGCCCGGTGCCCATCTCCTCGGCCCGCTCCTCGACGGCCGCGCCGGTGATCACGACCGGATTGAGCGAGCCGAGTTCGCCGTGGAAGGGGATGGGGACGGGGCGGGAGGCCGCCGCGTCGAAGAGCGCCCGCCCGCCGCGTACGGAGCCGGTGAAGCCCGCCGCCGCGACCAGCGGGTGACGGACCAGCTCGACACCGGCGTCGAAGCCGTGGACCAGGACGACCACGTCCTCGGGCAGCCCCGCCTTGGCCGCGGCCCGGCGCAGCAGGGAGGCGCAGAGCTCGGAGGTGGCCGGGTGGTCGGGGTGCGCCTTGATCACGACGGGGCAGCCGGCCGCGAGGGCGCTGGCGGTGTCGCCGCCGGGGACGGAGAACGCGAGCGGGAAGTTGCTGGCCGCGTAGACGGCGACGACGCCGAGCGGGATCTTCCAGCGGCGCAGGTCGGGGCGGGGCGGGGTCGTCGTGGCGTCGGGCAGGTCGATCCGTACGTCGAGGAAGGAGCCCTCGTCGACGACGTCCGCGAAGGACCGCAACTGGGCGGTGGTACGGGCGAGTTCGCCGGTGAGCCGGACCGGGCCGAGCGCCGTCTCGGCGTCGGCGGCCTCGATGACGTGCGACCCCGCCTCGTCGAGGAGGTCGGCGGCGATCCGGAGCAGGGCGGCCCGCGTCGTACGGTCGGCGAGCGCCTCACGGGTGGCCGCCGCGGCGCGGACGGCCCGGTCGATCTCCTCGGCCGTGGCCTCCACCGCAACCTGTTCACGCGGCTTCCCCGTCCGGGGGTCCACACTCCACACTGGTTGAGCTGCCACCGCAACGCCCCTCACTCGCACCCCGTTCGCTATTCTGAACAGAGTTCCTGTAGATGAATCAGGACTCTATTGACGGGCGTGCCGTCTCCACAAGAGGCACCAACAAGAGGGGCGAGGGCAATGTCGACAGCCGACACGGGTGGGGCCCAGGTCAAGTCCGCGGTGCGTACGGTGGAACTGCTGGAGTACTTCGCCGGACGTCCCGGGATGCACTCGCTCGCCGCCGTCCAGGAGGCGGTCGGCTACCCCAAGTCCAGTCTGTACATGCTGCTGCGCACGCTGGTCGAGCTGGGCTGGGTGGAGACGGACGCGACGGGCACGCGGTACGGAATCGGCGTGCGGGCCCTGTTGGTCGGCACCTCGTACATCGACGGCGACGAGGTCGTGGCCGCCGCCCGGCCCACCTTGGACCGGCTCTCCGACGACACCACCGAGACCATCCACCTCGCGCGGCTCGACGGCACCAACGTGGTCTATCTGGCGACCCGTCAGTCCCAGCACTATCTGCGGCCGTTCACCCGTGTCGGGCGCCGGCTGCCCGCCCACTCCACCTCGCTCGGCAAGGCGCTGCTCGCCACCCACAGCGACGAGCAGGTCCGCAAGCTGCTCCCGGAGACGCTCCCGGCGCTGACCGAGCACACGATCACCGACCGCGAGAAGCTCATCGAGGAGCTGCACCTGATCCGCGAGCAGGGGTACGCGGTGGACCGCGAGGAGAACACCCTCGGGCTGCGCTGCTTCGGCATCGCGATCCCGTACCGGACCCCGGCGCGGGACGCGATCAGCTGCTCGGTTCCGGTCGCCCGGCTGACCCCCGGACACGAGCAGATGATCAAGGACGCGCTCTTCGACGCGCGCGACCGGCTGACGCTGGCGACCCGCCGCCTCTGACCCGTACGCCCCGTCAGCGCTCGGCGAGCGCCTTCTGCCACACCGGGCTGTCGACGTAGTGGTTGTCGTACCGCTCGGAGGACTCCTTGATCTCCTCGAAGCTCGCCTCGCCGCGCATGACGCGACCGAGCAGCCGCAGATAGTCGAAGCGGGCCA
The DNA here is from genome assembly GCF_036237275.1 of Streptomyces sp. NBC_01353. Taxonomy (GTDB): domain Bacteria; phylum Actinomycetota; class Actinomycetes; order Streptomycetales; family Streptomycetaceae; genus Streptomyces. The sequence continues at coordinate 6,615,217 of NZ_CP108352.1, read as the reverse complement.
TGCCCGGCGTGAAGACGAACAGGACGTCGGCCTCGGCGCCCGGCGCCGCGGCGAAGGCGTGCGGGGTGTGCGGCGGCACGAGCAGGAAGTCGCCCTCCTCCAGGACGCTCAACTCCTCGCCGAGCAGCACCTGGAGCGAGCCGCCGAGCACGTAGAACATCTCCGACGCCTTGGTGTGGAAGTGGGCCGGGGCTCCGACGGCACCCTTCGCGAAGGTCGAGCGGTAGCTGGTGAGCTGCCCGCCGGTGGTGTCGGAATCGGCGAGGAGCGTCATCACGCTGCTCGGGTCGGCGGTGGTCTCGGCGGTGGCGGCGCGGGTGAGGAGCGGGGCGAAGGGCTGCGTCGTGTTCATGAAGATCACTTTATGGGATCCGGTGACCGGGTGAGGGGTGCATTTCCGCTCGGGAAACATGGGTCAATCCTGGAAGGCGGAGGGCCGTCTCCCCCGCGCGGCGGAGGCGGTTCGTCAGCGGGCAGGAGGTGAGGGGAAGGCCCCGCGCGGGAGCGTGAAGCCATGACACAGACCGCTCACCTCCCCGCCCCCACGGCGACCGGCCGACCGGGCCCCGCTCGCCGGATCCTGCGCGCCCTCGCCGTCGTGGCCTGCCTCCCGTACATCGCGATCAAGATCGCCTGGGTCGCGGGCAGCGAGATCGGCATCCCGGCCGGCAGCGTGCTCCTGGAGAACCGCGAGGTGATGATCGTCGCCAACTCGGTCTCCGTGGTGATGGACGCCATGGTGGTCGTCCTCGCCCTGCTGCTCACCCAGCCGTGGGGCCTGCGGGTGCGGGCCTGGCTGCTCGCGTTCCCGGTCTGGGCCGCGACCGGGCTGCTCTCCCCGATCATGATCGGCTTTCCCGCCCAGATCGCGGTCTCCCTCCTCACCGGCCCGCGGAAACCCGGGTCCGGCGGCGAACCGTTCCTCGACGAGTGGGTCTTCGGAGCCGTCTACGGCGGCTTCATCGTCCAGGGACTCGCGCTCGGCACACTCTTCGTCCTCTACGCACGGGACCGCTGGAGCCATGTCTGGCGCGGCACCCTGGGCGACCTGCCCGCCCGCTTCAGCGGCACCGCTGCACGCGTCACGGCCGTCGTCGCCTCGCTGCTCGCCCTGACCCCCTCCGCCGTCCATCTGATGTGGGGCCTCGGCTCGACGCGTGGCCTCTCGGCGGCGCAGATCTCCCGGCGCACCGGCGACTTCTACGTCCTGGAGTGGATGCGCGCGCTCTTCATCGCCGTCGCCGTCGTCACCGTGCTGCTGCTGGTCTTCCAGCGGGCCCGGTCGCTGTCGGTCCGTACGACCCTCGGCCTGGCCTGGGTCGGCTCGGGCGGAGTGGGGTGCTGGGGCGCGTACATGACCCTGGTGACGCTCATGCCGGACACCGATCCGACCGATCCGTTCACCGGCCTGGCACAGCTGACCTACGCTGGGGAAATGATCACCGGGTTCCTGCTGGCCGGCTGCCTGGCCGTCTTCCTGCGGCAGCGGAGTGCGAGCGCGTGAGGCGTCCGTTCACGCTGCTCCTGGGGCAACGGGCCAGGTTCCGCTGGGTCCATCTGATCCTGGGCGGCGCCGTGTTCATGCCGTACTGGCTGGTCGGCACCGTGGTCATGGGATGGCTCATCGGCGGGGAGTCGATGTTCGCGGCGAGCCTGAGCGTGCAGTTCGGGGCGTACGCGATCGGCCTGCCGCTCGCCGCGATCACCTCGCTCTTCCCGCTGACCCGGCCGATGTCGGTGGCGGCGGCGCGGGCGCTGTGCGGGATCCCGGCGGACCGGCTCGCGGACGGTCCGGCCCGCGGCCGGAGCGCGAAGGCGCGGACGGCGGGCTGGTTCACGCTCCATCTGGGAGTCGGCGCGCTCATCAGCGGGGCGACGCTGGCGCTGCCGCCGTTCGCGGTCACGGTGATGGCGCTGCCGTTCTCGGCGTCGCTGCGGGAGTCTGAGCTGACCTCGCTCTGGGGTCTGGACCGGCCGTGGGCACAGTGGTTCGGGCTCCCGGCCGGTCTCGCGATGCTCCTCACGCTCGCCGCCGTCGTGGCGGCCACCGGGGAGCTCCTGGCCCGTCAGGCGCCGAGGCTCCTCGGGCCGAGTCCGGCGGACCGGCTGGCGGCGGCCGAGCGGCGCGCCGCCGAACTGGCCGTACGCAACCGGCTCGCCCGCGAGCTGCACGACTCGGTCGGCCACGCCCTGAGCGCGGTGACGCTCCAGGCGAGCGCGGCGCGGCGGGTGCTGGACAGCGATCCGGAGTTCGTACGCGAGGCCCTGGCGGCGATCGAGGAGACGACCCGGCGCACGGTCGGCGAGCTGGATTCCGTCCTCGGGCTGCTGCGTCAGGGCGAGGACGACGGGGAGCTGCCGGGGCTGCCGCTCGACGCGCTGGATTCGCTCGTGCAGGGCGCGGGGCCACGGGTGGAGCTGTCGGTGACCGGGGAGCTCGACCGAGTGCCGGAGGCCGTGTCGAGGGAGGCGTACCGGATCGTCCAGGAGGGACTGACGAACGCGGCCAGGTACGCGGGCGGCGGGCGCGTGACCGCACGGCTCGCCCTGCACGACGACGAGTTGGAGATCATGATGGAGAACCCCCTGCCCGCCCGCGCGCCGGTGGCCCGCCCCGACGGCGGCCGCGGCCTCCTCGGCATCGCGGAGCGCGCCCGCCTCCTGGGCGGTACGTCGGAGGCCGGCCCGGTGGACGACGCCTGGCGCCTCGCGGTGCGCCTGCCGCTGGGAGGTGGCCGGTGATCAGCGTCGTGCTGGCGGACGACGAGCGGATGGTGCGGACCGCGCTGCGGGTGATCCTCGACGCGGAGCCCGACCTGGAGGTGGTGGGCGAGGCGTCGACGGGCGCCGAGGCGGTGTCGGTGGTGCGTGAGCGCCGGCCGGACGTGGTCCTGATGGATGTGCGGATGCCGGAGATCGACGGGATACGGGCGACCGAGCAGATCCTGGCGGGGATGGCGGAGCCGCCGCGGATCGTGGTGGTGACGACCTTCGAGAACGATTCGTACGTGTACGACGCGCTGCGGGTGGGCGCGGCCGGGTTCCTGCTGAAGCGGGCGGCGGCCGAGGAGCTGGTGGACGCGGTCCGGTTGGTCGCGCGCAGCGACTCCCTGCTCTACCCGGCGGCAGTCCGAGGCCTCGCCGCCGAGCACGCCCGCCGCCGTCCCCCGGCGGCACCGCCCTGGGTGGCCCGGCTGACCGAGCGCGAGGCGGAGGTGCTGCGTCTGGTGGCGAAGGGCCTGACGAACGCGGAGATCGCCGGCCGGATGGGCGTGGGCCCGGCGACGGTGAAGTCCCACGTGGCGGCGGTCCTGGCGAAGACGGGCGCCCGGGACCGCACCCAGGCGGTGATCCTGGCGTACGAGTCGGGATTCATCAGCCCTGGGTGACGGCGGGCCGGGGCCCGGTCGGCGGGGGGACCACCCAGGTCGCCTCCGCTTCGGCACCGCGTCTTCGATCATGGATCGCAACCTGGGACACCACCCGGCGCGCATGAACGTTTCCTGAGAAACGGGACACACTCGGAACGCCGCGCCCCCTCCCGCTCGTCCCGCATATGGGATGAACAAGACGATCAGGCGCGCCTCGGTCTTCTCGCTGCTCCTGGTGCTCGCCCTGCTGGGGCGGGCGACCTGGGTGCAGGCGTACGAAGCCAAGGCCCTCGCGGACGACAAGAAGAACCGGCGGAACGTGATGGCGCAGTACGCGCAGCCGCTCGGGAACATCATCGTGGCCGGTTCGCCGGTCACCGGATCGAAG